>CAYZQM010000001.1:0-1805 GCA_964480175.1 uncultured Sandaracinaceae bacterium
CGACCGCATCCACCACGACGGTGAGCCCACCGAGACGATCGCGATCGACGGAGGCGATGCGCCGAGCGCGCCTTGGGACAAGTACGCCACGAAGCGGCGCGACAAAGTGAAGCCCGATCGCTACGGCACCTGCGTGTTCGATGCGCACTGCACGGGCATCTACGCCGACTACCTGCGCGAGCAGGGCGACGCCGCGATCCAGCCGGTGCACCTCGAGACGCTCGATCGGATCGAAGGTGCGGCGCGCTGGACCGCGCTCGCGGCCGCGCCCGTGCTGCGAGCGCTCGCAGTGGCCGCCGAGCGCGATGGGATCTCGCTCGAGTCGCACCGCGAGGGACTCGAGGCCGCGCGGATCGTCGTGCGGTGCGGGAGCGAGACGAGCGAGGTTCGCCTGGGGACGACGGGTCGCTTTCGCTACGCGCGCTTCGCCCTCGAGGTGCTGTCCAGCGACGCGACACCGACCGGGTGGCTCGCGACGCAGCTCGCCGCACAGGGGCCCATCGCTCCGCTCGCCCACCTCGAACCGCTGACACCTGCCCTCGCCGCGGCCGCGACGCACCTGGGGCGCTCCGCCCCCTTCGGCGCGCTGGCACTCGTCGCGATGGATGCGACGGAGCGCGCGCTGACGCTGCGCCTCCGCGCGTCCGACGACGCCGAAGCGACGGTGACGCTCTCGCTCGACGGCGCGGGCAAAGTCGCGCTGGGCTACACGGTCGCAGGCGCGGGGATCGAGCGAGACAAACCTCTGCTGAGTGAAGGCCTCGGTGCGCTGGTCTCGGCGCTCCGGCGCGCAGCCCGCCCGTGAGGCGCGCCCTGGCTTGAGTCGACGCGCGCCGGTGGCCTACCCTGCCGGGCCATGGAGATGCTGACCCAGCTGCCGTGGTGGATGATCGTGTCGATGGTCTGCTCGTTCGTCGTCGTGCTGAGCGGCGTGATCGCGTGGCAGGTCTTCATGAACAAGATGGAGGCCGAGGAAGAGAAGAACGAGCAGGCCGGCCGCGGGATGGCGCCACCGACCCACCCCGAGCCGCTCAAGACCTGGTGCGCGCACGCGTGCGCCTCGGTCGACGGTGGCACCAGCTGGGTGGACGAGCCGGCCGACAAGGCGCGGCGCTTTCTCTCCACGATGTGGCAGGTCAACGACACCGCCTCGGCCGAGGAGCGCTTGCGCTGGGCGCAGACGCAAGAGCCCAACGCCTGGAACCTCGTCGGCGCGCTGCGCATCGCGCTGGCCGCGTACAGCGCGCAGTACTTCGACGCGGGGCGCGCGTGGGGATGGGCCAAGCCGATCGTGCAGGCGCTGCAGCAGCGCTATCCGGACTTCCAGTCGATCGGGATGGACTACCTCGCGGCGCGGCGCGCGTGGAAGCAGTTCCCCCCGGACGGCAGCGGCGACGACGCCGAGCAGCAGGGCTACGTGCAGCGCTTTCAGCAGTACGTCGCGCAGGGCTTCAAGGTCGACTACCGCTCCGTCTGACGCGCGTCACCGGACGGACCCACGCTCGCGGCTCGACAGCGCGCGCCCGCCTGGACACAACGAGCGCGTGTCGAACGCGCGAGCGCCGCTCGGACGAAGGTCGCTGCTCCGCGGGGTGGCGGCGTCGATCTCCGCAGCGGGTCTGTCGCGCTTGGCCTCGGGCTGCGGACCCGTGCCCGCTTCGGCGCGCTTCGCCCACGGCGTCGCGTCGGGCGATCCGACCACGAGCGGCCTCGTCCTCTGGACGCGCTTGAGCGGCGTGCCCGATGGGGCGCGCTTGCGGTGGATGGTCCAGGCCTCGGCGTCTTTGTACTGGCTGGCGACGTTG
>CAYZQM010000001.1:1815-12708 GCA_964480175.1 uncultured Sandaracinaceae bacterium
TGCGGTGGATGGTGGCCCGCGATCAGGGCTTCGACACGCTGCTCGCGAGCGGCGAGGTCGACGCCGATCCCGAGCGCGACTACACGGCGCACGTCGAGGTCGACGGACTGCCCGCTGGCGAGCAGGTGTTCTACGCGTTCGAGGTCGACACCGTCGATGGCGTCGTGCAGTCCCGCATCGGTCGCTCGCGCACCCTGCCCGCGGATCCGAGCAGGCTGCGCATCGGGGTCGCCTCGTGCGCTTCCCTCGCCCACGGGTGGCTGCACGGCTACCGCTTCCTCGCCGAGCGCGAGCTCGATCTGGTCCTGCACCTCGGCGACGCGATCTACGAGTTCGCGACGAACGAGTACGGCTCGCGCAGGGCCTACGATCCTCCGCACGCGTGCCGCACGCTCGAGGACTACCGGCGCCGCCACGCGCAGTACCGCAGCGAGGACGAAGCCCAAGACCTGCGGGGCGCGCATCCCATCTGCGCGCTCTGGGACGATCACGAGTTCGTGAACGACGCGTTCGAGGAGGGCTCCTACTTCCACGATCCCGCGCTCGGCACCTACGCCGATCGGCGGGAGGCGGCGCGGCGCGCGTTCTTCGAGTGGACCCCGATGCGGCGCGATCCGGCCGCCCCCAACCGGATCTACCGCGCGCTCTCGTTCGGCTCGCTCGCGCGCCTCGTGCTGCTCGACAGCCGCATGGACGGGCGGAGCTACCAGCCCTTCGACGAGCTCGAGCGGCGCGATCCGAGCCGCCAGATGATCTCCCCCGAGCAGGAAGCGTGGTTGCTCGATGAGCTGGGGCGCGACGACGTGCGCTATCGGATCGTGGCGCAGCAGGTGCTCTTCGCGCACCACGCCGAGATCGCGGCGTGGGACGCGTGGGAGGGCTATCCAGCGCAGCGCGATCGCATCCTCGCGGCGCTCGCGGCGGGGCCACGCTCGACGTTCCTCGCGCTCGCCGGCGACAGCCACGCGAGCTGGGCGAGCGAGCTGCCTCGCGATCCCGCGCGCGGGTACGACCCGATCACCGGGAACGGATCGCTCGGGGTCGAGCTCGGCACGCCAGCGATCTCGTCGCCGAACCTCGATCCGCGGGACGCACCGTTCGAGGAGGAGCGGATCCTCCGCGAAGGACCGCAGCACCGCTTCACCGAGCAGAGCTCGCGCGGCTTTCTGATCGTGGAGCTCGACGCCCACAGCGCGCGCGCAGAGCACGTGTTCGTCTCCGGGATCGAGTCGCCGACGCGCGGACGTGAGCGCCCGGGACCGACGCACGAGGTGCTCGCGGGCACGTCGAGCTTCGTTCGCCGATCGTGACGTGAGGGCCATTTGACCGGCCTGACCGCCGCCAAAGGCAGGTAGACTCGCGGCCGCGTGTCTTCCGAGCTCCCGCCGCCCTCGATCCTCGGGCGCTACCGCATCGTGCGCCGCCTCGGCGCGGGCGGGATGGCCGAGGTCTTCCTCGCGAAGATGACGGGCGCCGAAGGGCTCGAGAAGGTGCTCGTGGTCAAGCGGGTGCTGCCCGCCTTCGCCCGCAGCCCGAAGTTCCTCGCGATGTTCGTGGACGAGGCGAAGCTCGCGATGCGGCTGAACCACCCGAACATCGTGCAGGTGTACGCGTTCGAGCAGGTCAAGAGCGAGATCCGCTCGGGCGACGGACCCAAGGAAGAGTTCCTCCTGGCGATGGAGTACGTCGACGGGATGGACCTCGGGCGCCTGCTCACCGCGGCGCGCCGCGCGAACCTGCGCCTCTCCCCCAACCTCGCGGCCCTCATCACGCTCGAGGTCGCCAAGGGCCTCGACTACGCGCACAACCGCAAGGACGAGAGCGGCACCCCGATGGACATCGTCCACCGCGACGTCTCGCCGCAGAACGTGCTCGTCTCGTACGACGGCGCGGTGAAGATCGCCGACTTCGGCATCGCGCGGGCCCGGATGATCTCGGAGGAGACCGGGGTCATCAAGGGCAAGTTCGGCTACATGTCGCCCGAGCAAGCGAAGGGGCAGCGGGTCGACCGGCGGAGCGACGTGTACGCCGTCGGCGTGATGCTCGCCGAGCTCTTGATGGGGCGCGCGATGTACCCCGGCCTGCAGGGCATGGAGGTGCTCGAGGAGGTGCGCGCAGGTCGGGTCACCTCGCCGCGCTCGGTCGACGGCTCGGTGCCCCCCGAGCTCGATCAGATCGTGATGCGCAGCCTCGCCCACGATCGCGAGGAGCGGTATCAGACCTGTCGCTCGCTCGCGGGGGCTCTCTCTCGATACCTTCACGCGCAGGAGGAGCCGCCCGATCTGGAGCTGCTCGAGCGCTTCCTGAGCGAGGTCGCGCCCCGCGAGCTCACCAGCCCGGAGGTCTCCGGGGCCAAGGAGGTCCCGATCGCCGCGCAGGCGACGGTGCTCTCCGTGCCCGGCGCGGGCCACCCCCAGCGCGAGATCCGCGAGCGACGGCACGTGCTGGTCGTGACCGGTTTCTTTCGTGATGCGCAGGGGACGACCCCGGGCTTCGCGACGCGCGACGTGTCGTCCGACCAGGCGCTGCAGATGATCGAGGAGATCGCCTTCAAGTACGGTGCGATCCTCGATCGGCCGCCGCTCTCGCCGGGCACTCCGTCGTTCAACCTGCTCTTGGGCTTGGGTCGCTCGACGGTGGACGATCCGTTGCACGCGAGCCGCATGGCGCTCGACATCCACGAGGCCCTGGTCGGCCTGGCAGCCGACGCGATCCAGCCGCTCAGCGCGTCGATCGGGATCTCGCGCGGCAGCGTGACCAGCATCCGAAGCCCCGATCGACGGCCGCGCTGGGAGCCCGAGGGCGCGGTGCTCAACGTCGCGCGCGAGCTCGCGCGCGCCGCGGACGCCGGGGGCGTGCTCACGAGCGGCGAGGTCTATCGCTTGGCGCGCCGGGCCTTCGCATTCGACGAGTCCGCGCGCGAGGTGCGCATCGAGAGCGACGGCGCGCAGAAGAGCCTGCGCGGCTGGCCGCTGCGCGGCGCCCACGGCGCCAAGCACCTCGCGAAGAAGGCGGAAGACCGCTCGATCGGCCTCGTCGGGCGCGCCGCCGAGCGCGAGTCGCTGACCGGGATCTGGCAAGAGATCGTGGCCACGGGTCACGGCGCGTGGATCGCGGTCGTCGGAGAGCTCGGGGTCGGCAAGACCGCGCTCGTGAGCCGCGCCCTCGCAGAGCTCGAGCCGAGCCCACAGGTGGTGCGCGCCGAGTGCGCCTTCGGGGTGAGCGACGTGCCCTACGCGGCGCTCGCGGAGATCGTGTCGGAGGCCCTGGGCCTCTCGACCGGGAGCGCGTCGGATCACGAGGTGAGCGGGGTCGGGAGCGGCGAGCAGGCGCGCGCCCTGCTCGACGGGGCGCTGAGCGCGCTGGGCTTGAGCGACGGCAAGCGGCGCAGCTTGCTGGAAGCGTTCGAGCCGCTCTTCGGACCGGCCACCAGCGAGAGCGACGCGCGCGACGGAGGCGATCGCACCGAGCGCCTCTACGCGGCCGTGCGCACCCTGCTCGCGCTCTTGGCGCGGCGGCGCCCGCTCGTCGTGTGGGTCGACGCGGTGCAGTTCATGGATCCCCCGAGCCGCGAGATGCTCGCGCGCCTGGTGCAGGGCGAGCTCGAGGTGCCGATCGCCGTGATCTTCTCCACCCGCCCCGATTCGAAGGTGGAGGCCGCGCTCGCGGGCGCGCTGCGCGTGGATGTCGGCGAGCTCGACGAGACCGCGCGACGCCAGCTCGTCACCTCGCACTTCGGCGCGCAGGTGCCGACCGAGCTCCTGGCGGCGATCACCGAGCGCGCGGGCGGCAACCCGTTCTTCTTGCTCGAGCTGATCGACGCGCTGCTGGAGCGCGGCACGCTGCGCATCGAAGGCGAGGGCGAGGAGCGCAAGGTCGTGCGCAAGCCCGGCACCGCGCTGCTCTTGCCCTCGTCGATCGAGGACGTGATCTCCGTACGCATCGCGGAGCTCGACGAGCGAGAGCGCACCGTGCTGCGCTGGCTCGCCGTCGCCGGCGCGGGCCTGCACGAGGACGAGGTCGATCTGCTCGTCGGTCACGACGCGAGCTCCGCGCTCGGCGTGCTCGGGGAGCGCGGCCTCGTCGAGATCCGACCGGGGGGCGTGCTCGCGTTCGCGAGCATGGTGGTGCGGCAGGTCGCGTACGAAGGCACCGACGCCGCCGATCGCGCGCGGATGCACCGGCGGGTCGGCGCGCACTGGGAGAGCAGGCCCGGTCGGGTGCCCGCCGCGCGCATCGCGCGACACCACGAGCTGGCGGGCGAAGCGAAGCTCGCCGCCGCGGCGTGGCGGAGCGCGGGCGAGCGAGCGCGCGCGGCCTACTCCAACCGCGAGGCGCTCCGCTTCTGGGGACGCGCGCTGAGTCTCTTGCCCGAGTCGAGCCCCGATCGCTTCGAGCTGCACGAGCGGAGAGAGCACGTGCTCCGCAGCCTCTCGATGCGCACCGAGCAGCGCATCGAGCTCGAGGCGATGCGGCACCTGGCCGAGCGCCTGCGCGATGAGCGCATGCTCGCGACCGCGCTCTCGCGCCTGGCGCGGCACGATCTGGACGTGGGCCGCCTCGCCGGCGTGGAGGCGATGCTCAAGCGCGCGCTGGACGCGGCGATCGCGGAAGACGATCGCGCAGCCGAGATCGAGTGCTTGCGCCTCTTCGGTCACCTGCGCCGCGACGAGGGCGATCTCGACGGCGCGCTCGACGCGTTCGAGCGCGCGCTCGCCCGCGCGGGCAACACCGAAGAGCACCTGCCCGCGCGCGGGATGATCCTGGTGAACCGCTCCAACCTCCTCTGGCGCTGGGGCAAGCTCGAGGAGGCGCAGCAAGCAGCCGCCGAGGGCTACGCGATCTTTCGGCGCCTGGACATGCAAGGGCAGGCGGGCTTCGCGCTCAACTCGCTCGGCGTCTCCCTCGCGAGCGCGGGCCGGATGGAGGACGCGATCGCCTGCATCACCGCGTCGATCGTGCTCGATCGCGCCGTGGGCGATCGGCTGCACCTCGGCCGGAAGGTGTCGAACATCGGGCAGCTCTACGCCGAGCTGGGCGCGACGGAGCGGGCGCTCGAGTTCCTGAGCCACGCGCTCACGGTCTTCGAGGCGGTCGGCGATCAGCCGGGGCGCACGGACGCCCTCGCTGCGATCGCGGAGCTGCAGGTCGAGCAGCTGGCGCGCCGCCCCGAGGGCCGCGACGAGGCGCTCGCCGCCGCCGAGCAGGCCGTGGCCGAGGCGGAGAGCATCGCCTCGCGCTTGGCCGATCGGGCCGATCTCGCGCACGCGCGGCTGGTGCGAGCGGGCCTGCTCGCGGCGCGCGGCGCCTGGACCGAGGCCGAAGACACCGCCCGCAAGGCCGCGGCCGACGCGAAAGCCGCGGGCACCCTGGGCTACGAGGTGCAAGCGACCGCGCAGGTGCTCGAGAGCCTCCGCCACCGGGATGCCCCCGAGCTGAAGGACACGGCCGAGCGCCTCGCCCGACAGGTCGGAATCACGGACGACACCCGTGAGCCCAAGGCCCTGGAGCGCGGCGAGCGGGTGCTGCTCGCGCTGGCGCGGGCGTTCGCGCACCTCGGAGACGACGTGCGCCGAGGTCGGGTGCTGGATCGGGCTCGCGCGATGCTCGATCAGCGCGAGGAGGAGATCCGCGACGAGGCGCTGAGGAACGCCTTTCGAGAGCACCCGGTGGTGCGCTCGGTGCGCGATCCCCTGGGAGACGGTGGATGATCACCGCGAGCATTCCACCGCCCATCGTGCACCAAGGGCACGCGGCACTGGTGCTCTCGGGCGGCGGCGCCCGCGGCGCGTACGAGGCCGGGGTGCTGCGCTACCTCTTCGGCGATCTCGCGAAGCGCCACGGGGTGCCCCGCATCGACGTGATCAGCGGCACCAGCGTGGGCGCCATCAACGGCGCGTTCCTCGGCTCGGTGAGCCACGACCTGATCGGCGGGATCCCGCGCCTGAGCAAGCTCTGGTCGGAGCTGGAGCTGGACCAGGTGCTGGGCTTCGGGTTCCTCCAGGCCGCGAAGCTGCCGCGGGTGCTCTTCGGAGGCCGACAGAAGACCGGCCTGTTCGACGTCTCTCCGTTGATTCGTATCGTGACCGAGAACGTGCGCTGGATGGATCTGGCGCGGAACCTTCGGCGCGGTCACCTGCAGGCGATCACGGTGAGCGCGACCCACGTGGCGACTGGGCGGCCTTGGTGCTTCGTCGACCGCGCCCCCGACATGCCGCTGCCCACCCGGCTGCCGCCCCTGATGACGGTGAAGGCCGATCGCATCGGCCCTCAGCACGTGCTCGCATCGGCGGCGATACCCATCCTCTTTCCGCCCGTCGCGGTGCACGACGATCTGTTCGTGGACGGCGGACTGCGGCTGAACACGCCGATGTCTCCAGCGCTCCAGCTGGGGGCGCGCCGGGTGCTGGTCGTCGGCCTCACGACGCCTCCCCACACGCCGGCGCTGCCTGCCTTTGCTCCCGGCGTGGCGCCGGGCATGGCGTTTCTCCTGGGCAAGGTGCTCAACGCGTTCTTGCTCGATCACGTGAACGCCGACTTCTACGAGCTCGAGCGCACCAACCGGATGCTCGACGACGGATGCGCGCTCTACGGCCCGCAGTTCGTGGAGCAGATGAACGCCAAGGCGCTGGCCGACCAGCGCGCCCCGCGCCACCGGGTGCACGCGATGGCGATCCACCCGTCGGAGAACATCGGGCGCATGGCGGGCGATCATCTCCGGACCCACGACGCGCGCTTCGGTCGGGTGCTCGGTCGCTCGCTGTTCAAGATGCTCGACCTCGGTCAGGGCGCCGACGCGGATCTGGTGAGCTACCTGCTCTTCGATGGCGAGTTCGCGCGGCAGCTCATGGAGCTCGGCGAGGCGGACGCGCGGCGCCGCGAGGACGATCTCACGCGATTCTTCTGGGGCGACGGCGCGCTCCCCAGCCTGGGTAAAGCTGTGGATGAATCTCGATAACCGTTGATCTTCCTTGCAGATTCGACGGGATCGGGCGCTGTGCTAAGTTTGGTCCTTCCATGTCTTCGGCCCGCGATCGCGTGTCTCGACCAGGACACCCTCCCCGACCGCCCAGAGGGCCGCGGTCCGCGCCGCCCGGCAAGTCTGGGAAAAGGGCCGACGATTCGGGGGAAGCAGCCCAGCGGCTCCGCTCCATTCGTGATGCGCTGAGCGCCCGAGACACCAGCAAGCTCGATCCGGAGACCCAGGTGCTGCTCCTGCGAACGCTGGCGGTCGAGCGCCTCTCGCGGGGGCGTGCGGCCGACGCGCTGCAGATCGCGAGGCGCATGCTGCCGTTCGGCGTGCTCACCGAGCTGGCGCACCACGAGGCCGCGCGGGCGCACGCGGCGCTCGACGATCACGCCGCCGCCGCCGCGGCCGACCGCCTGGCCGCGCGGGCCGCCCCGCCGGAGCAGCGGGCGTTCTTCTGGTGGTCCGTCGCCACCCATGCCGAGCATGCGGGCGATCTCGAGCAAGCCCTCGATGCGCTGCGCCGCGCCAGCCGCTGGGCCAGCCCCGCAGGTCGCCCCCTCTACCGGGCCCACGCTGCGGCCCTGCGGCTGGAGCACGGTCTGCCGACGAAGGATCTCGCGGGTGTCTTGCGCGCGCTGGGCGCGAGCCCGCAGCGCGAGGGATACGGCGGCTATCTCTTGGGCCGGATCGCAGAGGCGCGCGGCGACGGCGAGGCGGCCGCCCACTTCCGCGCGTTCCTGGAGCGGCACCAGCACGCTGATCCGGCGCAGCGCGCGACCCTGAAGACGGAGCTCGCCGACGCGGCGCGGCGCCTCGAACGGCTGCAGCGACTCGATCCGAGCGCGGCATGACGTCCATGTCGATCCGTGGGAGCGGAGCGGAATCGGGTGGCTGCAAGCGCGGCCCCGTGTAGGCTCGGCCCCGTGAGCCACCGGCCTTCGCTGATCCCCCTGGGCGGGCGCGCGCTCTCCGACGAGGAGCAAGCGGCCATCGAGCGAAACATGGAGGCCATCGTCCTCGGCTCGCACCTCTTCAAGTCGCTCGACGAAGCCGGCAGGCGCGACCTGATCGAGAGCGGCTTCGTGATGCGCTTCGGCGCGGACGACATGATCCTCAAGCAGGGCGATCCGGGCGACACGATGTTCCTCGTGCTCGAGGGCAAGGTGCGGGTGGAGACGGCGACCCCGGGCGGGAGCGTGCAGCTCGCCGAGCTGGGCCGCGGCGCGTGCCTCGGCGAGGTCTCGGTGCTCACGAAGGGCCCGCGCACGGCAACGGTGACGGCGCTGACCGACCTCACCACCGTGACCTTCGCGCGGCACCGCATCGAGCGCTTGCTCGCCGAGCACCCGCGGGTGCGCGAGCTGCTCGAGGCGCTGGTCGCCGGCCGGGCCAAGGCCGCGGTCGACAAGATCCTCGGTCAGTAGTGCTCGCGATCGCCGCGGCGCACGTCGAGGGCATCCTCGCGCACGCGATCGAGCTCGCGCCCGAACGACGCGCCGTGGTGGTCGCGGACTCGGAGAGCCCGCTCGCGTGCTTGCTGTCCGACGCCTACCGTCGTGCGCTGCCGCGCGCGGACCATCGAGCGTTCGATCCGACCGATCCCGAGGCGATCCTCGCGGCCTTCGCGCCGCTCGTGCCCGGGGACTTGGTGGTGCTCATCCAGTCGAGCAGCTTCCGGCTCGGCGCGCTGCGGATTCGGATGGAGCTGTTTCGCCGAGGGCTGAAGGTGATCGAGCACCCGCACTTGGGGCGCATGCCGATGGCCGAGCACGCGGCGTACGTCGATGCGCTCGCGTACGACGCCGACTACTACCGCGGGGTCGGCGCGGCGCTGAAGGCGCGGATCGATCGGGCAGAGCGGGCGGTGATCGAGAGCGGCGCGGGCGCGCCCCTGGTGTTCTCGGGAGGCCTCGAGCCCGCGAAGCTGAACGTCGGCGACTACCGCGGGATGAGCAACGTCGGCGGGCAGTTCCCCATCGGCGAGGTCTTCACCGAGGCCCGTGATCTCCAGCGGGTCAGAGGGCAGGTGCGCATCTTCGTGTTCGGGGATCGCAGCTTCTCGGTGAACGTGCCCGAGCGCCCGATCACGCTGTTGATCGAGGCGGGCAAGGTGATCGACACGATCGACGCGAGCGACGAGTTCCTCCGGGTGCTCGAGCAGATCGAGGCGGACGAGCCGGTCTGGGTGCGCGAGCTCGGCTTCGGGATGAACCGCGCGCTCACGCCGAGCCGTCGCGTGAGCGACATCGGCACTTACGAGCGCATGTGCGGCATCCATCTCTCGCTCGGCGCCAAGCACGGCGTCTTCGACAAGCCGCAGCTCAAGCGCAAGGACACCAAGCACCACGTCGACGTGTTCGCGATCACCGAGTCGGTCGCGCTCGATGGGCGAGAGGTCTTCGTCGACGGGGCCTGGGCGCCCTGAGACCACGCGAGATCGGGTGATGTCTCCGCCCCGCTCGGCGCGGTATGGTGCGCGTGATGCGGCAGCTGCGCCGGATACGCGACTTGGCCTCGGGCGGCATGGGCTCGGTCGAGCTCGTCGTCGCCCAGGACGGCGCGTTCGCCCGGGCCTACGCGCGCAAGCGCTTGCTCCCCAAGCTCGCGGCGAACGGCGAGGCGGTCGCGCTCTTCTTGGAGGAGGGGCGGGTCGCGGGCTTGGTGCGCCACGCGCACGTCGTCTCGGTGATCGACGCAGGCGAGGACGACGAGGGCCCCTATCTCTTGATGGATCTGATCGACGGGGTGTCGCTCGCAGAGGTGATACGGCGCTCCGGCGTCGGGCTGCCGGTGCAGATCGCCGTCGAGATCGCGCGGCAGGTCGCCGAGGGACTGCACGCGGCGCACGAGCTGGTGACGCCCGGCGGCGGCGCCATGGAGCTGGTGCACCGCGACCTGTCTCCATCGAACGTGCTCGTGGGCTTCGATGGCGTGGCGCGCGTGACCGACTTCGGCGTCGCGCGGGCGAGAGGGCGCGAGATCACCAGCCCCGGCGCGCTGGTCGGCAAGCGCTCCTACATGGCGCCCGAGCAGCGCACGGGCAGGGAGATCGATCGCCGCGCCGACCTCTTCTCGCTGGGCATCGTGCTGATCGAGATGCTGCGCGGCGAGCCGCTGAGCCGCGATCCCGAGGAGTGCCCGCCCGACCCGGGCGACGACCGCGACGATCTGCCGGCCGAGCTGGTCGCGCTCTCGTTCGAGCTCACCGCGATGGACCCTAGCGCGCGGCCTCCGACGGCGCGCGCGGTCGCCGCCCGCTTGTCGCAGATCCACGCGGCGCTCCGGGCCGAAGAGGATCCCGTGGATCTCGGCGAGCTGATGCGGAGCACGTTCGCCGAGGAGCGACGACGCAGCGCCGAGGAGCTCTCGCGGGTGCTCGAGGACGACGCGCCGACCCGCGCGGACATCAGCCTGCCGCCTGCGCTCCGCGACGCGCTGAAGGAGGGACGCGACGACGACTCGCTCCCGCCGGTGGCGTCGGTGGCCCCGAGCGAGCGCGCGATCCCGACCGGCGCCCCGATCCCAGCCTCGAGCGCGTCGCCGCCGAGCCTCAGCCCGATCGTGATCGCGGCGGCCGCGGCGGTGGTGCTGCTCGCGACCGGCATGGTCGCGTACTTCGCTGGCGGCCTGCGCGCGTCGGACGGGGCGCCGCGCGAGCCCGCACCGCCGATGACCGCGAGCACCCCCGCCAGCGACGAGGACGACGTCGCCGCGATCGAGCTCGACGCCATCGAGTTCGAGGCGGAGGACGGCGAGGCCCCGAGCGAAGACGGAGAGCTGACCGAAGAGGTGGACGAGCCCCGGGCGAGCGGCCGACGTCGCAGGCGTCGCCGGGTGCGAGCGCGTGGCGAGCCCGAGGAGACGGGGTCCGGCGTGCGCACGTGGAGCTGGGAGTGACGCGCGGGCTCGGGCTCGTCCTCGGC
>CAYZQM010000001.1:12718-22156 GCA_964480175.1 uncultured Sandaracinaceae bacterium
CTCGCGCTGGTGCATCCCGCGCTCGCCCAGGACGACGCGCCTGCCGCCGCGTCGATCGAAGAGGCGCGCTCGCTCTTCGAGCTCGGCACCCGCGCGGTGCACGAGGGCCGCTTTCGCGACGCGGACGAGGCGCTCTCTCGATCGCTCGCGCTCGCGCCGCACCCCGCGACGGCGTTCAACCTCGTCGTGGCGCTGCGGGGGCTCGGCGCGATGGTGCGGGCCTCCGAGGTGTGCGAGGCGCAGCTGCGGTCGGCGGCGCTCGACGAAGCGCGGGCGGCCGAGGCGCGCTCACTGTGCGACGACGTGAGCGCCGCGATCGGACGGCTGACGGTGCGCGGCGTGGGCGAGCGCCCGTTCGTGCTTCGGCTCGACGGCGTCGCGCAGGGCGAGATCGCGCCAGGCGAGGAGCGGACCTTCTCGCTCGATCCGGGCGACCACCACCTGCTCGCGCTCGCCGATGGGCAGAGCCGCGAGCATGAGGTGCGGCTTCCTGCCGGCGGCGTCATCGCGCTCGCGCTCAGCGCGCCGCGGCCCGAGAGCGTCGACGTCGGGCTGGTCGCCGGCATCGCGGCGGGAGGCGCGGCGCTGGTCGTGGTGGCCGTCGTGATCGGCGTGGTTGCCGCGAGCAGCAGCGCGGGCCCCACGTACGACTACCCCGTCACGATGACGCTCACCCGCTTCTGATCGGTCGGCCTCGGCTCACAGGACGGAGACGATCGCCGCGACGTGCAGCGCGCTGCCGGCGAGGACGAACCCGTGCCAGAGCGCGTGCGTCCAGCGCCGGGTGTGCGCGAGGAAGAACGGCACGCCGGCGGTGTAGGCGACGCCGCCGGAGGCGAGCAGCCAGATCGAGCTCGAGGGCACCGTGCTCCAGAGGAACGGCAAGAGCGCCGCGCCGAACCACCCCGAGCCGACGTAGAGCGAGATGGACAGGCGGGCGCGGTGTCGGAGCTCGGTGCTCTCGACGACGATCCCGATCAGCGCGACGAGCCAGCTCATCGCGAGGATGCCGCAGCCCCAGACGCCGCCGACGGCGCACAGGGCGAAGGGCGTGAGGGTGCCGGCGATCAACAAGTGGATCGCGGCGTGATCGAGGATGCGCAGGAGCGACTTGGCGCGAGCGAAGCGCGCGGGCACGGCGTGGTAGACGGTCGAAGAGACGTAGACCGCGGTCAGGCTCACGCCGAAGACGATCGCCGCGACGATCGACGCGACGTCGCCCCGCACGGCGGCGCGTGCGGTCAGGGACACCAGCGCAGCGAGCGAGAGGAGCGCACCGACCCCGTGGGTGGCCGCATGCACGATCTCCTCGCTCAGCGTCGGCGCGTGGTTAGGCGCGACAGGGTTCGTCGCGGCAGGGTTCGTCGCGACAGGGTTCGTCGCGACAGGGTTCGTCGCGACAGGGTTCGTCGCGACAGGGCTCGTCGCGGCAAGGGTCGTCGCGGCGAGCTCCGAAGAAGGGGCGGATGGCACTGCGCTGGAGTGTTCGCTCGGAACCGCGCGCCGTGGGTCATCGTAGCGTCATCGTGCGGTCTCGAGTTTCGTCGTAGAGGCTTCTCGCCGCGCGACGCATGCGGCAAGCTCGCGCGCATGTCCGAACAGCGCGTCCGCATCGAGATCCGAGATCACGTCGCCGAGGTCGTCCTCGATCGACCCGACAAGCGCAACGGCCTCGATCTCGCGATGTTCGAAGGCATCGTCGCGGCGGGTGAGCAGATCGCGGCCGATCGCAGCGTGCGCGCGGTGGTCCTGCGCGGGGAAGGCAAGGCGTTCTGCGCGGGCCTCGACTGGCAGTTCTTCATGACCGCCACCGAGGAGACGCGGGCACTCCTTCTGGCGCGCGGCGCGGCGAGCCCCGCGAACCTCGCGCAGCGGGTCGGCTGGATCTGGCAGGAGCTGCCGGTGCCGGTGATCTGCGCGGTGCACGGGGCGGCCTTCGGCGGCGGCCTGCAGATCGCGCTGGGCGCCGACATCCGCTTGCTCGGCCCCGAGGCGCAGCTCTCGGTGATGGAGATCAAGTACGGGCTGGTGCCGGACATGAGCGCCACCCAGACGCTGCTCGCGCTGGTCCGACCCGACGTCGCGCGCGAGCTCACCTTCACCGGCCGCATCGTGGGCGCCGAGGAGGCGGTGCAGCTCGGTCTCGGCACGCGCGTGGTGCCGGACGCCGTGGAGGCGGCGATGGCGATGGCGCGCGAGTTCGCGGGCAAGTCGCCCGACGCGATCCGCGCCGTCAAGCGGCTCTATCAGGCCAGCCCTTCGCTCGACATCCGCGGGGCGCTCGCGCTCGAGACCGACGAGCAGCTGAAGCTCCTGGGCTCGCCGAACCAGATGGAGGCCGTGATGGCCGTCATGCAGAAGCGCGCGCCCAGCTTCCGCTGAGACGCGCGCTTCGATCGTCGCTCACCTCGCGCTCCGCCTCGAGGCAGAGACCGCTGCGAGCTCGCTCAGCGGATGATGACGGGCTGCAGGTTGACCTGCGTGCCTTTCACCTGGACCTGGAAGCGGACCATCCGGCAGCCGTGCTTCTTGATGAGCGCCTGCTCGTTGCTCTTGAGGCGCTGCACGAACTTGTCCGCGGGGATGTTCGAGACGTTCTCGCCCGCGGCTTCCTTCGCCGCGACGTACTCGGCGTGGATGCGCGCGTAGTAGGCGTCCTCGGGCTCGGCCGCGAGCTGCGCCGCGAGTTCGGGGTTCTCGTCTTCGCCACCGCCGCCCCCGCCGCTCGCGCCCCCGTCGCTCGCGCTCGATCCGCCGTCATCCCAGCGCGCAGGCGCCGCAGGCGGGCTGGAGAGCCGACCGCTCTCGTCCGCCTCGGGGGTGCCGGTGAACATGTTGAGCAGCTGGTTGATGCGGTACGCCAGACCGCCGTACTCGGCGCTCTCCACCTGCACCCGCAGCTCGGTGCGGCCGTTGATGACGTTGAGGATCGTCTCCTCCATCTGCTCGACCGGCGCGAGCAGCGTGCCGCCGATGAAGAACCCGTAGCCGGCCGACAGCACGAGGCCGATCGCCATCAGCATCAGGATGTAGACGAGGGGTCCGGCCTTGTCGCCCTGCGCGGTGCGATCGGCGAGGACCGCCATCGCGACGTGTCCCGAGTCCGCGGTGAGCGGCCCGATCACGCCGACGTACTGGTGACCGCCGAGCTCGACGGCGAAGGTGCCGCTCGTGGTGCCGCTGTCGCGCGCCGCGGTGGTCGCGGCGGCGCCGTCGCCGAAGAGGTAGCTGCGAAGGCCCTCGGCGCGGTCGCCCAGCGACGAGGAGTAGATGCGGTCACCCGCGACGAACGCGATCTCACGGTGCAGGCGCTCGGACTCGCTGTCCGCGAGGCCGTTCGAGAGGTCGTAGCCGACGAGCACCGTGCCGGTGACCCGGCCCTCGTCCGTGCGGATCGGCGCGACGGCCACCAGCAGCACGAGGTTCTCGGAGCTCAGCTCCCACACGTCGACCGACGCCGTGCCCCGCAGCGCGCTGGCGATCGCGGGGACCGTGCTGCGCAGGTCTTGGTTGTACATCCGGTTGCGGTCCGCGTTGCGCGACACCACCCGACCCGCGTCGTCCGTGATGGCCACGATCGAGGGCGGGCCGCCGCGGCCGCGCGCCGGATCACCGAGCCACGTCGCGATGCGCTCGGCCTCCCCGAACGCGCGGGTGCGGCGGCCGGCCTCGTCGAGCGCGGCGAAGACCTCGCGGACGGAGCGCTCGTTCGCCTGGGTCGAGGCGAGCCCGAGGAGCTCGCGGGCGTTCAGGCGAACCGACCGGTCGAGGAGCGCGAAGTCGGTGCTGATCCGCTCGTCGACCTCGGCGTAGAAGGCCCGCTCGATCGCGCCCTTGACCAGCGCGTAGGAGCCGAGCCCTACGATCAGGATCGCGACGAGGTTCCCGATGATGATCTTCGACCGCATTGTTCGCTCAGCCTCTCGGGCCCGGAGGCGGCGACCTGATGGCCGAAGCGCCCCGGAACCAGCCAGAGGCTCGATACCATCGCGACGGAGATCGCGTCAATACCGGGTCAAGGGGCGTCCGCTACAGGTGTCAGCCGAGCTGAGCGAGCACGTCCGCGAGCGCGCTCCGCCACGGCTGCATCGGCCGCCCGAGCGCGGCCTCGGTGCGAGAGACGTCGAGCACGCTGTACGCGGGACGGGGCGCAGGGCGAGGGAACTCGGCCGTGGTGCACGGCAGCACCTTCGCCTGACCCTTCGTCCCCTCGACGATGGCCTGCGCCAGCTCGAACCATGTGCACTCGCCGCCATCGGTCGCGTGGAAGAAGCCGCGTGCGCCGCGCTCCCACAGCGCGAGCGTCGTCTCGGCGAGCGCCTGCGCGCTGGTGGGGCGGCCGCGCTGATCGTTCACCACCTTCAGCTCCGGCTTGCTGTGCCCCAGCGCGGCGATGGTGCGCACGAAGTTCTTGCCCCAGGGCGCGTAGAGCCAGCTGGTCCGCAGGTAGAGGTGAAAGACGCCGCTCTCGCGGAGCGCCCGCTCGCCCGCGGCCTTGCTGCGCCCATACGCCGTCGCGGGCGCGATGGGCGCATCGACGGCATACGGGCTCGACGCGTCGCCCGCGAACACGTAGTCGGTGCCGAAGTGCACGAGCGTCGCGCCCGCGGCGAGACAGGCGCGCGCGAGGTGCAGCACCCCGTCCCCGTTCACCGCGAGCGCCTCGTCCTCGCGGCTCTCCGCGCCATCGACGTCGGTGAACGCCGCGCAGTTGATCACCCGCTCGATGCCGGGGCGAATGGGCGCGAGCGTCTCGGGCCGGGTCAGATCGAGCGCCGGATGCGACGCCGTCTCGAAGGCCTCGCCGCGCATCTCCAGCCGCTCGACGAACGCGCGGCCCAGCATCCCGTCGGGGCTGATGAGGAGCGTGGTCACGGCACGTACCGAGGCAGGCGATCGGGATCGATCTCGGACAAGAGCGGCAGCCCGCGGTCCTTCTCGCTCACGGTCCGCTCGCCGTCGGGCCACGCGATGCCGATCGCGGGATCGTCGAAGCGCACCCCGAGCTCGCTCTCCGGGTGGTAGCCGTCGCTGCACTTGTAGGAGAACAGCGCGTCGTCGCTGAGCACGCAGAAGCCGTGGGCGAAGCCGGGCGGGATCCAGAGCTGGAGGTGGTTGTCCGAGCTGAGCTCTTGGGCGACGTGGCGACCGAACGTGGGCGAGCCACGTCGCACGTCGACGGCGACGTCGAGCACCGCGCCGCGCGGCACCCAGACGAGCTTGCCCTGCTCGTGCGGCTCCTGCAGGTGCAGGCCGCGCAGCGTTCCTCTGCGGGAGTAGGAGAGGTTGTCCTGCACGAAGTCGAGCGTGATGCCCAGCGTGCGGTAGCGCTCTCGGCTGTACGTCTCCTGGAACCACCCGCGGGCGTCGCCGACCACGCGCGGCTCGATCACCAGCACCCCCGGCACGTTCGTCTCGCGCGCTTGCATCGCCCCGTCTCTACTTGATCCGGACCGCGCCCGCACCGACGAGCTCGACCAGGAGCTTCAGCGCGTCGTGGCGAGGCAGACCCGAGATGTCGACGAGCTCCTCGATCGAGGTGTTGCCCTCGATCTGCGAGAGCATGAACCCGGCGCGGTGATCGATGCCCAGCCAGCGCTCGTCGCCCGGAGCGGCGGCGCGCTCGATGCCCCGCTGACCGCCCCCGAGGCGCGCGAGGTGGAGCGCGACGAGCTTGTCGCGGCAGGCGTCCGCGAGCGCCTTGGCCTGGACGTGACCCGGCGACTTGCCGAGCACCAGCTCTGCGGCACGGAGCGCGCCCGTGAAGTCACCGAGCTCGAAGCGCTCCTGCATCTCGCGCTCGAAGTCGACCTCGTGCTTGCCCGAGGCCCGGGTCACCCCGACCATCGCGAGCGCGTCGTTGGAGTCGGGCGTCTCGAAGAGGTTCGCGGGCGGCGGGGTGGAGCTGCGGGAGCGCGCCCGCGCGGCTCCGGCGTCCGTGCGACCCCACGCGTCGTTGCCGCGCAAGATCCCCATCGGGGTCGGCGGCGTCGGCGGGCCCTCGGGATCGGAGGGGCGATCGCGGAACTCGGCGGGTACGGTGAAGACCGTGCTCGGCGCGTCGTGTCGCACCCTCGGCGCCGTGGGCTCACCCGGCGGAGGCGGCGTCTCCGACTCCCCTGGCAGCGCGAGCGCGGGGCCGCTCAGCTCGAGGGTGATGCGCCGCTTGTACTTCGGGCGCTTGTCTGCCCAGGCAGACGAGCTGCGCTGGGCGTCTTCCTCGCCCTCGCCCGTGACGGTCTTCTCCGTCGCGTCGTCGCGTCCGTCCTTGGGCTCGGACACCTGCGCGCCTCAGACCTTTCCGACGACGCCCTTGAACATCCGCAAGGTCCGCTGCAGCGCCTCGCCCTGTTCCTTGAGCGCGCCTGCGTCGCCCGAACCGAGCGCGCTCTGGGCCCGCTCGAGCACCGCGCGCGCCTTCTCGATCGCGTCGCGCCCGAAGTCGGAGCCCGCGACGACCTCCTCGACCCGCGGCATCAGCTTCTGGATCTCGGCGATGGCGGTCTGCACTTCCTGCTTGGCCTTCTCGGTCGACTCGTCGTCGCGCCGCGCGACCGCGAAGCCCTTGGCTTCGTCCACCATCTTGTCGAGCTCGTCCTTGGTGAGGCCCGAGGTGGAGGTGACGGTGATCGACTGCGCCTTGCCGGTCTCGAGATCCTTGGCGTGCACGCTCACGATGCCGTCGGCGTTGATCTCGAAGGTGACCTCGATCTCCACCTGACCCGCCGCGGCGCGGCGAAGGCCCGTGAGGATGAACTCGCCGAGCAGCTCGTTCTCGTCCGCGCGGTTGTTCTCGCCCTGCATGACGAGGATCTTCACCGCGGTCTGGTTCTCGCGGACGGTGGTGAAGATCTTGGAGCGCGACGTGGGGACGGTGCTGTTCTGGGGGATCAGCTCCTCGAAGTAGCCGCCCACGACCATGATGCCGAGGGTGTGCGGGGTGACGTCGAGCAGCACGACGTCCTGCGCCTCGTCCACCAGCGCGGCGCCCTGGATGGCGGCGCCGAGCGCGACGACCTCGTCGGGGTGCACGCCCTTGCTCGGCTCGCGCCCGAAGAACTCGGCGACCGCCGCCTGCACCTTGGGCATGCGGGTCATGCCGCCGACGAGGATGACCTCCTCGACGTCGCCCTTGCTCAGGCCCGCCTCCTCGAGGGTCTGCTCGCAGATCTTGACGGTGCGCTCGACGAGATCCGCGGTGAGCGACTCGAGCTCGGAGCGGGTGAAGAGGCGCTGCAGGTGCAGGGCCTCGTTGCGCGCGCTCGAGATGATGAAGGGCAGGTTCACCTCGGTCTCCACGACCGAGGAGAGCTCGCACTTGGTCTTCTCCGCGGCGTCCTTCAGGCGCTGCAGCGCCATGCGGTCCTGCCGCAGATCGATGTCGTGCTCTTCCTTGAAGCCCTGGACCAGCGCGTCGATGATCCGCTGATCGAAGTCCTCGCCGCCGAGGAACGTGTCGCCTGCGGTCGAGATGACCTTGAAGACGCCGGAGCTCGAGATCTCGAGGACGGAGATGTCGAAGGTGCCGCCGCCGAGATCGTAGACCGCGACCGTGCGATCGATGCTCTTGCCGTAGCCGTACGCGAGCGCGGCGGCGGTGGGCTCGTTGATGATCCGGATGACGTCGAGGCCCGCGATCGCGCCGGCGTCCTTGGTCGCCTGGCGCTGACCGTCGTTGAAGTACGCGGGGACGGTGACCACCGCCTTGCCCACCTCGGCGCCGAGGTAGTCCTCCGCGATGAGCTTCATCTCCTGAAGGATCATCGCGCTGATCTCGGGGACGGAATAGACCTTGTCCCTCAGCTGGATCCGCGGGTCGTTGTGGGGACCCTCGATGATCCGGTACGCGGCGTTCTGGATCGCGCCCGTGACCTGCGGGCTCTGGAACTTCCGGCCGATCAGCCGCTTGGCGGCGTAGACCGTGTTCTCCGCGTTGGTGACCGCCTGTCGCTTGGCGATGTGACCGACCAGGCGCTTGCCCGCCTCGGTGACCGCCACCATCGAAGGCGTTGTCTTGTAGCCGCCCCGGTTGGCGATGACGACCGGGGTGCCGCCTTCCACGACCGCTACGCACGAGTTGAACGTGCCGAGGTCGATGCCGATGACCTTCTCCATAGATCTGCGGCGAAGTCTATCCCGGCGGGCGCAGCGGCGATCAGAAATTGTCGATCGCGACGTGGCGCGCGCCCCGGGGCCCCCGTTGGTCGGACCGCGGGCCCTCGGTACGATGGCGCCCGAGGTACGTGCAGGCGCTCATCTACCGGCTGATCGTGGACTTTCTCCGCTTGGTGACGCGGGTGTTCTTCCGGGAGATCGAGGTCGTCGGCCGGGGCCACGTCCCCGCGACCGGCCCCCTGATCCTCGTGGGCAACCACCCGAACTCGCTGGTCGATCCCGTGGTGCTGCTCAGCAGCGCTCCGCGCCGGGTGAGCTTCGCCGCCCGCGACGGGCTCTTCTCGATGCCGCATCTGATCCCGATCCTCTGGGCCCTCGGCGCGATCCCCATCAAGCGCAAGCAGGACCAGGTCGAGGGCGCCGTGCGGGTGGACAACCACGAGGCGTTCGCTGCGCTGCACGCCGTGCTGAAGCGGGGCGGCGCCTTCGGGATCTTCCCGGAGGGCGTCAGCTACACGGAGAGCGAGCTGCAGCCGCTCAAGACCGGTGCCGCGCGGATCGCGCTCTCGGCAGTGCGCGAAGGCATCGACGTGCAGCTCGTGCCGGTCGGGCTGAGCTACCGTCGACGCGATCACTACCGGGGGCGAGTGCTCGTGCAGTTCGGCCGGCCCATCTCGCTGACGTCGTGGCTCGAGGCGCACGCGGCGCCGGACGATCCGAAGGGCGAGGCCCGCGCGCTCACGGGCGACATCGAGCTCGCGCTGCGCGCGCTGACGCTGAACGCCCCCGACTTCGACACCCTGCGGGTGCTCGATGGGATCCGGCGCCTCTACGTGCCCGAGGAGCGCGAGCTCTCGCTGGCCGACGAGGCCGAGGTGACCCGCCGGCTGGTCGATCACTACCAGCGCAAGGGCGAGGTGCCCGCGCTGCGGACGTTCTACGACGACGTCGCGAGCTACCTCGCGTTGCTCGACGCGATGGGGCTCTCGGACTGGGATCTCCGCAAGCCGATCTCCCGCTTCGGCTGGGCGCTTCGGATCGCGCGGCACGTGGGCCTCTTGCTCTTCACCCTACCCCTCGCGCTGCCGGGGCTCGTGCTGCACTTGCCGCTGCTCTACGGAGCGACGATCGCTGGCGAGATGGTGCTCCAGCGCGACGACGTGCGCGCGACGCTGCGGATGATGGTGGGGGTGCTGTCGGTGCTCGGTGGGTACGCCGTCGTGTTCGTCGCGTGGGTCCTCTACGACCCGAGCGGCACCGGAATCGCCACCGCTGCGCTGATCGTGCTGGGCCTCGCGCTCTCGGGGTGGGCCGCGATCCGCG
>CAYZQM010000001.1:22166-55744 GCA_964480175.1 uncultured Sandaracinaceae bacterium
AGGACGTGCTCTACGTCTTCCACCGCCGCACCGACGGCCTCTCGGTGCTGCTCAGGATCTTGTCGCTGAAGGATCAGCTCGGCGCCCTGCGCCGGGAGCGCGACGCCCTGCAGCGCAGGCTCGCTCCGCTGGTGCGGGAGCACATCTCGGAGGAGCTCGATCGCATCGTCAGCCAAGAAGAGCTCGAGCGATCCTCACCGGGCTGATGCGCCGAGATCGCGACTCGGCTCAGCGCAGCGAATCGGCCCAGCGCAGCGACTCGACTCAGCGCAGCGACTCGACTCAGCGCGGCGAATCGGCTCAGCGCAGCGCCGCGCGGACGAAGGCCTCGGGCTCGACGGCCAGGCGGGCGCGCAAGAGCGGCGCGGCGCGGCGCGCGTCGAGCGCGCTCAGGCTGAGTGCAGCGCCCTCGCGGACGTAGGCGCGCGGATCGCTCAAGCGCGACGCGATCGCCTCGAACGCCGAGGTGCCGAAGGCCAGCGCCAGCGCGCGCAGCGCGTAGCGCGAGACGTACGCGTCCTCGCCGAGATCACCCGCGCGCGCCTCGAGCGCCGCGCGCACCACGGGCTCGGGGTAGTGGCGCAGCGCGATCGCGGCGCGGCGCCGGAAGAGCCCGCGCTCGCTCCGATCGGTCAGCATCGCGAGCAGCGCGTCGCGTCCCGCCGCGCCTTCGTGCGCGAAGAACGACGCGGGCGCCTCGCCCTCGATCGCGAGCAGCGCGCGCCGCATCCGCGCCTCGACGGCGCTCGGAGCGCGGAGCGCGCCTGGATCGGTCGCCTGCGCCGCGCTCGGCTGGGGCGCAGCGAGCACGATCGCCGAGACCAACATCGAAAGGAGCAGGCGTTCTCTCATGGCAAGAGCATCGGGTTGGAGGTGAGCAGCTCGCGCTGCATCGGCGAAAAGGTCGCGCCGCTCAAGGTCGGTCCCCAGAACATGATGTTGTCGCCGCCCGCGCCGACGCACTCTTCGGCGAACACCATCCCGTCGCCGTCGACGTCGTGGCTGATGTCGCACACGGGCACGTCGTCGAGTGGCGAGAACGAGCTGCCGTCGGTCTCGGTGCTGTGGAAGAGCCCGGAGAAGTGCCCCACCTCGTGCGCGATGACGACGCCGAGGAACTCGGGACCGAAGACCTCGAACGCGTCGCGCAGGTCCTCGAACGAGAGCGCGATGCCCGAGCTACCAGCGCCGTGCATCGCCAGCGCTCCGGGAATGCCGCCGGCGACCCCGAGGAACTCCGCGCTCGTCGCGATCAAGAAGACGTTCAGCGCCGGGCGCGCCGCCCCGGCGCTGGTGCGGAACAGCTCGCTCATCTCGGCGTAGTCGTCGATGACCGCGAAGCGCATCGCGGCGGCGCCGACCATCTCGAGCTGGCGGGTGCGACCGACGCGCAGGCCCATGCCCGAGAGGATCCGCGAGAAGTCCTCGAGCATCCGCTCGAGCATGCCGCGGTTCGTCGCCGTCGGGCGGATCCCCACGAAGTAGACGTTGAGATCGAGGGTGCGGCCCGCGTCGTCCCAGCTGAGCACCACCCGATGGTGGCTGCGCTCCGCGCCGGTGGTGATGTCGTAGTCGACCGCGCCGCGCCGATCGAGCGCCGCGGGCCACGGGGCGATCGGCAGCAGAATCGGAGCGAGATCGAAGTAGCCCACGGCTGGGTTGATCTGCGGCGTGCCCAGCAAGCTCAGGTCGTAGAGCGTGCGGCTCCCGGTGAGCGCGACCCGATCGATGGTGCGCGCGTCGCTGTACTCCGAGACGTGGAGGATCACGCGGTGATCGTGCGCCGCGCGCGGTACGTCGAAGCGCTCGGTGCGGAACGCGCGCACCGCGAGATCCTCGTTCGCCGCGACCTCGACGCCTTCCGGCGCGTCCACCCACCGAGCGCAGGCCCGCGCCGTCTGCATCGCGCGCGCGGAGGTGACGACGTACGCGGTGGTGCAGCGCTCGGAGGGCGCGCAGTCGGCGTCGTCGACGCACGGCTCGACGCAGCCGCCGGACACCGTGCAGAGGCCGTTCTCACACTCGTCGTTCGCTTCGCACTCTCGGCCCGGCGGGGTGAAGCCCGCGCCGCCGCAGATCAGCGGCACCGGCGCCTCGTCGACCGCCGCGCGATCGACGTCGAGCACGCAGAGGCCCGCCATGCAGTCGGCGTCGCGCTGACAAGGACCGCCGCCTCCCGGCACGTCGCGCCGCGGCGCATCTCGGCCCGCGTCGCGGACGACGACGCGGCCGGTGTCGCGCGCAGCGTCGACGAGTGGCGTATCGCTGCCGCGCACGTCAATCGACGCGTCCGCGCCGCGCCCATGGCTCTCGTAGCAGCCGCTCGCGGCGAGAAGCAGGGAGAGCAGCGCCATCCGCCGCACGTGCACGCTCTGCATGTGGGGCGGCAGCGTGGCGTCGCGTGCCGGAAAGGTCAACGCGCTCACGGGTGCATTGCCAGCGTCCGCCATTCATGCGGCAATGGCGCATGGTCGCTCCCCACGCGCATCCAGCGCAGGGCCCCGATGCGCTGCCGGCGCTGGTCTTGCGCGCGCCGAGTCCCAGCCTCGCGGGCGTCGCGCTCTTCTGCGCGCTGCTCGAGCCTGGCGACGAGGTGCTGCTCGTCGAGGGCGCCTGCCCTCGGCTCGCGCCGCTCGCCGAGCTGGTGGGGGCGCACCCGAGCACCGTCCGAGCAGACGCGCTCTGGTCGGAGATCGACGCGCGCACCCGCGCCGTGGTGATCCCGCGGGACGACGAGCTGCTCGCGCTCGTCGCGGAGACGCGGGTGCTGCCGATCGTCGCGCTGGCGCCTGGCGATGCCCTCCCGAGCGAGCACGCGATCGGCGTCGAGGGCGCGAGCCTGCACGTCGGAGGTCGGGTCGGCGTCGCGCTCCGCGAGGCGCTCGTGCGTCACGCTGCGCTGGTGCGCGACGCGGAGGACGCGCGATGAGCGACCTTTCTCCGATCGCCACCAGCGGGCCGCGCTGCGCGGAGCACCCCCAGATCGCGGCGCGCCCCAGCCCGTGCGAGCGCTGCGGCAACTTCGCGTGCGAGGACTGCTTCGCGGATCCCGCGAGCGAGGTGTGCAAGAGCTGCCGCGAGCGCACCGGCATGGAGGGCACGGTCCCTTGGGAGATCCCCTCGCGCGGCGTGTTCGATCGCCTGCTGGCGACCCTGCAGCGCGCGCTGCCCGAGCCCCGCGCGACGTTCCGCGCGATCGGCCACGGGCAGCTCGCGCCGAGCTTCTCGTTCTTCGTGATCACGCTCGCGATCGGCTACGCGCCGCTCTTGCTCTGCCTGCCGCTCTTCGGCGTGGGCATGGGCGTGTTCATGAGCTCGCTGCCCAACATGGAGGCGGACCTGCCGGGTGGGATGGTCGGGATTCTCTGCGCGATGGTCGGCATCATGCCGATCTACATGCTCGTCGTGCACGGGCTCGCGGCGCTCTACTACGTGGTGGTGTTCCACGGCGCCGCGGTGCTGCTCGGGGGCCGGGGATCGTTCAGCAGCTCGCTCCGCGGGGTGCTCTACACCGGCGCGATCATGCCCATCACCGCGATCGGCTTCGTGCTCGGGTGGATCCCGCTCATCGGCTCGCTCGTGCAGCTCGTGGTCATCGGCACGAAGCTGCTCTGGAGCGGCTTCGCGCTGACCGGGACCGCGGAGTCGGTGCACGGTCTGAAGGACGAGAAGGCGCTCCTGGCGGGTCACCTCCCCGGCGCGCTCGCGGTGGTGTTCTTCATCGGGCTGATCGCGCTCGCGGTGGGGATGGTGCTGATGACGGGTCGGCTGTGACGTCGCTGTAGATGCAATTGGATGGGTTGCAGCTGCAACCCCGGGCCGGTAGGCTCGGCCCTCGATGAGCCGAACTCCGCAGGAAGTGAAGACGCTCCTCCGTGACGCGGGCCTCCGCGCGACCGCCGCGCGGGCGGCCGTGTACGCGTGCCTCGCGGATCAGGCTCGGCCGATGACCCACGCCGAGGTGTGCGAGGCGCTCGAGGGCCAAGGGATGGATCGCGCGACGGTGTACCGGAACCTCGCCGACCTGACGGAGGTCGAGCTCGTGCGCCGGACCGATCACGGCGATCACCTCTGGCGCTTCGAGCTCGGGAGCCACCAGGCGCACCACGCGCCCGATCCGCACCCGCACTTCGTGTGCACCGAGTGCGGCAAGATCGCGTGCCTGCCCGACGGCGCGGTGGTGGTGAGCGCGGTGCGCGGGGCGCCCAAGACGATCAAGCGCGGCGCCTACGAAGTGCAGCTGCGCGGCGCCTGCGACGCCTGCGCCTGATTCCCCTCGTGCTCCCGCCCGCGCGTTCGGGGCGCGCTGCGCGTGGTGCATCGAGCATTGCGCCGCGTGGATCGTGAATCGGGCGCGCCGAAGGGGTAGGGTCCGGCCGTCATGCGCCTCGCCACCCTCTTCGGACCGGACTTCCGGCAGACGCTCGAGAGCGAGCCCGAGGCGATCCGCGAGGCGCTCGAGGAGTTCCACGAAGAGGACATCGCGGAGATCTGCGAGGACCTCGACATCGGCGACGTCGTCGCGCTGATGCACGCGCTGCCCGACGAGTTCGCCGCCGGCGTGCTCGAGCGGATGGAGAGCGATCGGCAGGCGCTGGTCCTCGAGCGGATGGGCAAGAAGGAGGCGGCCTCTCTGCTCGCGGAGATGGCGCCCGACGATCGCGCCGACGTGGTGCAGACGCTCGAGATCCCGCTGCGCGAGTCGCTGCTCGTCGAGCTCGACAAGATCGAGCCCGAGGCGGCCGAAGAGGTCCGCGAGCTGAGCGCCTACGACGAGGCCGCGGCCGGCTCGATCATGACCACGGCCTTCGTGGGCGTGGCCCCGGAGACCAAGGTCTGGCAGGCGATGGCCGAGCTTCGACGCCTCAGCAAAGAGGGCGAGGCCGAGATGATCTACTACGTCTACGCGCTGGCGTATGGTGATCGGCTGGTGGGCGTCGCGTCGCTGCGCGATCTGATCTTGGCGGAGCCGGGTCAGCTGCTCTCCGACATCATGACGGAGAACGTGGTGCGGGTGCTCGACACCGACGATCCCGAGAACGTCGCGCGCACGATGGCGAAGTACGACTTCCACGCGCTGCCCGTGGTCGGCGAGACCGGCAAGATGCTCGGCGTGATCACCGTCGACGACGTGGTCGACGTCGTGATCGAGGAGGCGACCGAGGACGCGCACCGCATGGGCGCCGTCGTGCCCACCGCCGACGGCTACTTCGAGACGGGTCTGTGGGCCTACTACAAGTCGCGCGTCACCTGGCTGGTGCTGCTCTTCCTCGGAGGCTTTCTGACCGCGTCGGTGATGCAGTCGTTCGAGGGCGCGCTCGAGCGCGCGATCACGCTCGCGGTCTTCATCCCGCTCATCATCTCGACCGGTGGCAACGCGGGCTCGCAGTCGGCCACGCTCATCATCCGCGCGCTCGCCGTCGGCGACATCGTCCCCCGCGACTGGCTCAAGGTCGCGGCGCGCGAGCTGTTGATCGGCATCTCGCTCGGCTTGGTCGTCGGGGTGCTCGGCATCGGACGCGCGTACTTCGCGGGCGATGGCGACGCGATCCCGCTCGCGATGACCGTGGGCATCAGCATCGTGATGGTGGTGACCGTCGGCAGCCTGCTCGGCGCGCTCTTGCCCCTGCTGATCCAGCGGGTGGGACTCGATCCCGCGGTGAGCTCGACCCCGTTCATCGCGTCGCTCTCCGACGTCGTGGGGCTGATGGTCTACCTGG
The DNA here is from genome assembly GCA_964480175.1 of uncultured Sandaracinaceae bacterium. Classification (GTDB taxonomy): domain Bacteria; phylum Myxococcota_A; class Polyangia; order Polyangiales; family Sandaracinaceae; genus CAYZQM01. Next base: position 27,887 of record CAYZQM010000001.1, read on the forward strand.
GGACCGCGACGCTGCTCATGCCGATGTAGCGGCGCGCAGGACGAGGCGATGACCGTCGAGGTCCTCGACCGTGAACGTGCCCGCGCGCTTGCCGCCGTGGGCGAGCGCCGCCGTGACGCATGCGGCCGGATCCGCGACGAGCAGTCCGAGCAACAGGCTCGACGTGCTCGTCCCGGCGCCGCGCGGATAGAGCTCGACGGTCACGCCCCCGAGGTCCATCGAGAAGTGCCGCGGGCCACGCTCGTGTTGCTCCTCGATCAGCACGAGTCCCAGCGCGCGATAGAACGTCGCCGAGGCGTCGATGTCGGCGACGCGGAGCACGATCAGCTCGAGCGAGGGAGGCATCGCGGAAGTCTCGCATGCTCGGGTGGCTACCGAGCCCAAGCCCGACGGGACGCAGCCGACGCTCCGCGAGCTCGCGCGCCCGCGCCCGCGCCCGCGCCCGAGCCCGCTCTGATCCCGCGTCCGCTGCCGTCGCCGCGTCGGTGTCCGCTTCCGTGTCGGTGGCCGCTCCTGCTTCCGTCGCTGCGTCCGCTGCCATCGCGTCCGCCTCCGTCGTCGCATCAGCCGCGGGTGAGGGCTTCGCTGATCTCCCAGAGGCGCGCGCGCAGGCTCGCGTCTTCGGCGAGCTTGCTCGCCGGCGCCTCCTTGCACACGGCGAAGTAGCGGCCCGTCACCTCGAGCAACGGGGCGTGGGTCGCGACGTGGACCGAGGTGCGCGAGCCCTCTTCGGGGGTGAGCAAGAAGGGGCGGCCGAGGCGATCGCTCAAGAACGAGAGCACCCGGTTGTCGCGGGTGACCTCGGTCGCGATGTCGCCGGGATGCAGCGCGTTCGAGGTCACGCCGGTGCCCTTCAGGCGCTCGGCGAGCTCGCGCGAGAAGAGGACGTTGCAGAGCTTCGAGGACGCGTAGGCGCCGATGCCCGAGATCCCCGGTGGCGCGGCGAGCACTTCGACGTCGAGCGATCGCGGATCGCTGTGCAAGCGCGACGACACGGTCACCACCCGCGCAGGCGCGCTCGCGATCATGCGATCGCGCAGCAGCGTGGTGAGCAAGAAGGGCGCGAGGTGGTTCACCGCGAACGTCGTCTCGTGTCCTTCGGCGCTGGGCTGCTGCCGCTGCAGCCAGAGACCCGCGTTGTTCACCAGGATGTGCAGCTTCGTGTGGCGCTCGAGCACCTGCGCCGCGAGCGAGCGCACCGCGGCGAGGGAGGCGAAGTCGCAGACCATCGGCGCGACGTCGGGCGCGCTCACGCCGTGCTGGCGAGCGGACCGCGCGATCGCCTCGGCCGCCTGCGCGGTGCGCTCGGGCGAGCGCCCCACCACCGTGACCCGCGCGCCCCACATCGCGAGGGTGCGCGCGGTCTCGAGGCCGATGCCGGCGCTCGCGCCGGTGACCACGGCGTCGCGTCCGCTCAGCGGCTCGGCGAGGAGCGCCGGTGGGCGCCCGTGGAAGATCCCGAACACTCAGCGAACGCGGCGGGTGAACAGGAGCGCGAGGGCGATCGAGACCAGCGCGACCAGCGACGCGCTGCGACCGCTCCCGACGGAGCACATCCCCGAGGACGCGGGCGCCTCGGTGCTCGCGGGCGTCGCAGGCACGGACTCGGTCGATGCGGGCGCCGTGGGCAACGCGGCCTCGGGGGTGGCGGTGGGCGTCTCGGCGGGCGGGGTGCCGACGGGCGCCTCGGGACGGCTCGGAGCTTCGATCGGCGCCTCGGTGGGTACGGGATTCGGGCTCGCGCCGTCGGGCTCGCAGTACCCACCGCCGTGGTGCATCGCGCCGGGCGGGGTCGGGTTCATCACCATGTGCGTGCCCGCCGGGCACGACGGCAGCGAGTCGGCGCGCACTTCCGGCGCGAACGTGAGGGCGAGCGCCACGAGGGAGAGCGAGAGCGCCGAGCGGATCGTCATGCGCGGCGACGTTACCACGCGACGCGGGCCCCGCGGTCGAACGGCCCGATGGACAGGCGGGCGTGCTCGACGCGGCGAGGGGGCACGACCCGGGAGGACTCGCGCCTTCATCCGACGACTCCGACGCAGAGGCCGGGCGAAGCCGCGGTCGTTCGACCCCGGGCCTCAGGTGGGCGGCGCGTCCAGTCGATCGAGATCGGCGCGGGCCTCCTCGCGTCTCGCGTGCGCCTCGTCGCGGGCACGGCGCAGCGGGAGCAAGGTTCGCTGCGCCTCGGTGATCACCTTCGCCCGCTCGACGCGCAGCTGCAGCAAGCGCTCGTGCGCCTCCTGCGCGGAGGCCACGCGTCCCCCTTGGGTGCGCTGGATCTCTCCGCGCCCTTCGAGCGCACGCGTCAGGCCGCGCGCCCGCTGATCCCGATCGAGTGACTCGCGCAAGGTCGGCGGCACCGAGCCGAGCGGCGCGTGGGCCATCACCAAGCGGAGCGCTCGGGTCCGCGCCTCCTCGGCCTCGTGCACGGCCTCGTCCTCTGTCCGCCTCCGCTCCGCGGCGTCGCGCTCGGCGCTCGCGAGCGCGTCCTCGGCGAGCCGCAGCGCGACCTCGGCGTCACGCAGCCTCGCCTCGGCCGCGGCGCGCGCGGCGACGAGGGCGTGAGCACTGGGTCGCGCTGCACGGCGGTAGACCACGCGAGCCCCGTTGTGTCCCCGGCCCGCAGCGCACGCAAAGCGCCGGGCGCTCGGCGACGGATCCGCTGCTCGAGCGCGCGGCGTCGAGGCTCCGGTGTGGGCAATTGGCCGTGCGAGTTGCAGCACGTCGGGGTAGGTCGCCGCCTCATGACGACCCGATCGCGTCCCCTCCTCGCCGCGCTCTTCGATCTCGATGGAACGCTGGTCGACTCGCTGTCCGACATCGCCGCGTCGATGAACCACGTGCTCGCGACGCTCGGTCATGTGCAGCACGAGGAGCGCGCGATCCAAGGCTTCATCGGCGAAGGCGCCCGGCACCTCGTCGCGCAGGCGATGCCGAAGGGAACGAGCGAGGCCGCGATCGACGACGCGCTCGCGCGCTACAAGGAGCGCTACCGCACGCACTTGCTCGTGCACACCCGGCCGTTCGACGGGATCGGCGCGATGCTCGAGCGCCTCGCATCACGCGGGGTGAAGCTGGGCGTGGTCACCAACAAGCCGCATCGCGCGGCGGAGCACATGTGCCTCGAGCTCTTCGGCGCGGAGCGCTTCGGCGTGGTGCTCGGCGAGTCGGAGGGTCGCAAGAAGCCCGATCCGCGCATCGCGCTCGACGCCGCCGCGGCGCTCGACGTGCCCCCGGATCGGTGCGCGTTCGTCGGCGACACCCACATCGACGTGAAGACCGCGCACGCCGCGGGCATGCGCTCGGTCGGGGTGAGCTGGGGGCTTCGTCCCAGGAGCGAGCTCGAGGACGCGGGCGCGATGGACATCGTCGATTCCGTCGCGGCGCTCGAGGCGTTGCTCTCGTCTCAGGCCAGCACGTCGAGGTGATCGCTCAGCAAGAGCGGCGCGTCGGCGGGCGCGACGAGCACCAAGCGCTTGCCCACGCTGCGGTAGCCGTCGCCCTCGGTGCTCGGATCGTCCTCCCAGCGCGCGACGCCCATCACCGCGATCGTCTCGCCGAGATCGATCACGCCCTCGCGCGAGCGCACCGGCACGCTGCCGCCGAAGAACGTCGAGGTGTCGAGGCCCTGCTCCCCGCAATAGGCGAGCAGCTCGTCGCTGCCGTCCGACCACCCGCCCCCGTGGGCCGCGCGATGATCGGCGCTCAAGACCATGCGCGCGTTCGAGACGTCCACGTGCGCCGTGCCGGTCTCGTCCTCGAGCGCGAAGGGTCGCACGTCACACGCGTCGTGCACCGCGCGCCAGCGGCGGTTCTTGCCGGAGCCGCGGCGCACTTGGATCTCGACGCTCCAAGCGAGGCACGCGCGCTCCGAGATCGGCGCCTTCAGCGACTCGCGCAAGAGGCCCGCGCGGCCCACGAGCTTGACGATCTCTCCGTCCTTCACGTCGCGGATGCGGGTCGGCCGCACCTTGCCCAGCGCGCGACGGGTGACCTGCTCGGTGGAGAACCACCAGCTCAAGCCAGCGGCAGCACTGACGGAGACGGCGACGGCGGCGACGAGTGCGAGCGACATCGGGGCCCGAGCGTGCGACCGCTCACGAAGAACGGCAAGCGAGCGCCAGCGCCGAACGCTACGACGCGGGCGCCGTGAAGAGCCCGTCCTCGAGCGACCGCGCAGCGAGCGTCGGCGGCGCCCCGCTCGGTCGCGTGCGCGCGTTCCTCTCGCGCGCGGTCGGCGAGGATCCGATCGTCGATGTCCGCGCACGACGCGCGCTCTTCGGGCTCGCAGCGCTCTTCTCGCTCGTCTTCCTGACGCTCTCCGAGCTGCGCTACCAGACCTTCCACAACCACACGTTCGACCTCGCGTTCTACGCGCGCATGTCGTGGGGCGCGGCGCGCCTCGATGGCTGGCAACCCGTGATCGGCGCGTCGGTCTGGGGCCTGCACCTCGTGTGGATCGTCTACGTGCTCGGCCAGCTCGGCGAGCTCTTCGGGCACGTGCACGTGCTCTTGATCACCCAAGCGCTCGCGCTCGGCGCGGCGGCGTTCCCCCTCGGCCGCATCGCGGCGCGTCGCACGGGCGTGGCGTGGGCGGCGCCGCTCGCCGCGCTCCTCCTCTTCCTGCATCCCAACACGGCGCACGTCGCGGGCGGTGACTTCCATCCGGGCACCGTCGCCGTGCTCCCGATCGCGTGGATGATGGACGCGCTCGATCGCAAGAGCCTCGAGGGTCTCGCGCTCTCGGTCCTCGGCGTGCTCGCGTGCCGCGAGGACCTCGGGCTGGTGACGGCGCTCGGGTGTGCGCTCTTCGCGCTGCGCACCACCGGCAGCGCGCGTCGGATCGCCTCGGGCCTCGGGGCGCTCTCGGTCGCCTACGTCGCCTTCTTCGTGCTCGTGATGTTGCCCGCACACGGACCGAGCGAGGGCTCGCTCGCGCTCCACTTCGGCAGCCGCGGCGAGAGCGGCGCGGGCATCGTGTTGCACCTGCTCACGCATCCGGGCGAGCTCGTGGCGCACCTGAGCGAGCCCGAGCGCCTCGTGTACCTGCCGATGGTGCTCGCGCCCTTGGCGTTCTTGCCGCTGCTCGCGCCCGAGCTGATCGTCGCGTCGCCTTTGATCGCGCTCTCGCTGCTCTCGGAGTTCCCCACCGCGACGCAGATCGACTCGCACTACCTCACGCCTGCGCTACCCGCGCTCGTGGCCGCGGCGTTCATCGGCCTCGATCGGCTCCGCGCTCGGCTGCGGCTGGCGTTCGATCCACCGCTCGCGCTGCCGCTGCTCGCGTCGTCGTGCGTCGCGTGTGCGCTCGGTGGGGGCTATCCGCTCACCGGCCACTTCGATCCACGCGCGTTCACCTCGGACGCGAACACCGAGATCGCGCGCGAGATGGTCGCGCTCGTGGGCGATGCGCGATCGATCCAGGCGCCCGACGCGCTGCTCGCGCACTTCGCGGACCGCGGCGATCTGCGTCGCGCGCCCCCGCCGGAGCAGAACACCGACTTCGTGATCCTCGATCTGAGCCACCGGCGCCGCCTCGCGCACGACGAAGATCTGATCCGCACCGACGAAGAGCCCATCGCCCGCAATTGGCTGGCGCGCACCGATCACGCGCTGCGCGCCATGGGCGGGGACTACGCGCTCTTGGAGCGCGACGTCGATCCGCGCGAGGGCACGGGCTTTCGGCGCTTCGTGACGGCCGGCGATGCCACGGGCGGCGAGCGCCTCGCGGCGTGCCTTCGGATCGAGGGTGCGTCGATCGAGGATGAGCAGCTGACGCTGCGCTTGATCGCGACCGAGGCGTGTCCCTCCGATCTCGCGCTGCGGGTCGGCGTCGGCTACCGACCGCGGCGGGTCGATCTGATCGCCGAGGGCACGATCTCTCCGGCCCACCTCGCTCGTGGTGATCACGTCCGCTCGCTGCATCCGCTCACCGCGATCGAGCGCGAGGCGATCGTGCGGCAGGGCCTGCGGGTCGGCGCGCTGCGCGAGTCGGGCGCGCCGCCGGAGCACGGTGATCCGCCCGCGCTCGACGTGCCCCTCGATTGATCGGCTGGCCCCGTCGGCGCGCGCCCCGTATGGGACGATCCCGTGCGAAGGAGATCGTGATGAGTGACGCCTCGCCCCTGTCCAACCCGCTCGAGGGACGCTGCCTCTGCGGCGCCGTCACCCTCTCGCTCGCGTCGCCCTTGCCGGTGATCGACGTCTGCCACTGCCGCATGTGCCAGCGCTGGGTGGGCGGCGCGTTCGGCGGCGTGCGCGGCGGCGAGGCGACCGTGAACGGTGAGGAGCACGTGAAGGTCTTTCGCAGCTCCGACTGGGCCGAGCGCGCGTTCTGCGGCACCTGCGGGAGCAACCTCTGGTACCGCTTCCTACCCACCGGCACCCGCAGCTTTCTCTCGGGGCTCTTCGTGCTCCCCGAGGGCTTCACCATCGAGCGCCAGATCTTCGTCGAGGACAAGCCGCACTGGCTCGACTTCGCCCAGCCCTCGCCGATGCTCACCGGCGAGCAAGTGATCGCCGAGGCGAAGGCCGCGGGCATCACGTTCGACTGACGCCTGCGCGATCGTGCGCTTCGGATCCGTGGGTTGATGTCGACGTCTCCGTCGTCGTCGATCGTGCGCGTACGAGGCGCTGCGTGCGCAACGAGCGCGAGCGGCGCGACCGAGCGCCATCTCGCGAGACCAGCTCGGACCGTCCGAGTCCCACCGCGTGCTCGGACTCGCACCGCGAGTGATGGAGCCGAGCGACGAGCACGGATCCACGGTCACCCTCACCTCGGCGCGAGGAGCGCCTGCACTCGCGCGCGGAACACGGGGAGCGCGGCCTCGATCTCGGCACGACGCTCCGCGACCCGATCGATCTGCGGCTCGACGACGGAGGGAGAGGTCTCGACGAGCACCACCGAGCCGGGATCCGTGAAGCGCTGCCAACGCGAGATCTCGGGAGGGGCCAAGGGCGGCAGGCTCGGGTCACGAGCTCGCGCCATCAGCGCCGCATACTGCTCGCCGAGCGCGCGCCGAACCCAGGGGACGTCGCCATCCGTCGAGGGCCATCGGGCTGCCACGAGATCGTCGATCTCGATCCACTCGATGAGCATTCCTCGCTCGATCGAGATCTCGCTCGGATCGAGCGCATCCAGCGACGCAGCGAGGTCGGTGAGGCGCTCGGGCGAGAGCACTGCCCGGCCGCCCTCGAGGAGCGTCAGGAGGTCGTCGACGCGCTGCAGGACCTCGCTGACCGAGATGATGGCCACCATCGCCGTCACCAGGCTGCGCGGCCTCGCGACGGCGTCGCGCGAGAGCGTCAGCACGTGCCCGAGCTCGATCGGCGCGCGGACATCAGCGAGCACGTCGCGCAGCGCGAGCGCCACCGCCAAGCGATGCGCTGCGAGAATGGGGAGCGCGGGGCAGTCGGCCTGCATGTCGATGGGACAGTCGGGCGCGAATTGCGGCATCGCGAACGCGCGCCGCACCGTGGTCGCGGCGTCCGACGGTGGCGTCCACGCGAGCAGCCGCTCCGCCATCACGTCCGCGTCGTCCGATGGCCACGTCTCCTCGAGCGTCGGCGGCGCGCCGAAGTCGGGGCTCGCGTGGTGCTCGATCACGAGCCAGCCGTTCTCTTGCACGGGCGGCGCAGCGAGGAGCGCCTCACGTGGCGGTGGAGCGAAGGGTGCGAGAGGACGCTCCGTCCCGAGACCCACCGCGGCCCACACGCCTACCGCGATCACCAGCGTGAGCCCGAGGATGCCGGCCACGGCGATGAAGCCTCGCTTGTCCGTCGGCATGCCCGCTCGAGCATACACGCGAGGATCGCGTGTCAGCCGTCGACGTCGCCGTAGGGAATGCTCGCCGCGCGCTCCAGCATCACGTCGGCCGGCACCCGGCGCCATGGGCCGCGGCGATGCAGGACGGGCGAGAGCGCCCACCCGGTGAGTTGCACGAAGAAGGGACCGAGCAAGAGCGCGGCGAGCCAAGTGAGAAACGCGGGCAAGAGCCCCGCCGTGAACGCCACCGCGATCGCTGCGATCCATCCGATCGCCGCCAGCGCGGTCGTCGCGCGATCTTCGACGGCGACTCGCTTCTCGTCTCGCGCGTCGGCGATCTCGCGGGCCCGAAGGCGCATCGCGAAGTGGGTCGTCATGTCGTGCGCGACGGGCGACGCGCGGCGGGCGCTCGCGGTACGCGCCAGGTGGATGCGGTGCTGCTCGATGACCTCCGTGGCCCCGGACCCGCGGGGCGGCCACCAGAGGAAGCCCGACCCAACGGGTGGCGCGACCGCGTGGACCACGGCGAACGTCGCGGGCACCGAGCCGCCCTCGGTCTCGAGGAACGTGCCGTCGGAGAGGAGCGTGTTCGCCGCGAAGCAGATGCGGTCCTTCAGCCGGAACGCCACGAAGAGCATCTGCCCATCGCCGCTCACGGACACCTCGGCGACGTAGACCGTCTCGCCCTCGAGGCGTGCCACGGAGTGCCCGATGACCGTGAAGCCGATTGCACACAGCTCGTCCCGGAACGCGTCGTCGAGCCCCGACCGCGCTGCTGCGTCGGGATCGCGAGACCCATCGAAGTAGCGCCATCGCGGCGGCGGCGGTCGGCTCCGGAAGAAGATCCAGAGAGCCTACCCGAACGCCGATCCCCTCGTTCTGTAGTAGCCGAGGCCGGATTTGAACCGGCAAGCCCGTTAGGACAGCGGATTTTGAATCCGCCGCGTCTGCCATTCCGCCACTCGGCCGTGGTCGATCTAACTAACTGAAAGCGAAGGAGAATCTGGAACGGTCACGAACCGGCAGAGGTGGTCCAGGACCGCGAAGGGGCGCTTGTTACCACGCTGTTACCACGCGCGCACCACTACCAATCGATGCGACTGACAGCATCGACCAGATCGGGGAGCTGGGCATGGGCATAGCGCTGCGTCGTGGAGAGGTGCTCGTGCCCGGCGAGACGCTGGACCACGGGCGCCGAGGCGCCGCGCTTGAAGAGCCCCGTCACGAACGCGTGGCGCAAGTCGTGAAACCGGAAGCCAGTGATGCCCGCCTTCGCGCACGCGCTCCTGAACGCGCCGTAGGGCCGATGCTCGGGCCACGCCTCGCCGGCCTCGGGTCCGGTCACGTAATGCTCAGACCGCTTGCTCGGTTGTGCTCGCAGTAGATCGGCGAGCTTCGGGTGGAGCGGAACGACGCGCTCGTGCCCCGACTTCGGTGGCGCTTCCACGCCGCGGCAACGGCTGCGTCGGACGATGAGGATGCCGCGTTCGAGATCGACATCGCGCCACTTGAGGCCCCGAACTTCTCCCGCACGTAGGCCGGCGTAGACGGCCAGGTAGAGGATCGTCAGGTACCGCGGCTCGACGTTCGCGAGGATGCGCGCCACCTCGTCGGTGGTGAGCGTCTTCGAGATCGTCGCACCGGTCTTGGGCAGCTTCGGGAAGGTGGGCATCTCATCGAGGTGCCCCGCCTCGACCGCCCACCGCGCTAGCGAGCGCACGAACGACTGCATCTGCCGTCGGGTCGATGCTGCCAGGCGCCGCTTCACGAGATCGGCGTCGAGCGACCGCATCACCGTCGCGTCGAGCTGATCGAGTTGGAGGTCCCCAACACGCGGCTCGACGAACGACTTGAAGACGGCCTCGTAGCCGCGACGGGTCGACGGCTTGAGTCTCGTCACGCCGTAGCTCGGGAAGTACTCCTTCACGGCCGCGCTCACCGTGATGCTCGCGCGCCGCGAGGTCGTCGGCCGGACGCCGAGCTCGAGAAGCTCGACCGGGGCATCGTCGCCTGCCTCGAATGGACGGCCGGTCTGCGCGAGCAGGGCCAGCCTCCTTCGTTCCTCCGCCTTCGCGGCCGCCATCATCTGGACCTCGGCATCGCGACGAAATCGGAGCTTCTCTCCAGAGGGACTCGTATAGGGGATGTCAATGACCAGGCGCCGCTCTCCGCGACGCTTCACCGTCCGCACCGTCATGGCGATCACTCACTTCCGCCACGACGCGCGCTTCCGCGAAGTTGATGTACCACGGGCTTGCGGCGCGGCGCTGCACCCGGCGAGGTCCAGGCGCTGCTCAACAGCACCCGCCAGGTGCGACCCACCTTGCGCGCTCGCACCCCGTCGACCGACGCCTCGATGCCTCCGGCGGCATCACGGCGCGTGTGCCGCTCGATGAGCCGGCGGAACGACACGACGCCGAAGCCGAGCGCCAAGGCGGCCTCCCTGACACTGACCCACCTCCCGCTCGTGGCGGGCACGCTGTGCTCGGTCTCGGCGGCCCCGACCTTCCTCGCGGTCGGGGTCCGAGGAACTGCGATGCCCCCGAGATCGCCGCCCAGGATCAGCGCCACCTCCTCCAGCAGTACGCGACCGACCCTGGGGTCGATCTCCACGTCGACGTCGGCCGTCGCAACCCGTGCCAAGTTCTTCATGCTCATGTTGTTCACCTCCGCAGCACGAACACGAACGTCGTGTCTGCGTCGAGCTGATAGGGAGGAGCAGTCGCGATCTGCGCGGACAGGGCCGCCGCAGATCGGCGTCTCGCGGGTCTGGAGCGCGCGCGGGCGCACCACCTCGGCTCCTCGGAGCGCGCCGCGATGGTCAGCCTACTCATCGTCGCCGTCCTCGCTGGACAGAGCGTCGCGGAACGTTTCGACGAAGTACGCGCCGGCCCGCGTACGCGCCGGGTGGTACGTAGCGCCCACGAACTCGAAGCTGCTGAGCAAGTCCCAGGAGCCTGGCCGAAGGAGCGCGACATCCTCCGCCGCGAACCCGCGGACGACCTGGGTCTTGCTCTCGTTCAGCAGCAGCCCGTACTCGGCGAGCCGCTCGGCCGCGCTCGCCACGAAGCGCCCGCTCGACGCTGACGGACCGAGGATCACGTTCGTGTCGTCGACGAAGCGACTCCAAGCCGACACCTCCCGGCTGCCCTCCAACCACTCGTCGAGGGCGTAGTGAAGGAAAACGTTCGCCAGAAACGTCGAGATCGGCATGCCCTGTTCGACGCCAACCTCCCGCACCGATGCTACTTTCGTGGGCTCGGCCTGGTCGCCAACCGGCGGCTCCTCCCGTACCACCTCCGCCTTGAGCATCTGACCGACCATAGTCAGCTCCGTGCTGTCGAGCTTCGGCTTCAAGAGGTCCATCAGGATCGCGTGATCGAACGACTCGAAGCACTTCGCGATGTCGATCTGGACGACGACGCTCGGCTGGTGATGGAGGAGGTCGAGGAAGACCTGGTCGGCCGCTGCGATCGCCCCTCCGCCGCTCCTTCCGAACGAACGCTCGAAGAACATCGTCTTGAACCGCGACTCGATTCGACGAAGTAAGGCGCGCTGGACGATCTTGTCCTCGACGCACACGAAGGCGATCGGGCGCGTCCCGCCGCCCCCCTTTCGGGCCTCGACGCGCAGCACTGGCTGGGGGCGGTAGGTACCGTCGCGCAGGCGGTTGGTGAGGCCGTGGATTCTGGACGCCAACGTCGCGAGGTAGGACTCGCGCGTAACCCCGTCGATGCCGGGACGCTTGTTCCGTGCGACGTCGTCGAAAGCACGCGTCAGCTCCTCTTCGGTGAACTCGCCAGATGGTGCGATCGTGGGCGGCTCCTGTGCCGGGCTGGTGGACGTTTCTGGTAGCTGGCTTTTGGCGTCGTCCATATTCATGGGTGCGTGGTCCTTTCGTGTCAGGGGGCGGGTGGTGGTTTATTGGATACGGCTGCGCCGTATCGTTGAGAGCTGGCGTGGTGGTGCGGGGGGGTGGGCCCTTAGAGGGCCCCCCCGCCCCCCGCCGATCAGCTCAACGGCGTAGGAGTCGATTCAGGACCCGGGATCGGCGAGTACACCGGATGCGAATCCGAGCCATCGCAACGCACGACGCCCTTCTCAACGAGCCGTGCAAGCACGGGCTCAAGCCGCGCGTACCCGCCGCGCTCCGCCTCGCCGTTGCCCGAGAGCTGCCGGAGGATCGCCTTTCTGAGCATCGGACCGGAAGCGCTGCGGAGAACGCCGAGCACCTCAGACTCCGAGAACTCGCCCTTGGAGCCCGTCCTTGCAGGCGGGTCGTGCCACTTGAGGACCAGACCACCGTTCGAGGTGTCTTCGACCTCGAACTCGCGGTTCTCGCTCCCGTGCTTCCGGGCGCGTCCCTTCGTCATCTTCAACAGCGACCGCGGTTGCCTGTCCTTGCGGACCACGCGCAGGACTACGTCCGCCCAGTTAAAGCTCGCGCCTGAACCGGCGAGCGTCTGCCACTCGGCGCGGCTGGAGATGCCCTTGGCCTCGTGCGCGAGAATGATGAAGGTGTGCCGCCCGGGGCCCTGCCGAAGTGGATCGAGCCGCCGGAGCGCCTTGAGCGTCGCGATGTTGTCAACCTCAGGAACGTCACCGAGGAGTGGCCGGAGCGAATCGATGATGACTACCAGCCGGGGCTCCTCCCGGCAGAGCTGCACCAACCGCTCGAACCCGGGACCTGTGAGCGTGATGCCACTGCTGTGCCCGAGCCGCAGCCTCCGGGAGATCACCTCCGGTGAGATGCCTCGACCCTTCGCCAAGCGGCGAGCTCTCGTACGCAGATCCGCGGCATGCATCTCCTCGTTGACGACGACGACGTGGCAATCGCGGTGGACGGGATGGTGTCCAAACGTCGCACCAGTGCCGCTCGCGAGAGCCACTGCCAGATCCAACGTCAGCATCGACTTGCCGGTGTCGCCGCGGCCGGCGACCAAGACGGCGTCGCCTTCCTGGATCAGGTCCCCGACCAGGAACTCCCGCGGGAGTTCCTCGGCGAGAAGAGCTTCCGGGGCATCGAGCCAGCTCGCGGGCGCTGTCCTCGGGAGGAACAACGGCGCCTCGTCGAGCAACTCGTGGACTGCGTCGGGCCCCGAGGCGACGAGGACCTCGTTGAGGTCCTTCATGCCGTTGGGATAGCGGACGCGTCGGATCTGCCTCGCCCCCGAGCCGTACAAGCTTGCCGCCAGAGCTTCAGCGCCCGCGTGTCCCGCCTCGTCGCCGTCCAATGCGATGATGATGGTGTCGAACGCTCTCGCCGCGGCGTCGAGCGCTGTTGCGAGCTTGTTGACGTTGCGCGCGCCGCTGGGAAGGCTGACCGCGAAGAAGTCCGCATCCAATGCGGTCAGCGCGTCGATGACCCCCTCCGTGATGACGATGCAGTCCATCTCCGCGGGCGGGTCGCAGAACTGAACGAGCACGCTGGTCGCGTCCTTCCCGAGGACGCGGTAGCGAGCAGATTTGGGAGCATCAGGATCGAGCGAACGCGCGATCCGTACGCGCCGCGCCGGTTCGACGAAGCTTCTCCCGACGAACACGACCTCCGGCTTCCCGGCGCGCACCGCATACTCCAGTTCGAGTCCGCCCGTCACCCACGGGTCATGAAGCTGGCGGTCACGTACCAGATAGCGAGCCGCCTGGGCCTGGAGCTTGATGCGCTGTGACATAGCGATCGGCTCGGGTAGCGCGCCGTTTGTTCCGCTACGCTCACGTCCCTCGGTGCGCGTGGGACGCGTGAGACCGGGATCCTGTGCAGCGAGGTCCCACGCCTTCGACAGCACGACACGGAACTGGGTGGTGATGTCCAGGTCATGCACGACCGCGACCGCCTTGAGGGCGTCACCCTTCACCCCGCAGCCGTGACAATAGAACAGCCCCTCCGCGGAGACCGACATGCTGGGCTCGTCGTCCGGGTGGTCGGGGTTGATGCACGCCACCACCATGCTGCCGACCGGCGGGAGCGACGCTCCGATCGTCGCCTCCATCGCCCTTCGTCGTTGCTCCGCATCCAAGTTGATCTTCACGTCGCCACCTTTCCTCGCGCATCGCGAGCGCGCGGATGATGGGGTCGCACCACCGACCTCAAATAGGACACCAGCGGGAAGCCAAACGGGGGCGTTCCGCGAGCAGGCGGACGCCAGACGGTCAGCCGCTATCTGCGTTCCGCCTGCTCGCTTGCGAGTGGGGTGCCTTTGCGATGGCGACTTCGAGGCGCTTCAGCGTCTTCCGCCACCTGTCGGTCGCTCGGCGGGTGCAGGCCGTGTCGCTCGGTACATAGACCGCGCTCTCGGCGATTCCGGCTCGCTCAAGCACCTCCGGGTGCCGGCACCAGACGACCGCCTCGATCTTTGCCAGCACCGAGGGTAGGTCGACGTCCCTTCGTCGGCGCTGGGGGTCCCACGCGCCAATGGCGTCGCCAACGCTGAGCGCAAAGTCCTCTCGCCACGGCGCACCTCGCCCGCCTGGATGCGCGAGTTGGTAGAACAGCCGTTCGAGCGTCGATGCGCTCGGTCCGCGCCCGGCCTGCCACCGCCGCGTTCGCTCGGCGTGTTCCTTGGTGATCAGCGCGAGGGCTTCGCCCAGTACGGTCGCGGCGTCCGCATCGTTGTTGGTGGCGAACCACCCACGGCGCTCCGTGAGCTTCCCCAAGAGCGTCCGAGCGTCGCGGAGCTCGTCGGTCCGTTGCTCGATGCCACCGAACGTTGACTCGAAGGCGAAGCAGTACTGGAAGACGAAGTCGTCGAGGTCGCTGGCGCGCTCCTCTGGCGTCGCCTGGTCGGGGTCGGGGCGCTTGGCGGTACGGATCTGTGCGCGAACTTTCGTCCGCGCTTCGTGGATTGCCTGGATGGCGAGCTTCTCAACGACCTCTCGGAGCGGCACGCCGTGATCACGCCATGCCCACCCCGCACGTCAAGTCGATGATGCCGTGCCCCGAGCCGGACCCGAGGGTTCGCGCGACGACATCACCACGTCGCGCGCACAGGTACCCGCGACGTGGTGAGGGTGCCGTCGCCGAGTTGGCCGCGACGGTTGTCGCCCCAACACAGGATGTCCGCGCCCTGCATGATGCAGGCGTGGTTGGTGCCGACCGCGAGGTCGGTGCCGACGATGTCGGTGTAGGCATCGAGCGCATCACTCGCAGCAAGCGGGTTCAGCGGCCAGTGCCCAGGATTGCCGAACGCCGCGGGACGATCGGCGGTGCAGTAGACGCCAGCGGGATGCGTGCCGGACGTGCCCACCGGCACCACCACACACGCACGACCACCAGCGATCTCGACCTCGCTCGCACCCGCGAACGACGCCGGGGACGCAATACCGCGGCCGTGCAGGCACTCGATCCCAGGCCCCGCGAGCGGGGCGCCAGCCCGAGGCATCGTGCCGATCCAGGTGTGGCAGACGATGATGTCGCCCGCCGTGAAACTGCCGCGGCGTGCAGCGTCCGTGACGTCGTAGGTGGCGGTCGAAGGCACCGCCTCCCAGAAGTTGCCGAACGCGTACGTGGCTACCGCGGGACGGGGGTCGGTGTCCACCAAGTCCCAGCACGTCAGACCGCCGCCGACGTCCACCGCGCAGTTCAGCGCCGGCAGCGAGTCGGCCGCGACGGGCGGCGACCACCGGATGCTCTCGTCGCCCAGAGCTCGGACATCACCCGCCGGGCGTGCGGCGTACGTCCGCACTCCGAGCACGGCGGCATCGGTGCCGGCGTAGTCGGTGATGCCTGCGCCGTTCCAGCAGAACGCATGGCCGTCGAGCGCGATGCCGCAGGTGCCGTTCAACGCCGTCGCGTCGGCGACGTACATCGGCGTTCGCGCGCCGTAGCCCCAGCACCACATCTGGTTCGCGTCGGTGAGCACGCAGGAACCGTCACCCGAAGCGCCGATGTGGATGGGCGTGCCCGGGCCCGCGGGTCCCGCGTCACCTTCGAGGCCGCCGTCGACGCTGCCGGCGTCAGCTAGAGCCCCGTCGCTCACGTCCGCGTCGCCGATTGCGGCCGCATCGTTCATCTCGGCGTCTACGCTGCCTGCATCGGCACCGGCATCGCTCTCACTCCCCCCGTCGAGCTCGTGCCCGCCGTCGCTGCTCGCATCGAGCACTGCCGCGTCGTGTCCGGCGTCGAATGGTGCGGCATCGACGAGAGGATCCACCGAGGCGTCCGGGGTCGCGGTCTCGCCACACCCCGCGAGGAGCAGAGCCAAGACGAGCCGCGCCGAGGTACCGTCTCTGCGGGTGCGCCCCTCCGAGCAAAGAGAGGGGCCGAAGCCCCACTCCCCGCGGCCCGCGACGCGGCGGCCCGCGTAGAGCGTCATCGGCTCCCCCAGTCCGTCGACTCCACACGCCAGCCGTCGTCGTAGTGCCGGAGCGTCGCACGCGCAGTCCGCTCCGAGCCGTCCGCCCAGAGGTAGCCCGGAGCACCCGTGCACCCGGCGCGTACGGTGGCGATCGCGGTCTGGTCGATGGTCCACACGAACTCGACGACCTTCGTCCCGTCGGCGCCGTCGGCGATCCCGGTGACACGCCCGAAGCGTCCCGAGCTCGGGATGGACACCGTGATGGACACGGCGTCGCGCTCGTGATGGCTCTCGGCGTTCCGCTCCCCGGCCTGGACGAACCGTTGGCAGTCGGTGTCCCGGAGCGCGGCCTCGGCGAACGTGAACGTCCACCCGCGCCGCGCGTCGTCACCGTCGGGGCGCCGGATGCCCTCGGGGTTCACGGCGTCGCAACCGATCGGCTCGATGTCGCCGATCCCGTCGATGTTCGTCGGCGCGCGGCCGCAGCTCTCGATGGCGTGGGTCTGGATGAGCGCGCCCAGGCAATCGACGTCGTACGACACGTCCGCCCAGCCCAGGGTTCGGTCTCCGCACGACACGGTCGACGTGAACACGCCACCGACGCCCGCGTAGTACTCGGTCCGGACCGCCGGTCGGAGCATGACGCTGACGCTCGTGCCGCTCGTCGCGCCGAAGTGCCGAGCCTCGATCACTCGCGCCGCCTCGTCACGGTCGAGGCCGTCATCGCAGGCCGACGCACCCAGCACGATGCCGGTCGCGACGATGATCCACTCGCTGTTCCTCATGGAGTTCTCCTTTCTCTGGCGCTCTTGTGCCGGGACCGGAGTCCGGCGAAGCCTACGTCATTGCTGACGTATGCCGCAATGACGCACGTCCCTACCGTCGCGGGCGATGGCGTCCGATCCCGACCTCCAGCTCCGGCTGGGAAAGCGCTGCCGCGAGATGCGGCAGCGGAAGGGGTTGTCGTTGATGGACGTCGTGAAGAACCACGAGGTCTCGCTCTCGCACTTGCAGAAGATCGAGCGGGGCGACCTCGACCCGCGACTGAGCACCTTGCGGAAGCTCGCCGACGCGTACGAAGTCTCCCTCTCGCTACTCCTGCGCGGGGTGTGATCGAGGCCGGCTAGCAGCGACCTCGCAGAACGCAGCTCTCCATCTCGATGTCGTTGTCCGACATCATCTCGAGGACGAGATCTCGATCTCGGCCGATGAGTCGGACGGCGAGAAGCTCCTCCTCGTCGCGCTCGGTCACGAGGAAGAGATCGCCATCGAGCACGAAGAATCGCGACCGATGCCGCTTCGCGCGCTTCGCTCTACTCGGCAGCCTGCGGGGCATCGCGTCCTCCTCGCTTGTGCTCCTCCGCGGACAACGCGTCGAGCAGCTTGCTCGCCTGCTCGCGCGTCGCGCGTGCGGGGTCGCAGCCGAGCCGCTCCGTGAGGAAGCGATGGGCCGCATCTCCCTCGTGTCCAAGCGCGTGCGCCTTCCGCCAAAGCGCGCGCTTCTGGTTGTCGGAAAGGAGGCCTGCCTGACGCGGGCGTGCCTGCCTCGGTTCGGTGGCTGGCGGCCCGAGCGCGGCTTCGTCGTCGTCCCCGAGTTCCTCGATGGCGAGCATGTTGATGTTGCAGAGGTCTCGAAGTGCGCGCGCCTTCGCTCGTGTCTCTGCAACCCTGAGGAGATGCCGCACGACCTTGCGGCTCACGTTGGCGGGGCTCGCATCGCCGAGGCCCGAGAAGCTGCCTGGCTTCCCCTTCGCGACGGCACGCACGACCGCCGTCTGACCGTTCGCCTCGCACGGCATCTCCTCGATGCTCGTGTCGATCGCGTCGAGGCCGATCTCGTGCGCGACCGCGAGGAGGCCGTTGTAGGTGATGAACTCGCGCTGGCTGACGACGACGCCGGCGTCGTTCTTGATGGCGATGCGGACGATGAACTGCGGCGGGATCTGCTTCGTGTGCTTCATGCGGTTCTCCTGGTGGGTTGGATGGAACGGAAAGGACCCCGCGCCCGAACGCTCGGGGCGCGGGGTCCTCGCTGTGGGGGGCTGGGCCGATCGGCCTCACGCGTGCGATCATTGCGACATGGCCAAGCTCAAACCGATGACCGCGGGGCGCCTGAACCGGCACCTCATCTTGATGGGGTGCTCGGCAGTTCAGCGCGCTGAGGCAAACCCCTCGGTGACGCCTGCCGAGCTGAAGAGCCTCAAGGAGCAGAATCGGCTGGTGCGTCGTGCGTTGGTGAAAGCCCTCTTCAGCGAGCCGCCCGGAGGAGACCGGCGTCGAGGAAGCTGACGTGGCCACGCGCGCCGATCACCACATGGTCGAGCACGCGCACGCCGAGCACGTCAGCCGCCTGCACGACACGTTCGGTGAGGGCGATGTCTTCGGCGCTCGGCGTCGGGTCACCGCTGGGGTGGTTGTGGATCAGCACGAGCGCCGTGGATGCGTTCAGCAGCACGGGTCGCAGGATGTCGCGCGGCGCCACGGCGCACGAGCTGATGCCACCTCGTGCGACGCATTGGGTGAAGCGCACATGGTGCTTCGAGCTCAGGCCGACGACGTGAAGCGACTCCATGGTGTCGCCGCGCAGGCGCGGCAGGTAGTACGCAGCAACGTCGGCGCTCGATGCGATGCGGGTGTCGATGAGGTCGTCGGGTCGACCTCCGTGACGCACGAGCTCGCGGAGAGCGAGCACCTTCGCCGCGTGCTTCGTCGGCGGCACGACATCTCCGTCGAGGAGCTGCGCCGGTGTCAGGTGCGAGGGCAGCGCCACCTTCGGCAGAAGGATCGCAACGAGCTCGTCGACACGCGAGGGAGTCCGAGTCATGTCGAGCCTCCCAGCGCCGCGACGAGCAGGGCCTCGAAGAAGCGCTGACTGAGGCTGCGCGGCGGCTGTGGCGCACCGCGAGAGCTGGCGGTCGGCAGGACAGTCGTCGCGAGTGGTGACCGTGCCAGCGTCTTCGGCGCAGCGCCCTTGACCGGGACAGGGACGACGATGGCGTCTTCATCAGGCGCGGGCGATAGATGAAGCCGCACCGTGCCTCGGGAGCACGGCGTCTCGTAGACGACGTCGAGCGTCGTCGCTCGGACAAGCACCACACATGACGTCACTCGGCGGCAGGCGCGGAGGAGGTCACGAAGGCGCCGTGTCGGAACGCCCCCTCGCTCACCGAACGTCACGTATCGGCGGCCTCCGAGCTGGGTGATGAGAGCCAGGTCGTGCACGGGCAGCTCACAGTCACCACGCTCGTCGAGCACCAGCCTGCCAGCAAGCTCGCCAGCGATGCTCTGCGCGCGTGTGCCCTCCTCGCGGCTGCGAGCGGCGCGTGCGACGCGGGGTGCTTCCTCGATCGTAGCCGCTAGCACCGCGACGGGGTCCTCGGCGCGAAGGAGGCGCGGTAGGTTCTCGGCCGGAAAGCCGAGCAGTACGGGTAGCGCATCCTGCTCATCGCGCACGATGGCAAGCAGGCGGTCGGTCGCGCCCTCGACGCCGCGTCGATGAAGTAGGGCGAGCGAGCGCAGCTCACCGTAGGTCAGCGCCTCCATCGCTCATCCTCGTCCCGGAAGAGATCTCGAGGGTCGTCGGCCCAGCCAGGTAGGCGGCCTTCACGAGGGTCTTCGTGGCGATCGAAGCGACCGGGCGGGTCGTAGCGCGGTGGAGGCGTCACGATCGGGGCGCGCGGCGTTGCGGTCACGCGCCCGACCTCAACGATCAATCCGGCGATGATGGTGTTCCGCTCGACGACGAGGACGCCGGTATAGATCGCACCGACGGTGCTCACGACGCGGATGTCCTCGGGTGGCTCGACTAGTGGCCGTAGCCGCTCGACGACGTCGCTGATGCCCTCGCGGGCGATGTCGAATACGGCGATGAGCACCAGGCTCAACGTGCGAAGGGTGGTGTGGGGAATCTGCTCGTCCATGAGTCCTCCTCGAAGCAGCGAGGCCCCGGCACCTCGCTCTCATGGAGGAGGAACCGGGGCCTCGAAGCCGTCGATGCATGGTCAGCCGATCTTGCCGAAGAGCGCGTACTTGGCGCCCGCCACGACGACAGCGACGACCACGCCTGCAGCGGCGCGGTGGACCCCGTCGTCCTTGAGGATCGTGTCGAAGAAGCCGGTCTCGGTGTTGGTGTTCTCGTTCATGTCGTTCTCCTTGGAGTGACCCGCGCCGACATGGCCGGGTTCATGTTCCTGATAGGCGAACGCGGCCGGTGTTTGCGCGGCCGAGTCTCTGGTACCCTGTCACTCATGACCCCTGCCGAGTTCTGGGCGCCTTGGGAGGGCGTGGCCCTCGCGGACTTCCTCACCGTCGACACGTTCGTGCGGTCGCTCGGCGAGCGATTTCCGGGACGCACGTTTGCCTGGCGTGGCGTCGTTAATGCCGAGTGGGCGCTCCACAGTTCCCTGTACCGAAGGCTGCTCTGGACGCTGAGGAAGGCCTCGCCGAGCGCGCAGCCGCCCGGGGAGATCGAACTAAAGGACTATGAAGCGGTGATCACGCGAGACGCTCGCCGATGGGGACTGCACAGCGGACCCCGCGGTCGACTTTCCTTCCTGGAGTTCCTTGCCACCCTCCAGCACTTTAAAGCGCCCACGCGACTCATTGATGTGACGTTCAACCCGTACATGGCGCTCTTCTTCGCGGTGGAGGCAAGTTCGGTGCATGACGCCACTGATGGGCGCCTCTTCGCTATCGACGTGACGGAGCGGTTAATCAACGATCACGAGGATCCCACGCTTCGCGAATGGGAGCACAAGTTCGAGCCGCCGTGGGCCGGCGGGGCTCAGGATTGGACGAGCGCGGCCTACGCGTGGCGACCTGCGGGGTTCGACCGCCGCATCGCGGCCCAGCACGGTGGCTTCTTGCTCGCTGGCGTACCTGACACCACGGCCGGCCAATGGCCGAAGGAGCCTACTGCGACAGCGGCGCGCTGGACGATCCACGAGACTCGCGAGGCTGTTTCAGTGCCTCTGCGGGTCCACAAGGTGGACTCGCGGACGCGTACGCCTGATCAGCCGTCGTACACAGTCCGGGTGGCTGCGGCCGCGAAGCCGGCGATCCGACGCGTGCTAGAGAACACGTTCTCGCTGAACTACGCCAGCGTCTATCCAGATGTCGCCGGCTTCGCGGAGTACGGCACCCCTCAGCTTCGGCGAGAGCCCTAGCAAACGCGGTGTCTGCCGTTGGCTGCGTCACCCAACCCGGCGGCTGAGGTACCGATGCCCCTGCTCTTCAAGCGTGAGCCTCGTCGCTACGTCGCCGCGGTCGCGCGCCACGCTCGTGACCGCGTTCGCGACGTCGTAGGCGGTGGTCGGCACCTTGAGTGCGTCGAGGATGGTCTGCGCCGACGAGGCCGCCGGGAGCAGTCCGTTCGCCGTCGCGAGCTCGCGCCCGACGGCCTGCACTTCCGCCTGCCCAAGACCGAAGACCCGGAGACCTTCGATCTCATCGAGCGCATTGTCGATCAACACCTCGGTCGCCCGCCGCCACTTCTCGATGTCGCCACGAGCCTCGGCGAACGCGACCGGCACCGCATCCTTGAGCTGTTCGTACAGGCGCTTCGGGTCGCCGACGTGTCGCATACGGAGTGCGGCCTCCGAGCGCCACGCCCGCATGCCGTTCGTGCAGATGAGACGGTAGGTGATCGGCGTCACCTGTACCGAGCGCAGACCGACCTCGGAGTTCCCGATGTCGAGGCCCCACTCGATGGTGTCGCCCTTGCGAACCGCAGTGCTCTCGGCGGGCATCGTGATGCGAAGGAGCGTGTGCGCGCCGACGGCAGACGCGCGGACGCGGCACTCCGCGAGGTAGCCGGCGCGGTCGAGCACCTCGCCGATGACGTCGAGCACGAGCGCGTCGTCGAGCGCGGCGTAGCGGTCGCTGACGATCGCTCGCACCTGCCCTCCGGCGAGGCGGAGCAGCGCGGACTGCTTCTCGCGCGTCATGCCCCAGTTCATGCAGGCGATCTGAAGTTTGGCGGGCAGGCTGCGCACGTACGCGGCCGGCGCGCCGATGCGCCCGCAGAGCTGGGAGAAGCCGAGCTCGCGCAGCGGGTAGCGGGCGCCGACCTCGCGGCCAGGCAGCGGCACCGGCGCGAGCGCCATCGCGCCCTCGGCGTTGCCGAACGCCCACGTGCGGACGTCGTGGGCGACGACATCCTCGCGCTCACCATCGGCGCGGTGGGCGTCCATGATCATGTCGACCGCCTCCTCGAAGTCGACGGGGCGGTCGTGAGCGATCCAGCGTTCGGGCTGGTCGCGGTGCGTGAAAAGCGGAGCGGTTGACGGAGCGGTGTGCTCCGCGTTGGTGGTTGCGGTCATCAGGAGCCTCCTTCAGGTGGACGAGGCGAAAGCGCCTCCGACTCCTGATAGGAAGAGCGCTTCGGCTCTTCGCGCGTTGGCAGGGCGCTTCGCCTGGGCCGGTACGCGGCCAACGTGGGCGACTTCGGTCACCGGCAACCGCGACATTCTGCGGCGGGGTCGTGAGACTGTGACCGGAGCGGTTACAGTGTCGAGTCGCCAGACGAGTAGCGCGGGAGCATTCACCCATGTCGTCGATCGAAGTCGCCGTAGAGCCAGCCCATCGAGGATCGGTCGGCCGGCGCGTGGCATTCGCGATGGGGTCGATCGCGGTGCTGGCGATCTTGCTCTCGGTCGTGCTCCTGACGCTCATCTCCATCGTTGCCGGGCTCGTGGGCGAGATGCGTCGCGACGAGCTCGCGATGCACGAGGGGCTGATGCTCGGCGTCGCCGTCCGTGAGCAGTACATCCACGAGGCGCACACGTTGATCGAGCGCACGGACACGCACCTCGACCACCACCACTCCTGGGTCGAGGAGGTCCGACGGAGCGCCGATCTCCTCGAAGGGCGGGTGCCCGCGGCGGAGCGCTGGCGGGTCACGCGGATCGCGGAGACGAGCGCGACCATCGACGAGGCGTTCCGCAGCGAGGTCGTGCCGGCGATGGAGCGTGGTGACCTCGAGCACGTGCGCGCGGAGCACCGCGAGATCGACGTCCTTGTCACGCGGGCGGCCGAGGACGCCGATGCCGTGGCGACGGCGCTCGAGCGCCGGATGCACGAGGCACACCTACGCGCCGAGAGCATCGCGCAGACTGCGGCGCTCGTGGCGGCCCTGGGTGGGGTGCTCGCGCTCCTCTTGGCGGGCTACCACGGGTGGCGCGTCAGGGCGCGAGTGATCCTACCACTGGCGGAGCTCGCCGAGGCGACGTTGGGTATCGGCCGAGGCGAAGTCCCGCCGGCCAGCGAACGTGGCGACCGCGAGGTCGTGGCGGTCGGTGCCGCGTTGCGAAGGCTCGCCATCGATCTTCGCGAGCGCGAGGCCCGGCTCGTCGCCTCGGAGCGCATGGCGGCGGTGGGACAGCTCGCCGCGGGCGTCGCGCACGAGGTCAACAACCCGATCGGGATCATTCGCGGATATCTGCGCACGATGATCCCCGAGGCGCAGAACGGTGACGTTCAGGACGAGCTCCGAATCCTCGACGAGGAGGCACAAGCGTGCCAGCGGATCGCGGAGGACCTCCTCGCATTTGCGCGTGCCGACGACATTCGGACCGACGACGTCGAGGTGGTGGAGTTCGTGACGGACCTGGTCCACCGGCTCGAGGCGGCCGGGCAGCTCGCCGGGGCGGACGTCACGGTCCATGTGGCTCCGGCGCGCGTTCGCATCGATCGCGGTCGCATGAAGCAGGTCGTGACGAACCTCCTTCGCAACGCTTCCCAGGCACGCAAAGGCGGCCCGATCGAGGTCGTGGGCGTGATGACGGCGGCTGGGTATCGAATCGAGATTCGCGATCGCGGCGAAGGCATCGCGCCCGAGGATCGGGATCGGATCTTCGAGCCCTTCTTCGGAAAGCGAGGCGGTGGCTCCGGCCTCGGGCTGGCGGTGTGCATTGGTGTGGTGCACGCCCACGGTGGGACCATTCACGCCGCCGAGAACCCTGGAGGCGGGGCCACGTTCGTCATCGACCTCCCGCGCCAGGCGGAGGCGGCGTGACTGGGCGGAGCACGGCCGCGCCGACGATCCTCATCGTCGACGACAAGGCAAACATGGTGACGCTCCTGGCGAAGGTGCTTCGCCACGACGGGCGCATCCTCAAGGCGACCAGCGGCGCTGCGGCCCAAAAGCTGCTCACGGAGCACGCGGTCGACGCGGTCGTCTGCGATCTGAAGATGCCGGACGTCGACGGCCTGGCCGTCCTCGACGCCACCCGGCGCGCCCGTCCCAATGCCGCGTTCGTGCTCATGACCGCCCACGCGACGGTCGAGAGCGCCATCGACGCAATGAAGAAGGGCGCCGACGACTATGTGACCAAGCCGTTCGAGCCGGACGTTCTCCGAAGCACCCTCCTCCGCGCTCTGGCGCGCCGTCGGACGACCGAAGAGGGCGCCGGGCCCCCCGAGCCGGCGCCTGGTCTGCTCGGCGCCTCACCGGCGATGCGAGAGCTCGTCCGCGTGCTCAGACGCGTCGCCGCCAGCGACGCAAATGCGCTCGTCGTCGGCGAGACGGGTACCGGCAAGCGGCTCTGCGCCCGGGCGCTCCACCTCATGGGGCCCCGCGCCGGCGGGCCGTTCGTGACGGTCAGCTGCCGAGGCATCGCGACCGAGGATCTCGAGACCGAGCTCTTCGGCGCTCGGGTGCCCGGGCGGACCGGAGCTGACCGCGCGGTGGTCTTCGATCGTGCGCGCGGCGGGACCGTATTTATGGACGAGGTCGGTGAGCTTCGGCTGGGACTGCAGGCGAGGCTTGTCCGGGTTCTCGAGGAGCGGCAGCGCCGAACGTCGGTCGATGACGGATCCGGCGACGCGCGCGTGATCGCGTCGACGCACCGCGACCTCGACGCGATGGCGCGGGAGGGCTCGTTCCGCGAGGACCTGCTGTACCGCCTGCGGATGATGTCCGTGCTCGTCCCGCCCCTAAGGGAGCGCTCCGGCGACATCGAGCTCCTCTCGACCGCGTTTGCCCAGCATGCGGCCCGCGCCTCGGGGAAGAGCAGTCCGCTGCGCTTCTCGCCAGAAGCCCTCCTACTTCTGGAGCGCTACGGCTGGCCTGGCAACGTCCGTGAGCTCCGTGCCGCGGTCGAGCGCGCGGCGATCGTGGCGTCGGGCCCGACGATCGAGGCGGGCGACCTACCGGCTGAGGTCCGCTCGGGGAACGCGTTCGGCGCGATCGACCTGTCGGCGATGAGCTACACGCAGGCGCTGGAGGCGGCCCGCGAGGACGCGACCCGACGTTACGTCGAGGCCGTCCTGCGGCGTACTCAGGGGCGGGTCGTGCAAGCCGCGGAGATCGCCGGAATCGAGCGCGAGAGCTTCTACCGGCTGCTGCGGCGCTACGGGATCAGCCCGGAGGATTTCCGTGTCGAGGATTGAGCGAAGCCGTCTACTCACTGGCCGTTGCGGTGAGCGGGTCGGAGGCGAGGTCGGCGGGAAGCGCGCCCAAAGCGCTCGCGAGGTCAGCGAGCGCGTGCGCGACCTCCATCAGGAGCTCCACTTCCTGGATCTCGAGCTCGCGGATGGCGCGTGCAGCATCGAGCCACTCCAGGAGCGTTCCGTCGCCCGCGCCGTAGGTGGCGGCCGTGGCGTCGAGCGCCAACGCGGCCGCCGGAGCCTCGAGCTCCCGGAGGGCCGCGAGAGCACGGCGTACGGTTGCGAGCGCCGCCAGCGCGGTCCGCACCTCCACGGAGATGCTTCGCTCGATCCCGGCCGCCTCTGCCTCCATGGCGTTCGCCTCCGCGCGAGCGGCCTCGGCCTCGTCACGCTCTCCGCTCCAGAGCCACGGAAGCGTCATGCCGAACTCCAGTCCGAGCCCTGCTCGCATCTGCGGAGTCTGCATATACATCGCGCCGAACATGAAGGTCGGTATGTCGGCGCGCGCGCGAGCGGCCTCCGCACGCGCCTCCGCTGCGGCGATACCCGCGCTCGCCGCCGCGAGGATCCCTCGATGGTCGAGCGCGAACGCGAGCGCCGCACCCTCGTCGATCGAGGGGACGTCGGCCGGGAGTGCCGGCGGCGCGCCTAGTTCGGCGGCGGCCGACACACCGAGGCGTGCTCGGAGCCCCTCTTTGGCGCGGTCCCCATCGCCGAGGGCGCGCGCGATCATGCGCTCCGCGGTCGCGATCTCTCGGTCTACCCGCGCCACGTCCGCGAGCACGCCGCCGGCGGCAGAGTACCGGGCAATCACCGCGTCGCGCATCGTTCGGAGGGTCTCGATCCAGGTCCGGAGCGCCGTCACGAGGGCGGCCGCGCCGGCCCAATCCGCGCAGGCGTGCGCGGCGTCGGCGGAGATCATGCGGCGCATCTCGTCGAGCTCGCCGAGCGCCGCGCGAGCCTCCTCCACGGCCGCGGCCGCGCTTGCGTCCAGGGAGCCGGGCGGTGGGAGCTCCTGTGCGACGGCGAGCATGTACATGCCCTCGCGATCGGCGAGCTGAGGGTCACCGATCGGGAAGTCCCATGCGGCGAGAGAGACCGACGGCGCGGGGAGCGCCCCCTCCGCGCGTGCGCTCGCGAGCGCAGCCCGTGCGCGTTCGCGGGGAGCGGCGAGCCCGGGGCTCGCCGCGATGACTTCGCGGACCACCTCATCGCAGCTGTCGAACGTTCTCGACCCGTCGCTCGCGGGGGCCCCCGAGCGGCCGTCGACTACGTCGCGCTCCTCCGCTTCGATCGCCTCGATTCGCTCGTGCGTGGCATGCCAACTCGACCATGTCGATGAGGAGACGCAGCCACCCGCTAGCAGCGCGGTTGCGCCAGCGAGGGCCATGGGAATGGGGGAGGAGCCCGGCGGGAATCGCGTCATGAGGGTTCCGTGCTGTCTGCGGCTGCGGCCTCTCGCTGGAGTAGGCCGAGGCGGAACTGATGGCGGCGCCAGATCGCATACGCAGCGGGAAGCACCAGAAGCGTGAGCACCAAGCATGAGAGCACTCCACCGATGACTGGCGCGGCGATGCGAGCGGAGACGTCCGCGCCGGGCCCCGACTCCCACATCAGCGGCAGGAGGCCGAGCGCAGTGCTCGACACGCTCATGGCCAGGGGGCGGAGCCGCCGCGAGGTGCCCTCGACGATCGCGGCATCCACGTCCCCGGCGACGAGCGCTGCTCCGCGCTCACGCGCCTTTCGGAGCACGCTCTCGTCCAGGAACTCGACCATGAGGATGCCGGTCTCCTGCGCGATCCCGAAGACCGCGATGAGGCCGACCCATACCGCGGTCGACACGTTGTACTGCTGTAGGTGGAGAAGCCACACGCTGCCGACGAGCCCAAACGGCAGGCTGGTCATGACCAGCCAGGTCTGCGCCCAGCCGCGCATCGCGAAGCGGAGCAGCGCGAGCACGAGGAGGAGTGAGAGCGGTACCACCCACGCCATCCGGTCGAGCATGATCTCCATGTGCTCGTACTGGCCGGTCCACGCGAGGCGATAGCCGGGGGGCAAGTCGAGGCGCTCGTCCACCAGCGCCTTGGCTTCATCGACCCAGCCGCCGAGATCGCGCTCCGACAGATCGATGTCCGCGTAGACGTAGCCGACGAGCACGCCGTCCTCGTCCCGGATCATCGGCGGTCCGCTGGTCACGCGGATGTCGGCGAGCTCACCGAGTGGAACGGCTGGCCTGGGGATCCGGAAGCGCTCGATCGGCTCGACGCCGTCTGCGGCGCTCGACGGCATCGCGGCGGCGCCCACCGCGTCACCTCCCATGCCGCCGCCCGAGACCGGATCGATGCCGAGGCCGGATCCCACGCCGATCGAACCGGACGAACGGTTTGCGCCGGAGTACCGTTCCGCCGGGCT
>CAYZQM010000001.1:55754-55991 GCA_964480175.1 uncultured Sandaracinaceae bacterium
CGATCGAACCGACCTCGGCGACCGAGGCGCCAGTTCGGACAGGCACCCGGATACTGCGGAGCGCGTCGACATCCTCACGGTAGTCGGCCCCGAAGCGGACGCTGAGCGTATAGCGGGCCCGTCCGTCGACCGTCGTCGAGACGATCATGCCCCCGATCGCGGCCTCGACGACGTCGTTCACGTCGCGCACGGTGAGCCCGTAGCGGGCGATCGCCTCGCGGTCAGGCGTTACATCCC
>CAYZQM010000001.1:56001-60049 GCA_964480175.1 uncultured Sandaracinaceae bacterium
GGCCGCTCTGACGCTCCGCGAACGTGCTACGGGTCGCGGGCACCTCACGCAGGATCGACTCGAGCTCGACCGAGATGCGCTCGATCTCTTCGAGGCTCTCGCCGAACACCTTGATGCCGACGGGCGTCCGAACCCCGGTCGTAAGCATGTCGATCCTCGTGCGAATCGGCGGCGAGACAGCGATCTGGTAGCCCGGGACTTCCACCGCCGTGGCCAGGTCCCGGGCGAGCTCCTCGATCGTCCGCGGGCGGCGGTCCGGCCAAGGGATGCGCAGCGCCGGGGCGAGCCAATCGGGCGCGCCCGACCACCAGCGGTCGACGGCGTGCAGGGGCCACTCGCTCCGCGGCCGCAACGTGACAACGGTCTCGATCATCTCGAGCTGCGCCGGGTCGGTGGCGGTCTCGGCCCGGCCGACCTTGCCATGAACGGACTCGACCTCGGCAAAGGTGCGCAACACGGCGTCTTGGTGGACGAGGACCTCCCGGGCGCTCTCGATCGAGATGCCGGCGAATGTCGTGGGCATGACGAGCAGCGTCCCCTCGTCGAGCGGCGGCATGAACTCCGAGCCGAGCCCCATCGCGACGGGGACGGTCGCGCCGACGACGACGAGGGCGAGAGCGACCACCAGCCACCGTGCGCGGACGACGACGCGCGCCAGCGGCTGGTAGGCGGCCTTGAAGACCCGATTGAACGAGTTCTCATCGTCGGGCTTGAAGCGGCCGTGCTGAAGCACGGTCGTCATCAGCGGCGGGAGTATGGTCACTGACAACACGGCCGCAGCCGCCGTGGCGAACGCGAACGAGAACGCGAGCGGCCGAAAGAGGCGCCCGGCCTGGCCGGTGAGGGTGAGAATCGGGATGAAGCACGCCGTCGTGAGCAGGAGCGAGTAGAAGGTCGGTCGGCCCACCTCCTTCGCCGAGTCGACGATGGCGCGCCACCGATCGGCTCCCGGGGCGAGCGAGGCGAGGCGCCGCGTCGCGTTCTCGGCGAAGGTCGTCGACGCGTCCTCGAGCTCGCTCACCGCGATTGCGATGCCACCAAGCGACATGAGGTTCGCGCTGAGCCCCACATAGTACATCGGAATGAACGCGACGAGGGTCGCGACCGGCATGATGATGATCGCGACGAAGGCCGAGCGCGCGTTGAGGAGGAAGAAGAGGCAGATCAAGGAGACGATGAGGAGCTCCTCGAGCAGCGTCTCGGTCAGCGTGTCGATCGAGCCCTCGATGAGCTCCGAGCGGTCGTAAGTCGGGACGATGCGGACGCCGGCCGGCAGCGAGAGCTCGGCGATACGCGCCTCGACGCGCTCGACGACGTCGAGCGCGTTCTCCCCCATGCGCATCACCACAATACCGCCCGTTGCCTCCCCTTCTCCGTTCCAGTCGGCGGCCCCGCGGCGAATGTTTGGGCCGAAGCCGACGGTCGCGACGTCTCGAACCCGGATCGGGGTCCCCCCGGCACCGACCGCGACGACGCTCTCCTCGATGTCGGAGAGGCTGTCGACGTAGCCGCGGCCGCGCAGCACGTACTCCGTGCCCGCGACCTCGAGCACGCGCGCGCCCACCTCGCTGTTGGCGTCGGCGACGGCTCGGCTGACTTCCGAGACCGAGAGCCCGAAGGCGATGAGGCGCTCGGGATCGACCACGACCTGGTACTGACGCTCGAAGCCTCCGAGCGTCGCGACCTCGGAGACTCCGTCCACGGCCTGGAGCGCCGGCCGGATCGTGAATTCCTGGAGCGCACGTAGGTCCGCGAGATCCATCGAGCGCGACTCGTCCTCGATCACGTACTGGTAGACCCAGCCAATGCCCGTCGCGTCGGGCCCGAGCTGTGGGCGCACGTCCTCGGGCAGGCGAACGCGCGGAAGGAGCTCAGTGACGCGGGACCTCGCCCAGTAGAGGTCGGTGCCCTCAGGGAAGATCACGTACACGAAGCTCATCCCGAACATCGAGTAGCCGCGGACGACCTCGACGCCGCCGGGCGTGCTGCGGAGCGCGCGCACTAGGGGGTACGTGATCTGGTCCTCGACAAGGGTCGGGCTCCGACCCATCCACTCCGAGTAGACGATGACTTGCGGGTCCGAGAGATCCGGCAGCGCGTCGAGTGGCGTCTCCCGGAGGCATGCGAGACCCCAGCCCATCAGGCCACACACGAGGGCGAGGACCGTCAGCGGATGCCTCGCCGACCACTGGATCACCCGCTCGATCACGGTGCCTCGTGTGCGGTGTGACCACCGCGCGCGGGCGACGGATCGCCGCTCCGGGCCGTCTCGTCGTCGGAGGTCGGCTCGGGCGTGCTTCCGCCGTGCGCGTGGCCCGTCATGCCGCCCGAGGCACGGAGGCGGCTCTCGGAGTCGAGGAGGAAGACACCCGACGAGACGACACGCTCGCCCTCGGTCACGCCGTCGAGCACCTCGACCCGCTCGTCGAAGCGCGCACCGAGACTCACTTCACGGGGCTCGAAGCGACCGCCGCCGGTCGCGACGAACACGTACTGGGAGGTCCCGTGGTCCACGATGGCGTCACGCGGAACGACGAGCGCCGTGCGGGGGGCGAGGTGGAACACTGCGGTCCCGAACGCGCCCGGCCGGATCTCGCCCTCGGGGTTCTCGATGACGAACCGGACCCGGAGCGTGCGAGTGCTCTCGGTCAAGGTCGGATAGACGAACGCCACGGTCGCCTCTCGCGCCTCGACCCCGGACGACGCGAGCTCGAGGGTCGCGGCAGAGCCGACCGCGACCTCCGACATCCGCGACTCAGGTACCTCCGCCAGGACCCAGACCGTCGACAGGTCGGCGATGACGAAGAGCTCCGTCGACGGATCGACCGCGGCACCGCGCGTCACGCCTCGATGCAGCACGACGCCGGAGCGTGGCGAGACGATCGGCACGTTCCGGAGGGGCGACCCGCGCCTCTCGAGGGCCTCGATCTCCCCGTCGGTCATCCCGAGGACCCGCAGGCGGTCGCGCGCGCCGCGAACGAGCGGACTGTCGCTGCCCGCGCGAAGCGCCATAACGAACTCGGTCTGGGACGCGAGGAGCTCGCGGGAGAAGATGGCGCCGAGCACCTCCCCGCTCCGCACCGCTTCGCCGGTGGTCGTGACGCTCAGTCGCTCCACCCAGCCCGAGACGCGGGTGTGGACATGCGAAACCCGTGACTCGTCGGGCACCACCGTCGCGACGGCTCGCAGCTCTCCGGCGAGTTCCTCTCGACCCACAGTGGTGGTTGCGACTCCGAGCGCGTCGAGCCGCGCCTCTTCAACCTCGACGGCAACCCGTGCGTGCTCGGTCTCGCGGCCGCCACATGGGATGTTCCTCTCGACGGCCTCGCTGGAGGTGTCGGCCACCCCGTGGTGGAGGGAGAACGGCCATCCGTGCCGCAGGTGTTGCACGGCGAGGACGAGCGCCAGCGAGACGGCCCCGGCGAGGAACACCAGCGCAGACCGCCCCAGCACGGGTGGACGCGACGGCTCCTCACGGCCAGCCGCCGTTGCCGGCGCCACGGGCGCGTCGGCCCCGGGGCCTCCGGGCGCGTCCAAGACGAGCGCGGGCGCCACCTCTTCGGGCGCCGGAGACGCGTCGGTCTGCGGACTCGCCGACTCGTCCGAGGCGACCCCCGGTTGCATGTCCTCTGGCGCCGACTCAGCTCGAGGTTGGGGCTCTCGTTCGTCACTCATGCGGGGCTCGCTCGGTCTCCGAGGCGCAGAACGCGCGCCCGGAGGATCTTGGCCATCTCGACAATCGAGACCGGAACGAAGCCGATCGCGAGGGACAAGGTGCAGTCCGCCATCGAGATCTCCCCGATGGCAAACAGCTCTTCGGTGAAGGGCAAGTGGTGGATCGCGAGCTGGACGGCGACAGTGACGAGCACCACGGCCACCAGCTTGAGGTTCGAGAGCACGTCCGTCTCGAAGAACGGCCGGAGCTCACTGCGCGCGGCGAAGCTTCGCAGCACCTCGGAGAATACCAGCACCGAGAACGCGAGGTTCCGTGCTTCGGTGGTGTCGCGATTTGCGAGCTACGCCATCGGGGTAGGGGCCGCGGCGGAAG
>CAYZQM010000001.1:60059-71627 GCA_964480175.1 uncultured Sandaracinaceae bacterium
CGATTTGCGAGCGCCCATGCGTACGTCGCGAGCACGACGCCGGCCTCGACGACGGCGACTGCCGCGATGCGACGCCACTGGGCGGCGGCGAGGATCGGCTGAACCGCAGGACGCGGTGGGTGGCGCAGCACATCAGCATCTGCCGGGTCCATGACCAACGCGAGGGCCGGCAGGCTGTCTGTGACGAGGTTGATCCAGAGAATCTGAAGCGCCGTGAGCGGCGCAGGAAGGCCGAGCACCGCCGCGCCGACGACGAGCAAGAGCTCGGCGAGGTTGCCCGTCAACAGGTACACGAGCGTCTTCCGTATGTTCTCGAAGATCCCGCGTCCTTCCCGGACCGCGTCGATGATCGTCGCGAAGTTGTCGTCGGTCAGCACGATCGAGGCCGCCTCGCGGGCGACGTCCGTGCCGGTCTTGCCCATCGCGATGCCGATGTGCGCCTCGCGGAGCGCGGGCGCGTCGTTCACCCCGTCGCCGGTCATCGCGACCACGTCGCCCCGCGCCTTCCACTCGCGCACGATGCGGAGCTTGTCGGCGGGCGTAGCGCGTGCGTGAACGACCGTGTTCGGATCGTCGCCTGGGACGAGGAGACCGAGCTCTCGCGCGATGGCGTGCGCGGTGAGCGCCTGGTCTCCGGTGATCATGACAGTGCGGATGCCGGCCGCGCGAGCGGTAGCGATGGCCGCGACGGCCTCGGTCCGCGGCGGATCGGCCAGCCCGAGGAGCCCGACCAGGGTCAACTCGTCTTCGTCGTCGCGCGAGCCGATGGCGATCGCCAGCACCCGGAGCCCGCGCGCGGCCATCTCCGCGTTCTGTTCGGTGGCCGCGACGACATCGCCCTCGGTGACCCGGGGAAGGACCAGGTCCGGCGCACCCTTCACATACACGCGGCCGTCGGCGCGACGAATGCTCATCCGCTTCCGCACTGCGTCGAAAGGATGAACTTCCACCCTGGGCCGCATCCGCTCGATGTCGTCGCGCTGAATCCCGCGCTCGGCGCCCGCGACGAGGATCGCGACCTCGGTCGGGTCGCCTGTGCCGTCGAGGTTGGACGCGTCAAGCTCAGCGTCGGAGCACGCGACAGCCGCATCGACGACGGCATCGTGGCTACGGCCCCAGATCTCGCGGACGCGCATCTTGCCGGTGGTCAACGTCCCGGTCTTGTCGGTGCAGATCACCGTCGCGCAGCCCAGCGCCTCGACCGCCGGTAGCCGGCGCACGAGCGCGCGCTTCGAAGCCATTCTCTGGACACCGAGCGCGAGCGCGACGGTGACGATGGCCGCGAGCCCCTCGGGCACCGCCGCGACCGCGAGAGAGACTCCGGAGATGAGGACCTCGCTCCACGGGTCGCCGCGCAAGAGGCCGGCGATCGCCACGAGCACGACGATGGCGAGACAGCCAACCGCGAGCGTACGACCGACGCGCTCGAGGCGTGCTTCGAGCGGTGTCCGCTCCGACTTCGCGCTGCCGAGCATCGTCGCGATCTTGCCGAGCTCGGTCGCGCGCCCGGTCGCCGTCACGAGGCCGCGTCCCGAGCCGTTCGCGATCGAAGTGCCGAGGAAAACCATGTCGGTGCGCTCGGCGAGCGGCGCGTCGTCGGGGACTGACCCGACGTGCTTCTCGATCGGGAGCGACTCGCCCGTGAGCGAGGCCTCGCTCGTGGTGAGGGCGCTCGCCTCGACCAACCGCGCGTCTGCGGCGACGATGTCACCCGCGTCGAGCACGACCAAATCACCGACGACGATGTCTCGGGCCGGTATCGCGACGGTTCGACCGTCGCGGACAACGCGGGCACGCGGTGCGGTCATGTCGCGCAGCGCGTCGAGCGCCCTCTCGGCGCGGTACTCCTGCACGAAGCCGATCGCCGCGTTCACGACGATGATGACCAGGATGGCGATCGCGTCTGCCAGCTCGCCGAGGTACGCGCTGAGCGCGCAGGCGGCGACGAGGAGCCAGGTCATGACTCCAGAGAACTGCCCGACGAGGATCCGGAGCGGGCTCGGACCACGCTCGGTGGGTAGCTCGTTGGGTCCATGTTCCACGAGGAGGCGACGCGCCTCCTCCGTGCTCAGACCGTGAGCCATCATCGAGCCCGCCACTCGTGGCCCCTGCAGCAGGCCGGCAGGAAGGCCTCGAGGGTCTCGACCGAGCGCGAGAGCTTCCGGACAAAGTCGTCGTCCGCTTCGATGAACGTGCGGCGCGGATGGTGGGTCCACGCGTCGGCGACCCGGGCATCCAGTCGCATTGCGTCGGCGGCAGACTCGACGCGCGCAGGGTTGCTGTGGTCGTAGTCCCTGACCGCAGGCGTACGAAGATGGACCACCGACGCATAGCGGGCCAGGGCTTCAGCCTCGGTCGTCGCCATCTCGGTGAAGAACGACGAAGCAGGATCCGGCCAGTAGGCGAGCCCATCGAGCACGCCTCGGTCGCAGAGAACGACCCCTGCGTCGCCCTCGGCGAGCGCGATGCGCTCGAGCTCGTCCTGAACGCGGAAGATCGCGCGCTGCACGGCGCGAAGGCCCCGTTCCGTCGTCGCGCGTGGGAATCCGCCGCCGAAGAGCACAGTGGCTGCCTCTGGCAGCACGATGATGTGCTCGCAGAAGTGTCGCCGAACGACCTCCAGCACGGCGGTCTTTCCCCCGCCGGGGCCGCCGGTGAGCACGATTCGCGGAGGAGTGGAGGGGAGTGCCAAGGTACGACAGCGACACTTGCCCGTTCCGCGCAGACTCGCCGTTGTTCGCTCCATGCCGGGGGTCAAATACACACCGTCCACCTCTGGCTCCACGACCACGTCCGGCCTGTGACCGACGAGGTCACTGATCCCGCAGCTCGCGCGCTCAGGCGCGCAGGTCATGCGTGCTCCCGTCCTCGGGAACCTCGGCGTTCCAGCCCAAGACGCTCACGAGACGGTCGCGGAAGACGCTGGAAGCAGTTGGCTCTCCGTGCGTCACGAACACCCTCGACGGCGCGATCCCGCTGGCGCGCAGCCACGCGAGGAGCTCAGCTTGATCGGCATGCGCAGACAGACCGGGCAGTTGAACGACCTTCGCGCGGACGGAGACCGTTTGCCCGAACAAGGTGAGTTCCCTCGCCCCATCGAGGAGCGACCGGCCACGCGTTCCTGTGGGCTGGTAGCCGACGATGAGGACGGCGCTCCGCTCGTCCGGTAGGAACCGGCGCAGGTGGTGGAGCACGCGCCCACCAGTCGCCATCCCGCTCGCCGAGATCACGATCGCGCTGGTCGAGCTCGCGTCGATCGCCTTCGACTGCTCTGGCTCGCGTGTGTAGGTGGGGAGCTTGCACATGCGATGGCACGCGGGCTTCGAAATGCCGTGGTCGTCGAGGTGCCTGCAGAAGATCGTCGTCGCCTCGGTCGCCATCGGACTATCGAGAAAGACGGGCACCTCGGGGATCGACCCCGCCTGCCGCAGCTCCGACAGCAGGTGGAGAAGGTGCTGGGCCCGCCCCACGGCGAAGGCGGGGACGACGATCGTGCCCCCGCGCGCGACGGTCTCGCGGACGATGGTCCCGAGCGCGTCGCGGAGATCGTCGGACGGATGCGTCCGATCACCGTACGTTGACTCCACCACCAGGAAGTCCGCCGCCGGCAGTGGCTCCGGGGGCCTCATGATCGGGTCGTGGGGGCGGCCGACGTCGCCAGAGAAGGCGATCGTCGACTCGTCGGCCCGCAGCGTCAGGCACGCCGAGCCGAGGATGTGGCCGGCCCGGGTGTACCTGCCGACCACGCCTCGTGCCGGCGCGAACGCCTCGTGGAACTCGACCGGCTCCAGACACCGAAGGCTCGCCTCAGCCTCGTCGCGCGTATAGAGCGGGAGCGGCCGTTCGTGCCGCGAGTAGCCCCCCTTCGCGGCGTGCCGCGCGGCCTCCTCCTGGAGAAAGCCCGCGTCGGGCAAGAGCACGCGGAGCAGATCGCGGGTCCCGCTCGTGCAGTACGCACGGCCCCGGAAGCCGAGCTTCACGAGACGCGGCAGATAGCCGGTGTGGTCGATGTGTGCGTGGGTCAACACGACCGCGTCGATCGACCGCGGGTCGAACGGCGGGTCGGCCCAATTCCGAGCGCGGAGCTCGCGCCAACCCTGGAAGAGCCCGCAGTCGACGAGGACTCGCGCGCCGCTCGATTCGAGCAGGTACTTCGAGCCGGTGACGGTCCCTGTGGCGCCGATGAACGAGATGCGCATGAGGTCTCCTTCACACGGTCCACTACGCGCCGTGGCCACATCGCGCGAGCCCTGCCCGCACGAAGTAACCCCCCGGGTCACACACGGCGGTTCGCATTCGACTGGCGGAGCCTCAGCGAGTTGGCGATCACCGCGACCGAGTTGACCTCGGGGTCGAGCGCGACGCGCACCTCGCGGCGCTCGCCACCATTGGGGAGAGCAGCCAGCCGACCACGGGGTACAGCAGACCAGCGCCAATCGGAATGCCGAGCGCGTTGTAGACGAACGCGAAGAAGAGATTCTGGCGCACATTCGCGACGGTCTCCCGCGAGAGAGCACGTGCCCGGGCGAGAGCGCGAAGGTCACCTTTCACAAGCGTCACGCCGGCCGTGTCCATAGCGATGTCCGCGCCCGTGCCCATCGCGACGCCGACGTCCGCCGCCGCGAGCGCGGGCGCGTCGTTGACGCCGTCGCCGGCCATTGCCACGACGCGGCCCTCGGCCTGGAACCGCCGGATCACGGCGAGCTTGTCGGCCGGGAGCAGCTCGGCCTCGAACCGCGTGACCCCGAGCTCTCGGGCGACTGTCTCGGCGGTGCCCCGCGAGTCTCCTGTCAGCATCACGATCTCGAGACCCTCGGCGCGCAGCGTGGCGAGCGCCGACGGCGTGGTCGCCTTGATCGGATCTTGCAGTGTGAGCGCGCCGCCATAGCGAGCGCCGACACCCACGAAGATCGTCCCCCGCCCCAGGCCGTTCCCGGCCGATGCATGCGTGACGTCGACGCCTTCGGCCTCGAGGAACGACAAGCTCCCGACCCGCACGGGCACGCCATCGACAGTGCCGCGGATGCCCTTGCCGGTCACCGCCTCGAAGTCGTCGGGCGCCGACAACGAGAGACCTCGTTCCTTTGCCGCGCGAAGGACCGCGCCCGCGAGGGGGTGCTCGCTGGCCTGCTCGAGCGACGCCGCGGTGCGCAGGAGCATCCCTTCCTCGAAGCCGCTCGCGGCGTCGATGCCGACGAGGCTCGGTCTTCCCTCGG
Organism: uncultured Sandaracinaceae bacterium; assembly: GCA_964480175.1. GTDB lineage: Bacteria > Myxococcota_A > Polyangia > Polyangiales > Sandaracinaceae > CAYZQM01. The sequence goes on from CAYZQM010000001.1 coordinate 65,276, forward strand.
TGAGGGTGCCCGTCTTGTCGAGCACGAGGATGTCGACCCGAGCGAACCGCTCCAGCGCTGCCGCGTCGCGGAACAGGATGCCGAGGTGCGCGCCGCGGCCCGTCGCGACCATGACGGAGATCGGCGTCGCGAGTCCGAGCGCGCAGGGGCACGCGACGATGAGAACCGCGATCGCGTTCACGAGCGCGTACGTGAAGCGCGGCTCCGGTCCGAGGGCCATCCAGGCGATGAAGGTGGCGGCTGCGACCGCGACGACCACCGGGACGAACCACGCCGAGACCGCGTCAGCGGTTCGCTGCATGGGTGCTTTCGTTCGCTGAGCTTCGGCCACGAGTGAGACGATCCGGGCGAGCATCGCGTCGCGCCCCACCGCGCGCACTTCGACGACGAGCGTACCCCGCCCGTTGAGCGTTCCGCCGGTGACCGCGTCTGCCGCCTGCTTCTCCACCGGGAGCGGCTCGCCGCTCAGCATCGACTCGTCGACCGCCGAGCCGCCGCTCACGACGACGCCATCGACGGGTACGCGCTCGCCGGGGCGGACGCGGAGCCGATCGCCGAGGACGATCGATTCGAGGGGCACCTCGGACTCCGTGCCATCGGGCGCCACGCGTACGGCTTGCTTCGGCGCGAGTGCGAGGAGGCTCTTGAGGGCCGCGTTGGTGCCGCTGCGCGCACGGAGCTCGAGTACCTGGCCGAGGAGGACGAGGGTCACGATGGTCGCGGCCGCCTCGAAGTACACGTGGGGAAGGCCTCCGTGCCCCAGGTAGATCCTCGGGAAGAGCCCGGGCTCGACGAGGAACGCCGCGACCGCACCAACCGAGTAGCCCCAGGCGACGCCGACACCGAGCGCGATGAGCGTGAACATGTTCGCGCTGCGCTCTCGGATGGATGCCCATCCCCGGACGAAGAACGGCCAGCCGCCCCAGAGCACCACCGGCGTGGACAGCACCAGCTGGAGCGTGAGAAGAAGCCACGGCGAGGCCGCGTGCTGGAGCGGCGCGCCGGGGATCATCTCTGACATCGCGATTCCGAGGACCGGCAGCGTGAGCGCGACAGAAACCCGGAAGCGGCGTGTCATGTCGACAAGCTCTTCGTTCTGCCCCTCGTCCAGCGTCGGGACGACCGGCTCGAGCGCCATGCCGCACTTCGGGCACGAGCCCGGACCCGGCCGCAGCACCTCTGGATGCATCGGACAGGTCCACCGCGCGGAGCTTGCGCCAGCGGCCTCCGGCGGCGCCGTTGCCGCGCGGGCGTGTGCGGCGTGAACCGAGTGAGGGCTGGAGACGCTGAGCGCCGTGCCAGTGGGCACGAGGTCCATGTTGCACTTTGGGCAGCGGCCAGAACCAGTAGCCACGACCTCTGGGTGCATCGGGCAAGTCCAGCCACCGCCGCCGGTGGACGGGGCATGGCCGGCGGGATCCGACGTGCTGCTCGGGTGCAAGGGATGCTGTTGCGTCATGGCTTCCGCATCGATAGTGACGCAGCGGGCCACGCAGCATTACGACGGGTCTGTGCCCGTGACCCCCGCGGTCACGGCCCGCCGCGCCGGGCGCGCGCCCAGGGTGTCCGGGCAGGTCACGCACCACCGCTTGGCGTGGCATCCGTGCCCTTCGGCGCCACACCTCCGTGATGTTCGCTCGAGCCGTCGCACTCCCGCTCTTGGTGTTCCTGACCGGCTGCACATGCGGAAGCGAGCCGCGCGGTCCATCGGCCATGTTGGTCCCCGCCGCGTTGCCAAGCGGTTTCTCCGATCCTCCCAGCGGGGAGGGCTCGCTCGGAATCAGCCTCACCAGCGACGCGGGAACGGTGCTCGCCACCTGGATCGAGCCCGCGGGCGACGACACGCACCGTGTGCGCTTGGCCTCGTTCGACGTGGCCGGAGGGCGATGGGGCGCCGCCAACACGGTGGTGGAAGGCCGCGATCTTCTCGCGAGCTCGGTCGAACTCCCGACTGTCGTTCGGAGCGCCAACGGAAGGAGTTTCGTCAGCTTCCTTCGCCGCGGTCGCGGCGACGAAGCGTCATCCGTCCACCTGGCGACCTCGTCCGACGGAGCGACATGGCAGCTCCTCGGACCGGTGCATGACGACGCGACCGACACCGAGCACGGCCACGTCTCGCTCCTTGCGGAAGGTGGAGGCGCGCGTGTCGTGTGGCTCGACGGCCGCGCGTGGGTGGACTCTGGTCCGATGGCGATCCGCACGGCGCTCTTCGACGATGCCGGTCGCCGGGTGACCGACGACATTCTCGACGAGCGCGTCTGCGATTGCTGTCAGACGGCGGCAGCGGAGACCAGCGAGGGCCCGCTGGTCGTCTACCGCGATCGCACCGAGGCGGAGCGACGCGACCTCGCCTTCGTGCGTCGCGCCGGCGACCGGTGGACCGAGCCCGCCGACCTCTCGAGCGACGGTTGGACGGTCCGAGGTTGCCCCGTCAACGGCCCGCAGGTTGCCGCCGACGGCCAGCACGTCGTCGTCGCATGGTACACCGAAGCGACTGGAGCGCCCCGGCTCCGCGTCGCCTTCTCCGCCGACACCGGGGCGCGGTTCGAGCCGCCGATCGAGCTCGACGGCGGCAGGCCGCTCGGCCGCGTCGACGTCGAGTGGATGAGCGACGGCACGGTGGCGGTAGCATGGATCGGCGCGCAGGACGATGGCGACGCACGGGTCCTCATCCGACGGGTTGGCGCCGATCGACGGGTCGGCACGGTGCGCGAGGTCGCCTCGCTCGGCGGCCCGAGCGCGTTCGGCGCTGCTCGCCTCGCTCGCGCCGGCGACGACGTGATGGTCGCGTGGACCGAGCTCGGGCCCCCGCGCCGCGTGCGGGCTGCAATCGTCCGCGCTGCGGAGATCGCGCCGGTCGGGGGCCTACCCGTCGCGAGCGGCGCCCAACCGCTCCCTGGCGCCGTGGGGAGCGTGCCCGACGACTTCACGCTGCCGGCGCTCGCGGGTGGCGAAGCGTCCCTGCGGTCGTTCCGAGGCCGCCCACTCGTGCTCTCGTTCTTCGCGTCATGGTGCGCGCCGTGCGTCGAGGAGATCCCGATCCTCTCCGCGACAGCACGCGAGCACGGCGACACAATCACAGTGGTCGGTGTGAGCGTCGACGAAGCGGGCTCAGAGGCCATCGCTCGGTTCGCGAGGGAGCATGACCTCACGTACCCCGTGCTTCTCGACCCGGCCGGCGCGAGGACCGGCAGTGGTTGGGGCGTGCCGCCGATCCCAGCGACGTTCGTGCTCGATCGCGAGGGTCGAGTCGCCCTCGTGCACCGTGGCGGGGGCGCGCCTCTGGAGGAAGGCCTGCGCAGCGCGCTCGACGCCGCCCTTGGAACCGTGGCTCACGATCACGATCACATGCACGGGCACTGACCGTCCGACGCACTCGGTGCGAGCTTGGCGGGGCTCGCCTCCACATCGGCGCATCAACGTGTCGAAGAGACGGGGATCCGCGGTGTCCCGTTCTCGACCGCCCTCCAGATCGCGGACCACACCGCGCGCAGGTGCGCCTCCTCGCGCAGCGTCGCCAGGGTGTCCGCCTCGCCGAGCGTGGCGCCGACGAACGCGCGAGCCACGTCCCGCATCGCCTCCGCGATGCGTGTTGGCTCGCGCGCGTCGCTCGTGCTCGGAACCAGGACGCGTTCCTCCATCGATCCGCCGCGGCCTAGCGAGAGGAGCGTGGCGCCAGCCGACGGCAGCGCTGCACGGGCCTGCGCCCGCTCCCAGCTCGTTCGCACCTCGACGGGTGCGCCGGGGCGCGCGTGCGGGAACGCGGCGAACGACGTGACGACACCGGACTGATGCTCGAGGAGGAGCGCCGGGGGAAACGCGGCCGGCGTGGCGCGCCGGCGGACCTCGAGGTCGGGTGGGACCGCCGCGGAGACCAGGACCTGGGCGACAGGGCCCGCGATCACGACGGCGGTGTCGAGGACGATCGGTAGCCACCGCCCGGGCGCGTCGATGGAGATCCGGAGGAGCTCGCCCCGGCCCGCGCGAACGGCCAATGCGCGGAGCTCTGGTCGAATGCGGAAGGTATAGTCGGTCCGCGCGAGCCGGCCGTGTCGCTCCGCGACCTCGGCGATGCGCCTGACGCTCGACGCGTCGGGAACGACGGGATGGGCGCACAGCAGGTGCGCACCGTGCTCGAGAGCCCGGAGCGCGAGGGCCAGGTGATGTCGTTCGCCGACCGCGAGCACGACCAGCGACGGGTGATGCCGCGCGAGCGCTTCGTCCAATGTGGAGACGAGCTCCACTCCCAGCGCACCCGCCAGCAGCCGCGAGCGCTCGGAGCCCCGACCAACGATCGCGCGGAGCTCGACCCGCGAGTCCAACGCGAGCCCCCGCGCCGCATGCGCGCCCCAGCCGCTGCCGACCACGACTGCGCGAAGAACGCTCATGCGATCGGATGAGGCGAGTTGGTGAGGCGCGCTCCGGCCGCGAGGCGCGCCGTGATCCGCCGGCTCGCCAGGCGGCGGTACGGCAGTCCCCACGAGAGCTCGACGAGGCCGGGCACGAGCGCGCGAACGACGTGCCAACCCTCGCCGAAGATGGCCGGTAGGCTCCGATCGGCGATCCACGGCTCGAGGCCGATCGCGGCGAGGGCACGGAGGATCGTCGCGCGCGCGGGTTGTCCATGGGGCCATCGATCGCGGATGGTCGAGCACGGCAGCGACCGACTCCGCGCGCTCATCGCCGCGAGCAGTTTCGACCCAGCCGCGCCATCGAGCGCCGCCATGTGATCGTCCGGCTCGAAGCGCTTCCGCGGATCGTCGAGCGCGCACACGACACGCCGCGGCGCGCTCCCCGCCAGCGCGACCTCCAGCTCCGCGTGCGCGCGGGACATCGCGGCGTCGAGCGTCGTCGCCGCAGCGGAGCCGACGCACAGAGCGCCATCCCTTCGCGAGCTCAGCGCCATGACCACCGGCAGCTCGACGTCTTGCGTCACGAGGAAGGTCGAGGAGCTCTCGGGGCCTCCGCCGTCGACCAGCCGAATGATCTCGCCCACGGGTGCGTACGCATCGAGCAAGAGCGCGTCGCGCTCGACGAGCTCGAGGAGCGCGCCGTCGATGGCAAGGTCGCGGTCGGTGTGCGCGGCATAGCCGTTGGAGGTGGCGTCGACGAGCGACGTCGCGCCCAGGCGCGCTCGGCCAACCAAGCTCGCCGGCACTGCGCGCTGCTCTTCGCTCACCAGCGACGACACGACAGCCCAATCCTGTGTCGCCCGCGGTTCGTAGGGCCGAAAACGAAAGCCGGCGGCCCCATACTCCTCGTCGCGGTACAGCAGCTCATCGACGAGCGCGGCATCCAGCGGTCGCACGTCGAGCGCGTCGGGACCGCGCTCCACGTACGTGGGTGGTGCGTGGAGCATCGCGAACCGCTCGATCGCCTCGCCGAGGGCGGCCGCTCGCGCATGTGAGCCGGTGCCCATCGCGACGCCCAGCGAGCCCGGGCGTGTGCTCCATGGCGAGCGGGAGCGACGATAGACGACGCGAGCGACCGTCGCGTCCTTGGTCTCCATCGGCCAGACGGGAGCGTGCCGACCGCACGTTCCCGGCCAGTCGGCGGTCGGCAACACGACCGTTCGCGGCAGCGGACGACGCGCCGCGCAGACGCACGACGGGTGTGGTGCGAACGCAGTGGTCGATATCGGGTCATCCGGGCGCGCAATCGTCCAGACGCACCGTGGCTCGAGCAGTGAGGCGGCGGCTTGCGCCACTGGGACGGCGCGATCGGCGAAGTGGTCGGCGTCGGCGAACGCGCGTGGACAGTCGGCAAGATCCCCAGTCGGGATCACGTACCGGGCAACGGCCGAGTCCCAAGCCCACGCGCAGAGGGGACAGCCCGGGCGCTCGCCATCGTCTCTCGCGGCGGCGATCCCGCGCTCATCGATCCAGAGAACAACCGACGGTTGGGCCGAGCGCACTCTCTGAAGGACCCGCTCCCCCATAGCCGCGTCGTCCGGTGGGCCGACGAACACGTCTTCCGGTAAGCCAAGCGCGTCAGCTGGAGCTCCGTGGCTAGCGCCCACGAGGACCTTCTGGTGAAAGAGTGCGCGGGCGACCTTCTCTCCCACCGCTGCGATGACCGTCGAGCCCCACGCCAATCGCGCGACGAGGTCCCGCTCCTTGTTGCGATCACCCAGGTCGATCCGTGTCCAACTCGCAGGCATGCGTGCGAGGAGGCCGGAATGCGTGGCGAAGAGGGCCACGCCGGACGCGAGCCGGACGAGGCTCGTCATGACCCGCGCACCGGCGTGGCCCCTCGCACCGGTCAGTCCTCGCTGGCCGGGTCGCAGCCGCAGCTCAGGGGCTGCCACCACTCCATCTCGAGCTCCTCGACGCTCGGCTCGAGCGTCTCCTCG
>CAYZQM010000001.1:71639-75694 GCA_964480175.1 uncultured Sandaracinaceae bacterium
TGTTCGTGCCCGAGGACGGCGAAGACCATCCGCGCCGCGCATCGGGCACACTCGCAAGAAGAGATACTGGCCCGCGCGGGCCAGCAAGGCTCCGGAGTGAACGGTGACGCCTGTGGTCACACGCCGGTCGTGACCGAGACGGTCACACCGAAGGGAAGCGCAGGCGAGTACGTTCGCGCAATGGCCCCACGGGCAGACCCGACCGTCGCGGATCTGTTCCGTCTGGGCGGGCTCGCGGCCCCGCTGATCGGGACGCAGATCGCGCTCTTAGCGATGCCGTGGACGGACGCGCTGGTGATGGGGCGCCTCGGGCCCGACTCACTTGCGGGTGGGACCCTCGGCGCATCCTTGCTCTCGAGCGTGCTCGTGCTCTTGAGCTGTGTGCTCGGGGGCCTCGGGCCGATGACGGCGACCTCGCTCGCCCGAGGTGAGATCGCCCGCGCGGCCGCGCTGACCCGCGCAGCGCTCCTCGTCGTGGTCGGGTTGTGTGTGCCGCTCGTTGTCGTGATCGCGTTTGCCGAGCCGCTGCTCCGCGCCGTTGGACAGCCGACGAGCGTCGCTCGGAGCGCGGGCGATCTGCTCGTGGGCGCGTCGGGCTCTCTCCTCGCGAGCCCGATCCTCCTCGTGCTGCGACACGTGCTGGCCGCACGCAGGAGGGCGCATGTCGTGACCGCCGCGATGGCGCTTGGTGTGCCCGCGAACGCCGGACTCGACGTCGCCCTCGCGTGGGGCATCGACGGCTGGGTGCCGGCGCTCGGCGTGCGCGGCGTCGGCATCGCGACGAGCGTCGTCACGATCGCGATGGTGGCTGGGGTCGCATGGTGGGCTCGACGCGAGCTACCGTCGGCCCAGCGTCCGCGCATCTCCGACGCCCGGGAGATCGTCGTGATGGGCCTCCCGATCACCATCGCCGTCGGGCTCGAGGTTGGCGCATTCCTCGTGAGCTCGTTCGTCATGGGCTGGCTGGGCGCGTCCGCGCTCGCGGCGCACGCAGTCGCGATGCAGGTCACCCAGCTCGCTTTCATCGTGCCGAACGGACTCGCCCAAGCAGCCGCGGTCCACGTCGCTGGCTCGTCCGACCGCCGGCTCGCGTCACGGGTGTCGCTCGCCCTCGCGCTCGTCGCCGCGCTCATCACTGCCATCACAATCGTCGTCGGACGCGATCTCGTCGCCGGAGCCTACCTCGTGCTCGGCCCGCCGGAGGTCCGAGCGCTTGCCGCTGCGCTCCTCGCGGTTGTCGCCGCGTTCCATGTCGCCGACGCGCTCCAGGTCGTCGCCGCCGGCTGCCTCCGAGGTCGTGGAGACACGCGGACGGCGATGCGAGCGGCCGGCGTTGCGTACGCCGTGGTGACGCCGACCGCGGCCGTGATCGGCCTCGCGCTGGGCGCGGGCCCGATCGCCGTGTGGTGGGGACTCGGCGCGGGCGTCTGGGCTGCGGCGGCCTATCTCGCCCGTCGCGCGCTCGTTCGGGAGCACGTGTCATGATCGCTTTGGAGCAGGACGCGAGCGCCGCGGTGCTAGCCCCGTGCCGCGCACACCGGCGCTCGCGACATGCGGAGATCGTGACCGGCACACGGTCACAGCCGAAGCGATTCAGCGGGCTCGCTGGTTCCGAGTTTCGCCCCTCAGTGGGCTTGGTGGGCGACGTCTCTGGCACTCGTTCTTCCTGTCGACATGGCACCGGCCAATGGCGGCCATGCGGCCCAGGCGATCGCTGTCATTGATCGCGTAGTAGTAGACAGGTGTTCGCGCGGTCACGCCGCGGCGCTCCGACGCTCCCGCCGTCAAGTAGTGCGCCTCGCTCCCTGCGTGGCGCCGTCGTCCGGCGAACCCACGGCGCACCGGGGCCGCACGATCAGCGCCGCCCGGCCCAGTCAGCGCGGGGTGCCCGACGCTGGAGCGCTTGTCCCCTCGTCGTGCTCTCCCCCGTGGTCGTGATCGGTGTGCCCGGCGCCGCAGCTGCCCGCGCCTGAGCCAGCGGTCTCGGTCGTTGAGCTTCCGCTGCTCGAGCTGGTCGCGGGAGGCGTCGAGTTCGACGGACCTCCCCCGCACGCGGTGACGCCGAGTAGAGCGGCTGCGGTGAGCATGATGGATGCCTTGTTCATTCGCGAGTTCTCCGGATCGCCGGCCGAGATAGCCAGTTCCTGTTTCGTCCTCCGGCGCGCTGGCTCTGTCCACGGCGCGATACCGCACGTGACCGTCACGGTCACGGCGAGCGCGACGTGACCGTCTCGGTTGTGAGCAGACGAAGCGCGGGCGCCGGTGGTTGATCGCGTTCTACAACTTCGCGATGGACCACGGACAGGCGGCCAGGACCACAGCGGAGCGACGATCACACGGTGGGTCGACGGCGAAAGTCGCGCCGTTCTCGGGCATACGCACACAGCGCTCGACCACGCGACCGGTCTCCTCTACGTCGCAGACACCAGAAGCCCCGCATCGCCGTGCCCGACGGCGCAACGATGACCCCCGCGCGCCGGCCGGCGGTGTGCTCACCACCGTCGTCGTCGTCGCACCCCTCGGCGTCGAGCGGAACTCGCCCCTCACGCTCCGCCACCGTCTATTTGGGCGACGCGGCGAACGCGACGATGTACGCGTTCGATCTCGCCGGCCAGCTCCTCGATTGGGCGGACATCTCCGATCGGCTCGACGCTCTCGGCGGGCTCGAGTTCGACGCCGAAGGCTGCCTCTAGGTGACAGTGTCCCCACCCCCGAGCGTCAACACGCATCGCGTCGCTGCGCTGATCGTCAGGCGAGCTCGCGCGCCAACGCTTCGATCGGATGGAGGCCGCGTCCGAAGCGAGCGATCGAAGCACGGTGCTGGGCGAGCTCGCCGTAGGGCAGGTAGCGCACGCGGAGGTCGGCAACGCGCCCGAAGGCCGGCCGCCTGACCTGAGCGCGAACCTGCTCCTCGCGGTCATCGGGAGCGACGATGAAGAGGGCCGACGCGCCAGCGCTGGGCACGCCGAGGGCCAGGTCGAGGAGCCGCACGATCCCCGAGTGGATGGACGTCGTATGCTCGACCTCGAACGCCGCCCGCGGCACTCCGCTGCGCTCGAACCAGATGACGTCGATCAGCCGCACCGCGTCCACGCCCGGCGATCCGCGGAGCGTCTCCGGGAGCTCGGCCAAGCAGAGGTCTCCGAGCGGCTTGCCCTCGTGGTCACGAGTGCGGTCGTTCGCCGCGATCCACACATCGAAGCCCAGCGCGTGCCCGAGATCACGGAGCCAGCCTTGCATGCGGGTGTGGGTGACGTCGGCGGCGAGCGCCGCCTCGCGCTGCTTGCGGTCCTTTGCCGTCTCGGTGCGGACGTTCGCAAGATCGGCCTCCCACGCCGCCCGCGCTTCGTACGTTCCGAGGAGTGGCGGCGCAGGGTAGCGCCCGCTCCCCACGTCGAAGAGGAGCCCGCCCACCGCCCCGAGGTCGTTCGAGAGGAGAGCGCGCGCATCCGCGTTCAACCGGACGATACCGTCGCGCATCGCGAGGTACTCGGACCAGCGACCGAGCTTCACCTTCGCGCCAGTCAGCGCGTTGTAGCCCTTCACGATCGCGGTGTTGAACGGTGGCGCTATCGTGGGGTGCAGGAAGTAGAGGAGGTTGGCCGCAGCCGGTCCGAGCCCCTTGATCGCGCGGGCCTCCAGCTCGCGGATCGCCCGCAGGACGGATGCCTCGTCGTCGCAGCACGCGCACGTGTGAAGGAACCGGCCGAACGCGCGCTGGTTGTCCACGCTCTCGTAGATGTCCGGGATCCGCAGCTTCGGCTTCCAGAGAAACGCGTGGTCGGCTCCCTTGAAGATCTGTCGCTGCTCCGCGATCGACTCCACGACGGCTTCGAGTGACGATCCTCGGTACTGGTTGCCGAACGTGCCTGCCTCGATCTCGCTGACGACGAGCGAGAGGCCGGTGCGAATCGAGCGGAAATTCTTCAGGCGCTGCTCCCACAGAAACCAGGAACGGTACGTCGCGCCTTCGTCGTCGCGCCACCGCCGCACCAGCGCTAACAAAGAACTCGTCATCGCGATCCTTCGGGAACTGCAGGGGGCATCGTGAGAAT
>CAYZQM010000001.1:75704-87430 GCA_964480175.1 uncultured Sandaracinaceae bacterium
GATCGGTCCGCGCTTGGCATGGTGCGCCCTCCAGGCGCCGTTGAGAACCCTCGTCCGCACTCGTGATGTTGCCTCCCGCGGCGCGGTCGGCAGGCCGCAGATCAACCACGCGGCGTGACGTAGGTGGGCCGACAGCGCGGGCGAGTCGGCCCGCTTGCGCAGGCCACGATGACGTCGCGGCCGCAGCCGCGGAAGACTCGGTCGCCAACGCCGAGGTTGTAGCTGTGCGCGAAGACCGTCTCGAGCCTCTCCTCCGGACACCCGAGGCTGTCAGACGCAGCTCCGCGCGGTCGACCATGTGCTCGTGAGCGAGCAGCCGCCCGCGAGGACAGCGAGGGCGACGGCCAGGGTTGCGAGCTTCCGGCGCATTCCGCCAGCGTCGCGCGAGCGGGTGCCGCTCTCCATACCCTCTGCACGGCGGTGTCCCGCGCGGTCACAACGCGATGTGGCGCGTGCATGAGGCTGGCCCCTCCGCCCGCGGCCGGTCACGCTCTCGGTGTGCGTTGGTCCCGCTACCTCCTCCGTCTCGTCGCGGCACTCGCCACGTCGACGACCCTGATCGGTGCGACTGTCGCCGGGCTCGGTTACCTCTGGTGTGAGTCGACGGGCGAGGCGCGCCTCCACTGCTGCTGCCCCGTCGACGAGACGGCCGACAGCGCCGACCTCGTCCGGCGCGAGTGCTGCGATGCCCGTGAGTTCGCCGAGTTCCCCGCCGCTGTCACGGATCGGGCGCCCGATCCTTCTGTTGCTTCGGCTCCACCCGTGGTCGCGTGGCTCGGGACCCCTCCCATCGTTCGACCCTTTGCCGTTCGACCCGGGGTCGTCGCAGCTGTTCCCACGGTTCGCCCTCGGGGCAGCCCGGGTCGTTGCGTCCACAGGGATTGCTCCGTCTACCTCCTCTGATGTCGTCCGCCCGGTACGCGCTATGGGCGCGAAACGCGCGCGGTCTGCGCGCCGGACTGGCTGGACAGGACGGAGGCAGGAAATGTGTGTTCAAAGGAATGATGAGTCCGCGCGCTGGAGCGTGCATCCGAGGAGCCATGGTGGCGCCGCCTCGGGCGGGAGAGGTGCGGCGTGAGCGCCGACCCGCAGCACGCCGACGTACCGTCTAGCAGGGCGATCCGCGTCATGGCGGTCGCCCGCTGGCTCCTACTGCTGGCGGTCGCTGGAACCGCTGCGACGACGTGGTGGACGCTGGTGCTGCGCGGCGACGCGCCGACGACGGGCGAGCCGCGGTTCTATTGCCCGATGCACCCGGAGATCACGTCGCACGATCCCGGCACATGCCCCATCTGTTTCATGACGCTGGAGCCCATCCCCGAGGACCTCGGCAGCGCGGCCGTCGAGCCCGGAGATGACGACGAGCCAGCAGCCGAGCCGGGCTCCGAGCCGAGAGGAACCGCCCCCGTGATGCTCACGGTCGAGCGCGTCCAAGTGTCGGGCATCGCGGTCGTCAACGCAGAGGCGCGTGGGGTGGGAAGCGAGGTGCGCTGGCCTGCCGTCGTCGAGGCGCTCGAAGGCGCGCGCGCGGAGGTCCGCGTGCGAACGGACGCGTTCGTCGAGCGCCTGGCGGTCCGAGAGTCGGGTGCGCGGGTCCGGCGTGGGCAGGTGCTGGCCTGGGTCTACGCCCCCGAGATCCTCCGCGCGGAGGAAGAGCTCCTCGCCGCGCATCGTTGGCACGACAACGAGGCCCCCGACCACTCGCTGCACGTCGACGAGGCTGCGGCGAGGCGCCTCGAGCTCCTCGGCGTGTCGCGCGCCGAGATCGAGGCGATCGCGCGGTCCGGCGAGACCCGGAGGCGCGTGCCACTCCGCGCGCCAATCGCTGGGGTCGTCACCGCGCTCGGCGCGGTCCTCGGGATGTACGCGTCTCCAGAGACAGTCCTGTACGAGATCACCGACTACGACCGGGTTCGGGTCGTCGCGAGCGCCCTCTCGCGTGGAGAGCTCTCGCTCGCGAGCACGGCGCCAGCGGAGCTTCGGAGACGTGGGACGAGTGCGCGCGTACCGCTGAGCCTCGAGCTGATCGAGCCGGCCGTTGATGACAGCTCCCGGGCGGCGCGCGTTCGGTTCATCGCGGAGAACGCAGCTGGCGACCTACGACCGGGCGACATCGGGGACGTCTGGCTCCGCGCGCCGGCAGCGTCCGTCGTGGTCGTGCCGCGGGACGCCGTGATCGATCGCGGGCGCGACCGATACGTATTCGTCGAAACGAGCCCAGGTCTCTTTTCTCCGCGTGTCGTGAGCGTCGGTGCAACGCGCGATGACGAGCGGGAGATCCTGGCCGGCCTCGAGGCCGGCGAGCGCGTGGTCGCGCGTGGTGGCTTCGTGCTCGACTCGGAGAGCCGGCTCGCGGCGGCGCTGGCGCCGCGAGCGGAGCGCGCCGCCGTCAATCCCGGGAGCGCGCCGTGATCGCCAGGATCATCGAGCTCTCGGCGCGGTACCGCGCGCTCGTGTTGCTGCTCGGACTCGTACTCGCGGGCGCGGGCTGGGCATCGATGTCGCGCCTCCAGCTCGATGCGATCCCCGACCTCTCCGACGCGCAGGTAATCGTGTTCACCGAGTGGATGGGACGCTCGCCGACGCTCGTCGAGGACCAGGTGACCTACCCGATCGTCACCGCGCTCCTCGGCGCGCCACACGTCGTCGAGGTGCGGGGCCAGAGTATGTTCGGGATGAGCTTCGTCTACGTCGTCTTCGACGAAGGTACCGATCCGTACTGGGCTCGTTCGCGCGTCCTCGAATACCTAGGCAGCACCGCGGGCCGCCTTCCAGAAGGCGTCACGCCACGTCTCGGCCCGGACGCGAGCGGCATCGGCTGGATCTACCAGTACGTCCTCGTCGACGAGTCGGGTGAGCATGACCTCGGCGAGCTGCGAGCGCTTCACGACTTCTCGCTGCGCTACGCCCTCGCCAGTGTTCCGGGGGTGGCGGAGGTCGCGCCCGTGGGCGGTTTCCTGCCCCAGTACCAGGTGACGCTCGACCCCTCGCGCCTGAGCTCGCTCGACATCTCGATGACCGAGGTCGCCGACGCGATCCGCGCTTCGAACGGCGAGGTCGGCGGCCGCCTCATCGAGATCTCGGAGCGCGAGTACTTCGTACGGGGTCGCGGCTACGTGGACGACGCGGCCGATCTCGAGGCTGTCGTCGTCCGGACGGGGACGGACGGGACGCCGTTGCGGGTCGGCGACATCGGCTCCGTTCGCGTCGGCGCCGAGATCCGCCGCGGTGCTGCGGACTGGAACGGCGAAGGCGATGTGGTGTCAGGCGTCGTCGTGATGAGGTACGGCGAGAACGCCCTCGACGTGATCGAGCGCCTCGAGGCCCGCATCGAAGAGCTTGCGCCGTCGCTGCCGGAGGGCGTCGAGCTTCGTCGGGTCTACAGCCGCGCGCCCCTCATCCGGCGCGCCATCGAGACTCTCCAGCACGCGCTCACGGAGGAGATGATCGTCGTCGGGCTGGTCATTCTGGGCTTCCTCCTGCATGTGCGCTCGGCGCTCCTCCCGATCATCTCGCTCCCGCTCGCGGTGCTCATCGCCTTCATTCCCATGGCCCTCTTCGGCGTGCCCGCAACGATCATGTCGCTCGGTGGCATCGCCATCGCGATCGGGGCCACCGTGGACGCGGAGATCGTAATGGTGGAGGCGGCGCACAAGCGCCTCGAGCACGCGCCGAAGAATCTCTCTCCCGAGGCGAGGCAGAAGCTTCTCGCCGAGGCAGCCGCGGAGGTGACACCCGCGATCTTCTTCTCCCTCCTCATCATCGCCGTCTCGTTTCTGCCGGTCTTCGGCCTCACGGGCCAGGCGGGCCGCCTCTTCATCCCGCTCGCGTTCACGAAGACCTGCGTGATGCTGTCCGCCGCGCTCCTCTCCATCACCGTCGCGCCCGCGCTCCGCGATTACCTCATCCGTGGCCGCATCCGCTCCGAGGATCAGCACCCGGTCTCGCGCGCCATCCGCCGCGTGTACGCCCCGTTCGTTCACGTGGCGCTCGCGAGCCCGAAGACGACGGTGCTGATCGGTGTCCTCGCCGTCGCCTCCGCCGTGCCCCTCTACCCGCACCTCGGCTCGGAGTTCATGCCGCCGCTCGACGAGGGCGACATCCTCTACATGCCGACGACGCTGCCGGGGATCTCAATCGAGGAGGCGCGCCGGCAGCTCCAGATTCAGGACGCCATCCTCGCCGAGTTTCCCGAGGTCGAAGCCGTGCTCGGCAAGGTGGGCCGCGCCGAGACCCCGACCGACCCGGCTCCGCTCTCGATGGCGGAGACCGTCGTCACCCTCCGGCCGCGCTCCGAGTGGCGCACTCGCTACGAGCGTCGCTGGTGGCATGTGTGGGCGCCGGCATGGCTTCGCCCCGCGCTGACGCCGCTCTGGCCCGAGTTTCGCCCGATGACCCGCGCCGAGCTCGTGGACGAAATGAACGGACGCGTCCGCCTCGTCGGCTGGACGAACGCGTTTACCCAGCCCATCCGGAACCGCATCGACATGCTCGCGACGGGTATCCGGACACCCGTGGGCGTGAAGATCTACGGCCACGATCTCGCCGAGATCGACGCGGCCGGCGCTGCGGTCGAGCGGACACTCCGGGGCGTTCCGGGCACCCGGAGCGCCTTCTTCGAGCGCCAGGAGGGCGGAAGCTACCTGGACGTCGTCCCCGACCGTGATGCGCTCGCGCGCTTCGGGCTGCGGGTAGAGGACGTGAACGACATCCTCGAGAGTGCCATCGGCGCGCGCCTCGTCACCACGACCGTCGAGGGACGAGCACGCTTCGGTGTGACGATGCGGTACGCCGAGGACTTCCGCTCGACGCCCGAGGCGATCTCCGCCGCGCTCGTGCCGCTGCCCAATGGCGGTACCGTACGGCTCGACAGCGTCGCCGAGGTCCGCGTGGAGTCGGGCCCGGCAATGATTCGGGACGAGAGCGGCCTCCTGGTCGGCTACGTCTATGTGGACATCCACGAGGAGACCGACCTCGGAGGCTACGTCGAGCGAGCGCGCGCTGCCGTGGACGCGGCGGTGGCCGGCGGGGACGTGGTCCTGCCCGAGGGCGGGCGCATCCGCTGGACGGGGCAGTACGAGCAGCTCCTCGAGATGGAGCAGCGGATGCGCTTCCTCGTGCCGCTCTCGCTGCTTGCCATCACCGTTCTCCTGTGGCTGCAGTTCCGAAACTTCACCGAGGTCCTCATCGTCCTGGCGTCTGTGCCGTTCGCGCTCGTGGGCAGCGTCTGGGCGCTCTACCTCCTCGGCTTCCACCTCTCGACGGCGGTCTGGGTCGGCGTGATCGCCCTCGTCGGCCTCGCCGCTCAGACCGGCGTCGTGATGATCGTCTACATCGACCAGGCCTACGAACGCCGGCTCCGCGCGGGGGGGATCCGCTCGCTCGCCGACATCGTCGATGCTCACGCCGAGGGCACGATCCAGCGTGTGCGACCGAAGCTCATGACCGTCGGGACCATGCTCGTGGGGCTCGTTCCGATCTTGTGGTCCGAGGGCTCCGGCGCCGACGTGATGCGCCGGATCGCCGCGCCGATGGTGGGTGGTCTCGCGACCAGCGCCTTTCTGACGCTGGAGATCATCCCGGTGATCTATACGTACTGGCGCTTCGAAGAGCTCGTCTACCGACGGCTCGCGGACGTCGCGCCGGCCGCCCTCGTCGAGCTCGAGCGGTTGACCCGTATCGTCCAGGCCGGCGCGGCGCTCCTCGTGGGCTCGCTCGTCCTTCGGCTCTACGTAGAAGCGCACCCGGCGCTCCTTGTCGCCCATGTCACCGGCGCGGTCACTCTCGCACTCGGCGCGCTGACCTACGCCTGGGCCCGCGGTAGGGTCATCCCTCTCATCCCCGATCACCGCGAGTTCTCGTCACCCGAGGCAGCCCGACCCCCATCCGACCAAGGAGCGTCCGATGTGCATGCGTCCCAGTAGCGTCTTCCTGTCCACGCTTGTCGTGCTCGCCAGTGCGTGCTCGTCACCTCCGCCCCCGTCGGCGCCGTCCGGCGCGCGCACGGTCGCCATCGAAGTCGGGCGCGCGTACACGCCGTCGGAGGTGAGCGCTGCCCCGGGAGAAGCGCTCCACCTCGTGTTCACCCGCACGACCGACGAGGGCTGCGGACAGCAGCTCGTGTTCCCGGACCTCGAGATCCGGCGTGATCTCCCGCTCGACGAGCCGGTGGCCATCGATGTGACGGCACCCGCGAGCGGTCGCCTCGCGTTCACCTGCGGCATGGACATGTACCGCGGCGCAGTGGTGGTTCGCTGACGTCTGTTGTGACGGGGCGGGTCACACCGGATGGGGGCCACACGCCCGTGCGAAGCGTCGCCTTTCGAAAGGAGGCGTATGCGCTCGTCCCAGATGACTCTCGCTCTCTTCGCGAGCGCCTGCTGTCTTGCTCTCGCTGCGTGCGGCTGCGCGACGAGCGCGACGTGTGGAGGACCGGCGATGACGAACTCTCTCCGACGCGGCGAGACCGTGGCTCCGGGGCATGTGTTATTCCGGGTCACGCCGGGCCGGGTCGAAGAGTTCGCGCGGGCGTTCGAGGCGGGAGGATTCACAGTCATTCGAGGCGGACCTCCGCACGACCTTGTGAACGCGATGATCTACTTGCACGACGGGTGGTTCATCGAGCTTTTCGGCCTCGGGGCCGAGCCTCGGGTGGCGTTGCCGCTATTCTTTGCGTCGTTCGTGGATCCCCCGCTCGCCACTCGATTCGCGGCGCTCGTGGGTGAGCGCCGGGTGGGTTGGCTCGACTGGTCCGTCGACGTGTCCGAGATCGAGAGAGAGCGAGAGATCCTCTGCTCCGGCGGCGTCCCCGTGTCCACGGTCCGCGGTTTCTCACGCACGCAGCGCGACGGAACGACGACCCATTGGGAGCTGGCGATGCCCGGCAGGCTCCCCGTGCCCTTTCTCAAGAGCCCGTACCGTGGCCACATGGACGTTCCTGCGTCTGCACGCGTCCATGCGAACGGAGTGATCGGGGTGGCTGCAATTGTCATCGCCGTCCCGGATCTGCCGCAGGCGAGGCGCGAGTTGCTCCTCCTTGGTGTCGAGCGGCGGGGTGCACTGTTCCTAGGTGGAGTCGAGGTGCGATTGGAGCCGGGCCCTACCCCGGAGATTCGAGACGTCCTCGTCTGCACTCACGACGGTGAACGAGCGATCATCGTCGCGCTGCCAGGAGCGGAGGAGCCTCTGCGCGTGAGTGCCACGAGGTGCGAGGAACCGTAGGCAGCGATCGCTGTAACCGCCCAGGATACTCCGCGGGGCGCGGGTATGGCGCAGCTCGGGCGCAGCGCGCAAGGATTAGCCATGACGCGCCTCGCTGCCGCTCTCGCGATCCTGTCTATCCAACCCGCTTGCGCAGCGCCGGGCACACGACCTCATGACATGAGCGTCGCCCACCACGAGCACGCGGCGGGCGGCGAGGACGCTGCTGCCGACGGGCACGCGGCCGAGTACGACCCCTCCGCGAGCACGCCTTTGCGGTGCGGACCGGTCGGCACGAGCGTCGAGCTGGGCACGCCGTGCTGGACTTCGGATGTGAACCCGACCGAGACCAATCGGGCCAAGGCCGCGAGGCATCGCGACGCCGCCGCCGCCCACCGGGCGGCAGCCGAAGCTCTCCGCGCCGCTGAAGCTGCCGAGTGCGTAGGGCTCTCCGACGCCGACCGCGACCAGAGCCCGTTCTCGCATCGCGACGACATCGAGTCGATCTCGGAGCTGACCGAGGAGGTACCGGTGGGGCGCGCCCGCGTGACCCGGACCGTCGGCGCTCGGATCGTGCTGCGCGCGGTGCCCGGCCTGACCGCGGAGTGGCTCCAGCGCGTGCTCGAGTGCCACCTCGCGCGGAACGCGTCGCTCGGGCACGACGTGCCAGAGATGGACTACTGCCCGCTCGTTCCCCTCGGCGTCACCGTCGAGGTGCGCTCGGCCGGCGACGGCTTCGCGGTCGAGATCCGCGCGGAGGGCGACGAGTCGATCGCCGAGGTCGTTCGTCGGGCGCGTGCGCTGGCGCCGTAGGCCGGTGCGTCATGGGCAAATGAACCGCTCGACGCCCGCGTCCGAGACGACGATGAGCCCGTCGCGGAGGAAGCGGAGCGCCATCTCGCTCGGCACGACGTCCCCGTGGGGCGTGGTCGCGAGGATCGGCGCGCGCGACTCCAGCGTCGCGATCGGCTCCCATGTGGCGCGGTCAAGAACGGCAACCGCGCCATCGGGCGCCACCACCGCAATAAGTGCGTCGTCGCCCGAAAACGCGATCGGCGAGCGGAGGGACGGCAGGTAGGTGTCGCCGTTTGCGGCCTGAACGACGACCGGCACGGTCTCGCCGGTCGCCTCGAGCGTCTCGGCGTCGAGCACGCGCAAGAGTCCGTCGCGACCCGTGACCAGGAGAGTCGTGCCGTCGTGCGAGACTGCGGCATCAAGGATCTCGGCAGCCGGCTCCACGTGGGCGTGGCCGAGAATCGGTGCAGGCGCGCCCAGCTCGATCGCGATCGACGCCGTGGAGCCGTCGTCGAGACGGACCCGCGTGACCGACGGCGCCCCGTCCGACTGCGCGCCCGTGAGCACGAAGACGACGTCACGCGGTTCGTCGACGACGAGCGTGTAGGCAGCGCTGCCCGGCACTGCCGCCGCCAGATCCACCCGCGTCTCGGCGGCGCCCGGCCCGACGGCGCGGAGCCAGAGGCCGACTTCGTCGCCGCCGAAGAGCGTCGCGTGCTCCAGGAGGTACGCGCGCCCGGTCGCCTGGCTCACGTGCGCGACGACGTGCGAGTATCCGCGGTCGCTCGGCGGAACGAGCCACGGGATGGTCGCCAGTGGCACCGCACGCCCAACCTCGAGAATCTCGGTCGCGCCCGCGAGATCGTGGCGGCCCTCCGCGTCCACTGAGATCGCCTCCTGCGGATATCGGACACCCGCGAGCACCTCCATCGCAACGAGCGCGGTGCCGTCGCTCGTGCGAGCCCCGTCGCTCAGCCGGAGGGCCGCCGGGCGGAAGACGTCGCTGACGAGCATGTGCGTCAGCCCCCGGTTCAAACCGACATCGGCTGCGGAGTCGAGGATCGTCGGCCCTCCCTCGCTCCACCAGACGGATCGGAGCGCGCCAGGGGCGCACGCGAGGCCCTCGGTCGACGCAGCGTGGGGAGGATGCTGGAGGGGGCAGCCGGCGAACAGGGGCATGACCAGAATGGCGAGCGAGCGGGCTGGAGCGTTCATGCTCTCAAGCCTGTGCTGGAAGCCGCGCGAGGAGGAATCGTCCTTCTCAATGCGAGCCATCAGCGGCGCCTATGGCGCCAGAGTGACGCCCGCGGTCACACCGAGGCGCGCCGCGCGCGGGCGGGTCTATTCCTCCGGATGAGATTCGTTCCGTTCGCCGTGCTCTGGCTGCTCGCCGCCTCGTGTGCGAGCGTGCCGACTAGGTTCTCGCGCGGCTCGGCCGCGTCGCCCGAAGCCAGTGCAGCACCAGTCGCCGAGGTGACCGTCGCGCTCCGCGAGGACCCGCCGCTGCCGGGCGCGGAAGCGACCCGTTGGCCTGGCCTCGGGGGCGAAGTTCCCGCGATGAACCACGCGCACATGGGTCATGGCGGTGCCGGGATGCCGATGGATCACGGCGCGGCGCCGATGGATCACTCCGGCATGGGCGGGCGCCCATCCGCACCGCCGCCTCCGGTCGAGGAAGAGCGTGGGGAAGGAGGTCACGGTGGCCACTGACCTGCGCCGCACGATGCTTGCACCAATGCTCGTCCTCACCGGCTGCATCTCCACGAGCGTGCGGGACGACCTCACGCTCGTCCGCGACCTCGCCGAGATCGGCGAGGTTGCGGACGTCGCCGGCCCCGTGGAGGACGAGGCCGACGAGGACGTCTCCGAGATCCTCGGGAGCCCGCTCAACGCGGATGCTGCCGTACGTATCGCCATGCTCAACAACCGCGAGCTCCGAGCGTCGCTACGCGAGCTGGGTATCGCTCGCGCCCGTGTGTTGGGCGCCGGGCTCCTCCCAAACCCGCTGGTCGATTTGGAGCTGAACCCGGAACGGCAGACCGGGCTCGAGGTCCGGGTCGAGTGGGACATCGCAGGCCTCCTCCTTGCTCCACTTCGGGCCGAGGCCGCGAGCGCCGACCTCGACGTGGCGCGCCTCGAGGTCGCGGGGGAGGTCATCGAGACCGGCTACGAGGTGCGTGCCGCGTTTTACCGCCTACAGGCCTCCGAGGAGATGCTCGGGATCGCACAGCGGGCCCTCGATGCATCGGCTGCAGCGAGGGACGCCGCACGCGCGCTTGCCGCAGCAGGGAACATCCCGGCGCTCGATCTCGCGGCGCGCGAAGCGAACTATGAAGAGGAACGCGTCCAGGTAGCCGAGGCCGAGCTCGCATCACTCGTCGCGCGCGAGCGGCTCCAACGCCTCCTCGGACTACACGGGGAGGCGACGACCTGGATCGTGGCCACGTCGTTGCCCTCGGAGCCGACCATCCGTACCGAGCTCGACGAGGTCGAACGTCGCGCGATTGGCGCGAGCCTCGAGCTACGAGCGATGCAGGGTCGGATGCTGGCGTCTGCGCGACGGGCCGGTCTAGCCCGCGTGGAGGGCATGCTCCCCGAGATCCTCGTCGACGTCCACGCGCTCATCGGAGACAGTGGGGCACCGGACGCCCTCGCGCTCGGTGGTGGTGTCGGCGTCCGCCTGCCACTCTTCGACCGCGGTGACGGGCTGGTTGCGGAGCACGAGCACGGGCTCGACGCTGCGTTCGAGCGCTACGTAGGCCTGGCGGTCGACATACGGTCGGAAGCGCGTGAGGCCCGCGCGCGGCTCGTCTCATCTGGCGAGCGCGTGCGCCACTACGCTGATGTCGTGCTGCCGGCGCGCCAGCGTGTGCTCGACGAGGCGCTGCTCCAGTACAACGCGATGCAGATCTCGGTCTTCGAGCTCTTGGACGCCGTTCGCGAGCGACAGCAGAGCGAGCTCGACGCGATCGAGACGCGGCGCGAGCACATGGCGAGCGTCGCACGGCTGGACGCGCTCTTGACTGGTCATCGAATCCACGCGAGCTCGGACATGGAGGGAGAAGAGTGATGGACAGACGGAACTTCATGCGGCTCGGCTCGGTCGCCACCGTCGCGCTCCTTGCAGGGCCGGAGCACGCTGGCGCCCAGGACGTCGACCGAGTCGTACCCGTCGCGCGTCGAGCGCGAGCGTTGGTCGGTGGGCAGCCGGCGGTGGTGACGCCGAACGGCTCCACGCTGCCGCTGCGCACGGTCGGCGCGGTGCGCGTCGGGCACCTCGTCGCCGGCGAGATCGACCACGAGTTCGCTCCGGGGCTCCGGGTGCGGGCGTGGGGCTATAACGGCTCGACCCCCGGACCGACGATCGAGGCCAACGCACCGCAGGCGCTCGTGTACGGCTGGGTGTTCCAGTTCGGCTTCGCCATGTTGCCCTATTTCTTCCGGCGGTTTTTCCTGGCAGAGCAAGCGCCGCAGCTCGGCGGCAGTTGGCTCAGCCTGGTCACTGTCCACCTCGGCGGTGTGTTTCTCTGGGCCAGTATCTTCATCACGGATTATCAGGCCATGCTGCATGGAACCGCCTATGCGCTTTGGGCGGCAGCCATCGTCCTGTTCGTGATCGAGTTCGGGCGCAGAAGCTGCCGAGCACGCCGCTATCCAGCACCACGATCAAGAAAAGAGCTTTCGGTGCGGCCGCGCGCTGTCGACGCCTTCCTTGACCCTCTCCCAGGCGT
>CAYZQM010000002.1:0-25409 GCA_964480175.1 uncultured Sandaracinaceae bacterium
GGGCTGGGCGTGCGATGGGGAACCGTCGGCCTGCGCGAGCCTGTGCGGTGACGGCTCGGTGGTCGGCGCCGAGACCTGTGACGACGGCGGCACCGTCGGGGGCGACGGATGCGACGCGAGCTGCGGACTCGAGACCGGCTGGGCCTGCACCGGCACGCCGTCCAGCTGCGCCGCGGTGTGCGGCGATGGCGCCGTCCACGGCACCGAGACCTGCGACGACGGAAACACCGACGGCGGCGATGGCTGCTCCGCCAGCTGCATCGAAGAGGCCGGTCACGCGTGCACCGGGATGCCCTCGAGCTGTGTCCTGGTCTGCGGCGATGGCCTCGTGCTCGGCACCGAGGGCTGCGATGACGGCGGCGCGGTCGATGGCGACGGCTGCAGCGCGAGCTGCGCGATCGAGGTCGGCTTTCTCTGCACCGGCGAGCCGAGCGCGTGCGTCTCCGTGTGCGGGGACGGAATCGTCGCCGGCACCGAGGGGTGTGACGACGGCGGCACGGCGGACGGCGACGGCTGCAGCGCGAGCTGCGTCGCCGAGGTGGGCTACTTCTGCTCGGGCGCGCCGTCGGTCTGCGTCACCGAATGCGGCGATGGCCTCGTCGCGGGTGTCGAAGCGTGCGACGACGGCAACACGGTCGACGGAGACGACTGCCGCGCCGACTGCACCGCGAACACGGGCGAGTCGTGTTCGGAGCCGCTGCCCGCCTCGAGCGGGGTGACCGCGGGGGGACGGACGACGTGGACGCTCCCGCAGGGCGCCGCGACGATCGAGGATCACGGCGCGTCGTGCGATCCCAACACCGTCGGCGCCGATCTGATCCTGCACGTGCTCAAGACCACGCCGACCGTCGCGCTCGGCGGCTCGCTGCTGCACGTCGGCGCGGCGTCCGACGAAACCACGACGAGCAGCTACCTCAACCTCGAGGTCACGTCGGGCAGCTGCACGGGGACGGGCGCCGTCAGCGAGCGTTGCCTTTGGTACGCCTCGGCCTGGGAGGCCTACTTGGACGTGCCTGCGGGCGACTACTACATCCACGTGGTGCGCCACGCGCCGTCGGCCGCGGGCTCCCCGGCGATGACGGTGTTCTCCGAGGAGATCGCGGCGAGCGATTCGTCGGCGGCAGGCGAGGGGTGCTTTGCGCCGCTCACCACCGCGAGCGCGGGGTACGTGGCGCCCGCGAGCCCAGGGGGCGCCCACACCTGGACCCTCGGCGCGTACGCCTCGTTCGACATGGGCCCCACGTGGGGCGAGCCGCAGTCGATCTCGTGCGACGACACCGCGACGTACGGCGACATCCACGGCGTCGACGCCGTGATCCGCTTCGACAAGGCGAGCGCGAGCACCGTGCTCTTGGTCGAGGTGCAGAACCTCGCGCCCACCCTCGGCGCGAGCGATCTCGACGTCGAGGTGCTGGCCGAGTGCGACCCGCTCGCCACCCCGCGGATCTCGCGCAACTGCCGCGCGAACGCCGATACGATCGCGTTCACCGCCGGAGGGCCCGCGGGCGCCTCGTACATCTGGGTCGCGACGGAGGCGACGGCCGAGCGCTTCGAGGGCGCGGAGGTCCGGGTCAGCGAGCTGAGCTTGGCCACGGGCGAGTCGTGGGTCGTCGCGCAGAGCGTGACCGGATCGGGTGCGATCACACCCACCTCGAGCCGCCGCTTCGATGCGCCGTCGTGCTTCCCGTCGACCGGCAACATCCACTGGTACCGCTACACCGCGACGAACGACGGCGTCTCGTTCGGCACCGACGCGGGGCCCATCGCGCTCTTCGACAGCGGCGGCCAAGAGTTCGCCTGCACCACCGACGGCGCGCTCGCGCCGCCCGCGAGGGTGCTGTCGCCGGGGACCGAGGTGTACGTCGCGGTGATGGTCGGCAGCACGAGCGCGCTGAACATCGGCGATGTCCCATACACGGGCATCCGCGGTGTGGCGACCGACATGGCGATCACCTTCCCCAGCTCCGCGGCGACGGAGTATGGGATGAGCGCGAGCGCGGGCACCCTCTACATGGGCGGTACCACCACCGTGTTCGAGATCCCCCTCACGTCGGGCGCGACCGCCGTGGCGCGCGGTTCGGCCGAGGGCCTGACGGCCGTCCACCTCGGCTACGACTTGGTCGCCGCGGGCAGCGCGCTCTTCAGCGTCGACTCCACGACCACGACGAGCGCGAGTCGGGTGTTCCGCATCCGAGACGGTGCGGTGTGGGGCCCGACGAGCTGGGATCTCTCGCCCTCGTATCCCTCGACCTCAGCGAGCCACGCGATCGCGAGCGACGGTACCTCGATCGTCTACGCGACACGCCGCACGTCGGGGAGCGCCGACTTCTACACCCTGCCGCTCTCGGGCGCAGCGACGCCCTCGCTGCTCGGGACCAACACGAGCGTCTGGTACGTCGTCGGCCTCGCGGCCGACGGCCTGTACCTCTACGTCGCGTCGAACGGCGTGCGCGGCGAGGGCATCTACCGCATCGCGAGAGGTGCGATCACCGCGACCCCGCTTTTTCTCGGTGCGCTCGACACGAGCACGCTCCACTCCGCGGTCACCCTCGACTCGCGCAGCGCGCCTAGCTACCTGTACGCCCGGAGCAACAGCGGCGACGTGCATGCGTTCGGCGCGCCCGCCAGCGCTTCGCCGACGGCCTTCGGCGTGATCAGCACGCTGGGCACCTCGGGCGACTACGCCATGACGTTCGACGAGGGTACGGACGCGCTCTACCTCTTCGAGACCGAGACCGACGCCGCCGGCCGGATCGTCCGGCTCGACTGAGCTTCGCCCAAGGGACGCGTCGCACCGCCCATCAGGGCTGACAGCGCGGGCACCAGTACGTCGATCGCGGCGTATCCGTCCCCTGCACGCGTCGCTCGATGATGGCGCCGCAGTCGTAGCAAGGCTCGCCCGCGCGCCCGTAGACCGAGAGCGGACCTTTGCCGGGCTTGCGATCGAAGCGCGCGGTGCGTCCCACGGCTCGACCCCGATCGATCGGGTAGAGCTTCGGTCGCCCCACCACGTTCTTCCGCATGCGCACCCGCGCCTCGGTCGCGAGCGTCACCAGCGTCTCGATCGGGACCTGAGCGGGGGCCCGAAAGGGGCTCACCTTCACGATGAAGCAGAGCTCGCTCTTCCACTCGTTGCCGATGCCGGCCGCGAGGCGCTGATCGAGCAGCGCTTCGGCGATCGTAGCCTGCGAGGCGCGCTGCCAGCGCTGCGCGACGATCTCGGGATCGAGCTCGGCGCCGAGCAGATCGGGGCCCAGATCGCCGAGCCCACCGCGCACCTGAGCGTCGCGCCGCTGGGTCAGATCCCGTGTCCTCACCAGCTCGGCCACCGGCGCGCTCTTGCAGACGGCGAGGTGATCGCCGGTTCGCAAGATCACGACGACGTCCGCGCCGCGGGGATCGGGCTCGCCCGCGCCGAGCAGGCGCCAGCTGCCGTGCATCTTGAGGTGGCTGCGCAGCGTGACCCCGCCATCCAGATGGATGAGGAGGTGCTTGCCGATCGCCTCGATCGAGGTGATGGCGCGTCCGGTGTACGCGTCGGGCCGCACGTTCTTTCGCGGCAGCTCGAGGCGCTCGATGCGCTGGCCCACCAGCGGCTGCAGCCGCGCGGCGAGTCGGTGGAGGGTGTCGCCTTCAGGCACGTCGCGGCCCGACACCCGCCGGCGCGTCGAGCGACAGACGCGCGCGCAGCGCGATCTCGACGCCGCCGGTCGCGTGCACCAGCGCCCCGTAGCTCGCCGCCGCCGCGTCGGGCCCTTGGCTCGGATCGCCGTCTGGGCGCCGCATCGCGCGCAGCAGCGTGTTCTTCGGCGTGTGCTCGCTCCCGACGAACTCGATGGGCCAGACCTGGTAGCCGCGGCGTCGCAAGAGCAGCGTCCGCATCGTGTCGGTCACGCTCGCGCCGATCTCGCGGCGCAGGTGCGGCGCGCCGTGGATCGCGCCGAAGGCCTCCCGATCGCCGCCGCGGAGCGCGGCCCATCCGCGCGCGAGCTCGGCCTGACAGCAGGGCGCCACCGCGATCAGGGTGGCTTCGAGCGAGACGCCGAGCGCGATGGCGTCGTCGGTCGCCGTGTCGCACGCGTGCAGCGCGATGAGCGCGTCGATCGCGGGCGCTTCTCCCCAGGCGCGCTCCCACGCCGCGCGC
Organism: uncultured Sandaracinaceae bacterium; assembly: GCA_964480175.1. Lineage (GTDB taxonomy): Bacteria > Myxococcota_A > Polyangia > Polyangiales > Sandaracinaceae > CAYZQM01. The sequence continues at coordinate 4,145 of CAYZQM010000002.1, forward strand.
ACGTCGAGCTGCTCGAGGTTCGCCGCCTCGTGGCGCACGAGGTCATCCAACCCCGAGAGCGCCGCGATGCGCTTCACGTCGTCGATGAGCGTCGTGTTCCGATCCACGCCCAGCACCCGCACGGGGTGCTGGTAGCGCTCCCGCAGCACCCACGCGAGCAAGAGCGACAGGTAGCTCTTGCCGCACGCCGCATCGATGACGCGCACGCACGCCCGGCTCGCCACCAGCTCGCGGATCGACGGGCCGAGCACCGCGACCATGTGGTTGATCTGCAGGTACTTGCGCATGCGATCGGGCGGGATCGATCCGTCGGCGCGCAGGATCGAGAGCGCGCGCAGGAGCGGGGCGGCCTCGACGGGAGGAAGGAGCAGGGTCTTGTCGCGCGACAGCTCCCGCAGGCGCGCCTCGGTCCAGTGCTCGCGGGCGCGCTCGGTGATGTGCTCGGCCCAGCGCGCCTCCGAGCCGTCCTTCACTTCGATGCGCGCGACGTCGCGGGCCCCAGCTTGGCCGTCATGCGCGTCGCGATCTGCGGCGGCACCAGCCGGGTGACGTCGCCGCCGAGCTTCGCCGCTTCCTTCACCAGGTTCGAGCTCACGTAGAAGTAGGCGTCGTTCGCCATCAGAAAGACCGTCTCGACGTTCTCGTTGAGGTGGCGGTTCATGTTCGCCATCTGTAGCTCGTACTCGAAGTCGGCGACGGCGCGCAGGCCGCGGAGCACGACGCGCGCGTTCTTCTTCTTGCAGTACTCGACGAGCAGGCCGTCGAACGAGTCGACTTCGACGTTGGCTTTGCCCGCCAACGTCTCGCGGATCATCTCGACCCGCTCGTCCACCGTGAAGAGCGACTCCTTCTTCGGGTTCTTCAGGACCGCGACGATCCGCTCTGGATGATCGAGAGGTGACCGTTGGTCATGGGATCGAACGAGCCGGGGTAGATCGCGGTGGTCATGTCGCCTTCGCTTCGTCGTGGTGGTCGTCGTCGTCCGGGGTGCCCTCAGCGGGAGGCTCCTCTTGCGACGGTGCCGCGCCGTAGATCACCACGGCGGTGTCACCGTAGCGGTAGTCGGCGTCGATCGCCAAGGGAAGGGCGTCCGATCCCAGCGCCGGGTGCGCGTCCCGCGCCGCGTGCACCAGCACCACGCGGCCGCTCGGCGCCAGGAGGTGCTCCGACAGGCGCCGCAGCACCAGCACCGCACGGGACAGGTCGGCCCAGGGGGGATCGCAGAAGATGAGATCGAAGGGCGCGGTCCCGAGGCGGCCGATCGCCCGCTCCAGGTCCGCGGCCAACGCCTCGTGGCGTCCTGCCAGGCCGAGCGCGCGCGCGTCGCTCACGATCGCCTTCACGCTGCGCGCGTCGCGCTCGACGGAGACCGCGCTCGACGCGCCGCGCGAGAGCGCTTCGAACGCGAGCGCCGCCGTGCCCGCGTACGCGTCGAGCACCCGAGCGCCTTCGACGACACCCCGCGCTTCGAGCGCGGAGAACATCCCCTCTCGTACCCGCTCCGAGGTGGGGCGCGTGCGATCGCCGCCCGGGCCCGAGAAGATCCTCCCCGAGAGCGCGCCGCCGACGATCCGCATCGCCAGCGCTCAGCGGGTGCCGCCGGTGAGCACCGCGCCACCGGGCGCCATGCCGACGCGTAACTCGCCGACGGAGACGCCCGCGCTCACCGAGGGGCGCCAATGAAAGAGCAGCGAGAGGCGCGGATCGATGATGTGCGGCGCGGGCATGCGTCGATCGCGATCGGTCACCACCGGCGTGGGATGGAACTCGAAGGTGACGCCGTCGCTGGTCGCGAAGAGCCCGAGCAACACGGCGCCGTTGTCCCGCCGCGCCTCGTAGTACACGCGCAAGAATCGTCGGCCCGAGCTGGGCTCCGCGATCCCCACACCGGGACAACCGACCTCGAGCGGACCGCCGTCGCGGATGTCGCGCGCCTCCAGCGGAGGCACCTCGATCGAGCCGCGCTCGGTGAACGACAGACCATCGCTCGAGCTCGCGAAGTGCAAGGTGCCTCCCAGCTCGTAGACCATGTAGAACGCGGCCTCTTCGAAGAGCGAGGGGGGCGGGACACCGCCATCGATCTGGGGAGGAAAGCCGAGGTCGTCGGTGCGCACCACCGCGGGGCAACGCGGCGCGACGCCTTCGCTCACGCCGAGGATCGGCGCGGTCCCGACGCGGGTGAACGATCCGTCGATGCCGCTGGCGCGCGCGACGCCGATGCCGCCGGCCGCGGCGTAGTAGAGCAGCGCGCCATCGTCGGTCTCGAGCGCCCACGGCTCGGTGACGTAGCCGCCTTCCCAGTCGGGACCGTGAGCACGGCGCTGCCGGTGTCGAAGCCCCAGTCGCTGTCGCGCGGCGCGCTGCGGAAGATGCGCCGCCCCTCGTCGAACGCGTCCCAGTCGACGTCTTCGCCGGGCATCTCGGGCGGGCCCGCGTCGGCCACGCCAGCATCGAGCATCTCGCCCGCGTCGGCCACGCCTGCGTCGAGATCCTCGCCTGCGTCGGGCATGCCCGCGTCGGGCTCCTCGATGCGGGTGGAGGCGCCCGCGTAGAAGAGGTGGAGACCCGCCATCATCGGGCGCTCGGCCGCGGTGCCGCGCAAGAGCACCGGCACACCGGCGCGGCTCAGGTTGGTCTCGGCGGGCGTGAGATCGCGGTAGGGGCCGACGCCTGCGTGCGGCAGCCCTTCGGGATCGCTCGGGCCCGTGCCCAGCAGGCTGCAGCCCGTGGACACGCCCAGCGCGCTGAGGAGGAAGAGCGCGGTGAGCGCGCACCGCGTGATCGCTCCGTGCTTCATCGGAACCCCACTTCCATCGAGAGGCCGGCCGCGAAGATGTGGCCGCCCGCGACGTAGTCGCCGGTCGGATCGGTGAGCGAGAACTTCTGCATCGTGCGGTCCGGCAAGAGCGCGTACTGCAGGTGCAGATCGAAGGCGAGGAAGCCGTCGATGAGCGGCTGCAGATCGGTGAGGCGCAGGCCCGCGCCCGCGGAGAAGGCGATGCGATCGGTGTCGACGAGGTTGGTGATGCCGCTCTGGTTGGGCACGGGGGAGTGCTCGTAGAAGAACCCGCCGCGCACCCGGACCACCATGCTGGGGTCTTCGTACGCGACGCCCTCGACGCCCACGCGCGGCACGAAGCGATCCTCGAAGTTCGCCGCGATGGGCCGGCTGCCGCGGATCGTCGGCACGAAGATCGTGTCCGCGAGCTCGGCGGGGATGTCGAGATCCAAGAGCACGTCCGAGGTGCCGACCGGGCTGATGTACGAGCTCCAGTTCACCCAGGTGACCTCGAGGTTGAGGGTGAACTGCGGCGTCGGGGACCACGAGCCCGCGAGCGATACCTGCTGCGGGACGAACGCGTTCACCGACTCGCTGAACAGGTAGAAGTAGCCGTCGAAGGGCGGCGCGAGACCTCCGGAGAGCACGCTCGCGTCGACCTCGGCGACCAGCGTGTTGCTCAGCGCGAAGCCGCCCCGGTACACGAGGCCGAAGCTGAGCTCGGGGATCGGCTGCACCTGAATGCCGATCTGCGGGTAGCGGATGGTGGTGAGGTCCGCGCGGATCTCGTGCTCGAGGCGCGAGCCCAGATCGGGCATCGCGATGTCGAGGTCGCCGCGGACCGACAGCGTGTTCGCGCCGTACGAGAGGAACGAGATGCCGCCGCCGATCCGGATCACCTCGAAGAGCTCGATGGCGAGGTGCGCGGCGAGGTACGTGCGGTGCGGACGGTTGTCGTAGAACTCCCAGCGAGGACGCGCTTGCGGCAGCGAGCGGGTGCGCGACAGGCGATCGTCGTTGAGGTGCACGCCGAGCCCGAACGCGAAGCGGAAGTTCCGGTCGAGCGTCGCGGGCACCGCGAGCCCGAACGTGAGGCCGTGGACCGGATCGACGTTGCTGTTGAGGCCGTCGACCTGCAGCTGATGGAACGCGCCGAACCAGCCGAGGCCGATCCGCATGTGATCACCGCGCACCAAGCCGGCGGGGTTGTAGTAGTTCGAGGAGATGTCCTCGACGTCGGCGGACACGGCGCCGCCCATCGCGACGGAGCGCGAGCTCATCCCGTACGTGTCCATCGGCTGCGCGGCGACCGGCCGAGCCGAGAGGAGCACGGTGAACGGCGCGATGGCGATCAGCGTGAGGGCGGGCAGCGTGAGGGCGTGCAGCGTGAGGGCGTGCAGCGTGAAGGGGTTCGTCTTCATGCTCAAAACTCCGCCGCGAGGGTCCAGCCGCCGACGAAGATCATCCCGCCCGAGACCATGCCGACGCCGACGTCGAGCGGCGCGTTCATGTCGCGATCGCGGAAGATCGGGTGGAGGCGATCGACGCCCGCGTGCAGCTGTCCGTAGAGGTCGAAGATGATGTGCTGGTGCTCGCTGAACGCGTGGTCGAAGCCGAAGCCTGCGGTGATGACGTGGCGATCGTGGTCGAGGGAGCGGTTCGCCGCGAGGATGGGATCTCCATCGCCGTCGAGGCGCACGCTGCCGTCCGCGTTCCGCGCGGGCGCCATGCGCGCGGCCGGCACCGGCGAGAGCTCGAGCGCGTAGCCCAACCGGAGCTGCGCGGTGAGGTTGCCGTCGCGGAGCGTCCCCTCGATCGCCAAGCGCGGCGACACCGTGTCGGAGTAGTTCGGCGCCGGCGCGATGAAGCTGTTCATCGTCGTCGGGCGCGCGGCCCCCGGATAGAAGCTCCAGAAGCGCGCGGTCGCGTTGACGATGATCCGGATGTTGGGATCGGGGAGCCAGTAGCCCTCGATCGCGAGCTGGGCCGGGTCGTACTGGATGATGCCGGCGACCGTCACGATCGGCAGCGGCACGGGCAGATCGCGCACCACGATGTTGAGGTTCAGCTCGGATCGGACCTCGTGGCGGTAGACCACGCCGACGCCCCAGTCGGGCTGCGCGAAGGTCGCGCCCGCGATCGGCGAGAACGCGGTGAGCAGCTGGGTCTCGACCGTGGAGACGAACGCGCTCGACTCGTCGAGGCGCACCAAGAGATCGCCGTACACGTTCGCGAGCGCCGAGATGCCGAGGCCGAGCCGCAGGCCATCGACGATGCCGTGGAAGTCGAAGCCCAATCCCACCTGCACCGCGATCGACTGCGCGCGGTTCAGCACCGAGAACTGCGGCACGTCCGCGTAGCTCACGTCGCCGCGCAAGAGCACGTTGGTCGGGGTGTAGAAGCCACCGCCGAGCACGAGGCGATCCTCGAGGACGTCGCCGAAGGGCAGCGGGAGCTGAAAGCCGATCGTGGTGCCGCGCGCCGCTTCGAGCGGGAAGCGCTCTCCGTCGACGTGGAGGTCGTAGACCGAGGCGCTCGCCGAGAACGCCAGGCGCCGATTGCGGGCGCCGCCGAGGTTGGCCGGGTTGAGGTAGACGGCCTCCCAGTCGCACACGAACGAGACGCCCGTCATGCCCAGGCCGGGCGAGCGTCCGCCGAACCCGTAGAGGTCTTGCGGCGTGGCGTGCGCGACGGGCGGCGCGAGCAAGCCCGCGAGCAGCGCTAGAAGCAGCGCTGCGATCCAACCGCGCTGACGGGGTCGTTCTCGCTCGTGGGGGTCGCGCGGTCGGGCGCGAATCAAGATCCGCATCGCGGCGGATCCTACACGAGCGTCAGCGAGATCCGGCGAGCAAAGCAGCCCCGCGGCGCGTTGCGCAGCGCGTCAACGACTCACAGCTCGTGCGGCTTGCGCTTGGTGAAGAGCTGGATGCCCGCGGGCACCTCGGTGGAGCCCTCGAAGTCCGAGGCGATGACGTCGGCTCCGACCTCGGCGCCGGGCGCGACGGTGATGCCGCCGGGCACGCGCGCGCTCTTGCCGACCACCGCGAGCGCGTCGCTGCCTTGCTTGCCGATGCGCGCGCCGCGTCCGATGCGGCAGCGGCTGTCGAGGATCGCGTGCTCGACGACGGCGTCGCGCTCGACGACGGTGTCGAAGAGGACGACGGAGTCGCGGATCACCGCGCCGGGCTCCACCCGAACACCAGGCGAGAGGATGCTCCGCTCGACCGTGGCGCCCGCCATGATCTCGCAGCCGTGCGCGATGAGGCAGTCGCTCAGCGTGGCGCCGTTGCCGACGCGCGCGGGCGGCCGGTTCTCGCTGCGGGTGTGGATGAGCCAGCCCAGATCGTTCAGGTCGTACTTTGGCGAGGAGCCGAGCAGATCCATGTGCGCCTCCCAGTACGACTCGAGCGTGCCGACGTCGCGCCAGTAGCCCCGGTAGTGCCACGAGAAGACGCGCTCACCGCGCCCGATCATGCGGGGCAGGATGTCTTTGCCGAAGTCGTGGTTGGAGCTCGCCATCGCGTGATCCTCGAGGAGCACCCGATCGAGCACGCGGTAGTCGAAGACGTAGATGCCCATCGAGCCGAGCCCCGGCACCGGCGTCTTGGGCTTCTCCACGAAGTGCGTGATGCGTCCGTCGGTGTCGGTCTGGCACACGCCGAAGCGGGACTTGTCCTCGTCGGGCACGTCGATCGTGGCGACGGTCGCGTCGGCGCCGCGCGCGATGTGGAAGTCGATCAGCTCCTGGTAATTCATGCGGTAGATGTGATCGCCGCTGAGCAGGAGCACGAGCTGAGGCCTTCGATCCTTGATGAAGAGGAAGTTCTGCTGGACCGCGTCGGCCGTCCCCGAGAACCGGCGAGTAGATCCGGACGCCGCCGCCGCGCTCGCGGTTGAGCTCCCACGGCCCGCCCGCGCCGATGTGATCGATCAGCGAGTGGGGGCGGTACTGCGCGAGGATCATCACGTCGAAGAGCCCGCTGTTGGTGCAGTTCGACAGGACGAAGTCGATGATCCGGAACTTGCCGCCGAAGGGGACCGCGGGCTTGGCCCGCTTCGCCGTCAGCACGCTGAGGCGCGTGCCCTCACCACCAGCCAAGATCACCGCACAGGTCTTCATTCGACGAGGTCCTCCGTTCGGGGAGACGACAGTGTCACCGATGGGAGGGCAGCGGGGGAAGTTCTGCGCGGAGGGCTGAAGAGATGCGCTCGGCGTCGTCCCCGCCGCATCGCGTCGATCAGAGCAGGTGCTCGATCGCGCGGACGAGCGTGTCGATGCCGTCGCCGCCCAGCGGGAAGACGCCCCGGCAGGTGCGGGTGCGATCCACGAGCAGCACGCTGGTCCCGTGGAAGACGTCGTAGCCGGGGGCGGCCTCGATCTCGCGCCGCTCGGGATCGGGCTGGAGGAACCCGCGCTGCAGCACCTCGCGCACTTGCCGCGGATCGCCGGTGAGGAACGTCCACATCGCCGGGTCGCGTCCGAAGCGCTCGCCGTAGGCGCGGAGCGCAGCGGGATCGTCGTGCTCGGGGTCTACCGTGATCGAGACGATGTGGACGCGGCCCCGGTAGCCGCTCAAGCGCGATTGGAGGTTGCTGAGGTGGCCCGCGAGCGTGGGGCAGGTCGCGCCGCAGCTCGTGAACAGAAAGCTCGCGACCCAGACCTGGTCGTCGAGCGAGGCGACGCGGAAGGGCGCGTCGTCTTGGTCGGTCAGCTCGAAGTCGGCGACACGGAACAGGTCGTCGAGCTGCGGCGTCGGCTCACCACTGCATGCGATCGCGACGAGGGTCACCGCGATCGCCAGGGGCCCCAGCGCGATGCGGCGCGACGCCATCGGCTCAGAAGAACGTGCGCGCGGCGAGGTCGAGCGTCAGCGCGGCGAAGAGGAGCGGGACGTACACCAGCGACGCGAAGAACACGGCGCGCGACCAGCGGATGTCGTCCTTGCCGGTCTTGGACCAGAGACCCTTCGCGCAGAGCGCGGCGAACGCGATCCCGCCCAGGCCCATCACGACCAGGTAGGTGGTGCCGGCGACGCCGAGCGGCACGAGCAAGAGCGTCACGGGGACCAGCGCCCCGGCATAGACGAGCGCGTGGATCTTGGTCGCGAACATGCCGCGCTCCGCGGGCAGCACCTTGAGGCCGGCGCGGGTGTACTCGCGCTCGCGGAAGGTCGCGATCGCCAAGAAGTGCGGCAGCTGCCAGACGAAGAGGATGCCGAAGAGCACGATGCCGGGCGCATCGAGGTTCCCGGTGGCGGCGGTCCAGCCCATCAAGGGCGGCATGGCGCCGGGGACGGCGCCCACGATGAGCGCGAACCAGCTGCGGCGCTTCATCGGGGTGTAGATCCACACGTACGAGACCAGCGCGATCGCCGCGAGCAGGCCCGTGAGCGGGTTCACCGTGAGCGCGAGGAGCGGCACGGCGAGCGCACCGAGGAAGAGACCGAACGTGAGCGCGACCTCGGGGCGGAGCCGACCGGCGGGGAGCGGGCGGTTCTTGGTGCGGGTCATCAGCCCGTCGGACTCGCGCTCCAGCCAGCAGTTGAGCGTGTTCGCGGACGAGACGATCAGGACGATGCCCACGAGCGCGAGCACCAGCGATCCCGCCGACCAGCCGTTGCGGGGTGCGAGCGCGAACGCGCCGGCCGCGGTGATCAACACCATGAACGTGATGCGCGGCTTGGTCAGTTCGACCAGGTCGCGCCACTGGGTGCGCGGAGGTTCGCTGTGGGCGAGCGACATGAGGGGGTGGCGGCGGCCGCGCGTGCGCAGGCCCGAGCCGATGGCCGGAGGTGTGGGCCCCGTCGCGGCCCGGCGCAACCGAGAACGCTTGTCGGTCGCCGAAGGCGGCCTCGGAGGTCCGACGGGTGGATCGGTGTACGCGAAATGAGCGCTTCGAGTGCAGCCGATGCACGGTCAAATCGACGTGGTTGAGCGCGAACGGCTGTGTTCATTTGGTTTTTGACGGTGGTGTGCTCTGGACCGCCTCCTGCCATGGCGACGCCATGCTCAGCCGCCTCGGGTTCTTCTTCACCACCGTCCTCCTGATCGCGGCGCTGATCGCCCATCAGCTCCAGTGGGTCGATGGCGCGCTCCTCCTTCGTGTCGTCGCCGTCGTCGCGCTGGTCTCGGGCCTGGTCGGGGTGGTCCGGCTGCCGTGGGACCTGACGTTCGCCGCGCGGGGCACGCTCGCGCGGCAGCGAAGCGCTCAGCGGCGTGGGCTCTCGGTCGACGACGCGGAGGTGCAGTTCGCCGAGCGCAGCGCCCGGCGCGCGCTGCTCCTGGCGATCGGCCTGCACTCGGCCGGCGCGCTCCTCGCGATCGCCGCGGCCCCGCTCCTCGGCAGCGAGCTCGGCGGGCTCCTCGCCATCGCGTTCATCGGATCGATGGCGCTTCGTCCGATCCACGCCTTTTATCTCCACACCCACGAGCGCCTGCGCGCGGCCCGCGGCGAGGCCGAGGTCCCGCACGCCGATGCGTTGTCGCTCTCCGACGCGCTCGACGTCCTGCGCAGCGAGCTCCACGCGGAGCGCGACGCCCGCGAGGCCCATCGCCGAGCGATCGAAGGTCAGCTCGCAGCGCTCGAAGAGCGCACCCAGCTCGAGGCCGCCGCGTGGCGTCGCGCCGCGACCGCGCACGACCAGCGCCTCGATCGGGTGCTGCACGATCTCGAGCGCACCGTCGCCCGATCCCAAGAGGGCGCCGAGGTGCTCACCGGCATCCGTGCGCTGATGCGCCTGTTGAAGGAGTCGTGATGCGCCGTGCTGTCGCGCGATGGCGTCCGTATCGCCGCGCGGTAGCGTGGCGCATGAGGTCGAGCCCGCTCGTCCGGCGCCGCGAGGGCCCCGGCGCCAAGCGCCAGCCGCTGCGCACGCTCGGCGTGCTCGGCGACCTGCACGCCGAGCGCGCGCGGCTCGAGGTCGCGCTCGATGCGCTCGCCGCGCGCAACGTCGACGCGGTGGCGTGCGTCGGCGACCTCGCCGATGGAGACGGAGATCTCCCCGCCTGTCTCGAGCTGCTCGCCGCGCACGACGTGATCACCGTCGCAGGCAACCACGACCGCTGGCTCCTCGCAGAGCGCTCCCGCGATCTGCCGTTCTCTCACTCGCTCGCGTCGCTCCCGGACGACGCGGTCGCCTTTCTCCGGGCGCTGCCCCCGATGATCGAGCTCGCCACCGTCGCCGGCGCGGTGGTGCTTTGCCACGGGGTCGGCAGCGACGACATGGCGGTCATCGATCCGAGGACCACCGATCACGTCGCGCGCTGGAACGCCGCGCTCGGAGAGCTGCTGGCCCACGATCACCTGGCGTGGATGATCGGCGGGCACACCCACCAGTTCATGCTGCGGCGCATCGATCACCTGGGGCTCATCAACGCCGGCACGCTGTCGCGTCGCGAGGACGAGCGCGCCGCGCGTGAGCCCGAGCGCGCGCCCGGCTTTCTCCGCGTCGACTTCGAACGACGCATCGTCGAGCGCTGGTGCTTCGCGCCGGAGGGTGAGGCCATCGCGTCGCTCGAGGAGCACCCGCTCCCGTGATCACGTGTTGCCGATCACGAGCTGCAGGAGAGCATCGCGCAGCCGGGCTTGGTGCGGGCCCAGTCGGGTCGCTTCTCCGCGAAGTGCGCGTGCTCGGGTCGCTCGTCGTAGGGGTGCTTCAGCACGTGCATCAGCCGGTGCAGCGGCGCGAGGTCGCCCGCGGTCGCTGCGTCGATGGCCTCCTGAGCGAGCCAGTTGCGCGGCACGTAGATCGGATTGACCGCGTTCATCGCAGCCGCGCGATCGGCCACGGGATCGCGCGCCCAGCGCGCCGAGAGCTTCTCGAGCCACGCATCGACGGGCGCCCGCCACTCGCCCGAGCGGTCGTACCAGACGTCCTCGAGCGGATGCGCGCCGTCCTTCCGATCGACGAGCTGGCTCAGCCGCCGGAAGAACAGCGTGAAGTCGGCGCCGTGCGCGGCGAGCAGCGAGAGCCCCTCGAGGAGGAGCGCCTCGTCTTCGATCGTCGCGTCGCGCACGCCCATCTTCTCGCCGAGCGTGCGACGCAGACCCGACATCGATCGCTCGCGTGCGCCATCCAGCACCTCGATGAGCGCCTGCTGCGCTCGCTCGATCGTGAACGTCGGGAGCAAGAGCGCGCCGAGCGACTCGGCCAGGCGCTCGAGGTTCCACAGCGCGATCGCGGGCTGGTTGCCGTAGCGGTAGCGCCGCCCCTGCGCGTCGGTGGTGTTCGGCGTCCACGCGGGGTCGTAGGGCTCGAGGAAGCCGTAGGGCCCGTAGTCGATGGTGAGCCCGAGGATCGAGAGGTTGTCGGTGTTCATCACGCCGTGCACGAAGCCGACGCGCTGCCACTCGTTCACCACGTCGACGGTGCGCTCGGCGACGACGCGCAGGAAGGTGAGCACCGCGTCGGGGTCGCGCGGATCGCGGCCGAGCTCGGGGTAGAAGTGCTCGACCGTGTAGGCGAAGAGCTTGCCGAGCAGCTCGGTCTCGCCGTCGTCTGCGAGCATCTCGTAGTGGCCGAAGCGCAGGAAGCTCGGTGCCACCCGGCACACGATCGCGCCCGGCTCGCGCTCGATGTTCCCGTCGTAGAACATGTCGCGCATCACTCCGTCGCCGGTGCCCACCAAGCTGAGCGCGCGGGTGGTCGCGATCCCCAGGTGATGCATCGCCTCGCTGCACACGAACTCGCGGATCGAGCTGCGCAGCACCGCGCGTCCGTCGGCGCGGCGCGAGTACGGCGTGGGCCCCGCGCCCTTGAGCTGGAGCTCGCGTCGACCGACGGGCGTGACCAGCTCGCCGAGCGAGATGGCGCGTCCGTCGCCGAGCTGTCCCGCCCAGCTCCCGAACTGGTGACCGCCGTAGCGCGTCGCGATCGGGCGCATGCCCTCCACGACGCGGTTGCCGGAGAGCACCTCGGCCCACTCTCGCTTGCCCTCGTCGTCGAGCTCCGTCGGCAAGCCCAGCTCCGCGGCGAGCTCGGTCGACCACGCGAGCAGGCTCGGCGCGCTCACCTTGGTGGGCAGTGCGTCGCTGAACATCACGTCCTTCACCTTGCGCGGGCGCAGGTCCACGAGCGGATCGCCGGGCAGCTGCCGGGCGAAGGTGTTGTCGAAGCGGAGCGACGAGAGATCCATGCGGCCCTCCTTCTGGAGCCGCGCCGGAGCGCTGTCCACCAGCGCCAGACGAGGAGGTAGCGGCGATGGACGGAATGGAAGGGCTCGCGCTCGCGATCCTGCTCGCGAGCATCTGCATCCTGCTGACGCCAGCGCTGCTGCTCGGCGGCTTGGGCTACTTCGTGCTGCGCAAGCGCGCGGGGATCGTCGGCGCCGCGATCGGCGCGGTGGTCGGCTTGGGCATGGGCGCGCTGATCGTGGTGGCGACGTTCATGGAGAGCACGTGGAACCCGCCGCTCGAGCTGACGTTCGAGGCGCCGCCCGATCTGCGCCACCGCTCGGTGCTGCTGCTCGAGGACCCGACGGTGAGCACGGAGATCCCGTGGTCGGGGATGGAGATGCCGCTGAGCTCGCCGAGCGCGCGCCTTCCGATCCCGGCGTCGGGCTTTCTGCGCGTGCGCTCGCTCGAGGCGATCCGCACCCACGATCGGATCGTGCGCCTCTCGACGGGAGAAGAGGCGCTGGGGATGGCGTTCTTGAACCCGCCGCCGGGCCTCGGCGGAAGTCAGCTCATGTACTTCGACTTCACGCCCTATCCGTCGAGCGAGCCCGACCCGTCGCTGATGGACCCGGCGACGCTCGAGGCGTGGGTGCGGGCTCGCGAAGCGGAGTAGTAGCGATCAGATCCCGAGGCAGGCAGAGAGCTCCGCGGACGTGCCGGCGGACGGAGTCGCGCACCGGTCGCGCGCGGCGGAAGCGCGGCTGTTGCACGCCTCCACGTCGGTGCTCGACGGAGGGCACGACGTGTTGATCGCGGTCCGAACGCATGCGCGAAAGTCGCGCTGTGCGTCGAGCTGGCAGTCGAAGATGGGAGCGAGCTCGGCGCTGTTGTCGGCGTACACGTCGCGAATGCATGCCTCTTGCGTCGCGGTCGTCGTGGACTCCAGGTCGGCCCGACAGCTCAGCTCGGTGGTGTTGCCGGTCGCCTCCGGACAGACGGGACACACGGTGTCGGCCAGCGCGTCCTGCTCCGCTAGCAGGGCGCGCACCGGGTTGCCGCAGCCCATTGCGCCCATCGACAACACCACGACACACCCCAGCCACAGCTTCGTCATCCGTGATCTCCTCGGTAGAGCGCGGACGCTATCACGGGTTCGTCGGCGCCGGGGATGCCTCTGCCGGCGCCTCGCTCGCGCTGCCTTGGCCGAGCAGGAGGACGCCGCCGACCAGCGCCGGCACCTGACCCGTCAGGTAGCTGAGCAGCGCGAGCAGCACCGCGTCGGTCGTCGCCACACCAGCGCCGCTGAGCAAGAGCACCGCGGCGCCCTCGCGCACCCCGACTCCGCCGATCGACACCGGCAAGAGCACGGCGAGCACGATCGCGTTGCCCACCGAGAGCAGCTCGAAGAAGCCGACGTCGACGCCGAGCGCGAAGCCCGAGGCGACGAACGTCGCCGAGAGCATCAGGTGGGTGATGACGCCGAGCCCGAGCGCTGCGGCGACCGTCCCGCGGCTCAGACCCGCGCCCGCGAGCGCGCTCGCCAGCGAGGTCACCTTCTTCTTCAACGGGCCAGGCGACAGCCGCGCGAGCCCCATCGCGCGCTCGGGCGAGCCGACGAAGAAGAGCCCCAGCCCCGCGACCGCGGCCATGCCGAGCGCGACGGCGATCGCGGTGATCCCCAGGCGCTGCACCAGCCCGAAGGGAAGCAGCGCCGCGCACACGATCGCCATGCCGACGAGGCCGAAGAGCTTCTCGATCACGATCACGGCGGCCGACGTCGCGCCGTGTCCCGTGCGGCGCGCCACCTCGATCCCGCGGTAGCCATCGAGACCCGTCGTCGACGGCGTGAAGGCGCCGAAGAAGCGCCCGATCAAGAAGGTGCGGTAGAGCCAGCCCAGCGGCAGGTCGATCGCGCGCGCCCGCAAGAGCTCGCGCCACCGGAGCGTGCCCGCGGCGACCGCGGCGAAGTGGATCAGCACACACGCGCCGAGCCACGGCCACGAGAGCGTGCTCAAGCGCTCCACGAGCCCATCGACGCCGTCGCGCAGGAGCATGCTGCGGATGAGCCACGCCATCAGGCCCACGCTCACCACGACCTTGAGGATCGTGAGCGCCACCGCGCGCGTGCTGCGCGGCTTGGGCGGAGGTGGCGTCGAGTGGAGCTCGGACATCGCGACCCTTCCTGGTACGAGGGACGACAGGCGCGGTCAAATCTCCTGCCGACCGCGCTCCCTCGTCGGCGCAGCGACGCGTCAGGGCACGGCGGGGATCGTCCGACCGCAGAGCTCGATCGGCACGCCGAAGGCCGCGGCCCGCGTCTCGAGCGCTCCGTCCATCACCACCACGCTGCTCACCCCGACGGGCTCGGTGAGCGTGACGGTCACGCAGAAGTCCGATCCGAACGAGCCCACCATCGCGCCGTCGGTGCAGCATGGGTCCCAGACCCACGCGCACCCGACGCTGCCGGTCTCCGCGCGCCTCGAGCACTCGCGGGGCTCGTCGCTCACCAAGAGCGCGCCGCTGCGCAGCGGCGAGACGTTGAACGCGCCGCGCAGGGAGCCGCCCGAGCCGTCGCGCACGTCGTCCGCGATCACCACGACCGCCGCGCCGCCGCACGATAGCGGGCTGTCGATGAGCGCGATGGTGACCCGACCGCTGCCGCGCAGATCGGGAGAGGGCGCGGCGCTCGCGGTGTCGATCGCGTCGTACGCGTACCAATCGCGTCCGCAGACCGTGGTCCGCAGCGCGTCGATCGGGGTGCCGTCCATGAAGAAGCAGGCGACGCCGTCGTCGGCCACGCCATCGCAGTCTTGATCGAGCCCGTCGCAGATCTCGGGCATCGCCACGCAGCACGCAGGGTCCTCCGCGCAGGACGAGTCCATGCAGTCGATGTCGCCATCGCAGTCGTCGTCGCGCCCGTCGGCGCAGCGCGTCTCCTCCGGCTCGCAGCACGCACAGTCCAGGTCCTCGCAGTCGCGCACGCCGTCGCAGTCTTCGTCGCGCCCACCGGTGCAGATCTCGGGCGTGCAGCCCTCGCACTCGGGCGCGCCGTCGCAGTCGAGATCGGAGCAGTCGAACGTTCCGTCGCAGTCCTCGTCGCGCCCGCCAGCGCAGCGCTCGCCGGCCGCGGGATGGACGAACGGATCGAGGTCGTCGCAGTCGTCGCCGCCGCACGAGCCATCGCCGAATCCGTCGGCGTCGCGATCGCGCAGCGCGCTCACGCAGCGCTCCGCGTCGGCGTCGCACGCATCGACGGTGCACGGATCGCCGTCGTCGCAGTCGGGCGGCGGAAGCAGCGCGCAGTACCCTGCCACGCAGGCGCTGCGCGCGGCGCAGAAGTCCTCGCCCGCGTCGCAGTCGTCGTCGACCTCGCACGGGGCCGGCGTGCTCAGCCCGGTGCGCGCCCCGCACGCGAGCAGGCTCGCGCTCAGCGACGCGACGATGACGGCCCGGCGCAGGTGCACCGCGCGAGCATACCGATCATTCGCAAGAGAAGCTGAGGCGGGCGCAGCCCTCTTCGTCGCTGCCGTCGCTGCACTGGCGCCAACCGTTGCAGCGCGGGGTCACGCCGTCGCGGTGCACCACCGTCGTTCCGTCGGCGCAGCCGAAGCGCGGGCAGCCGGCCTCGTCGGCGCCGTCGCTGCAGTGGGGATATCCATCGCAGCGCACCCAGTCGTAGAGGATGCGCGCTCCGCCGTCGCAGGTCGGGAAGCAGTCGCGCTCGTCGCGACCGTCGCTGCACTCCCAGCTCCCGTTGCAGCGTCGGGCCCGGGTGCCGTCGCCACAGCTCACCGACCCCTCGTTCGTCGGGCAGCCGGCCTCGTCGCTCTCGTCCGCGCACTGCGCCACCCCGTCGCACTGCTGCTCGATGGCCAAGAGCGCACCGTCGTCGCACTCGAAGGCGCAGCGCTGATCGCACGCGATGAGCAGCGAGAGATCCGTCCGGCAGAACAGCGCGTCCTCGAGCTGATCGCACGTCGCCCCCGCGAGGCAGTCCGTGTAGCACTGGTCCGGCAGGTAGACCCCGGAGAGCAAGTAGGGCGAGAGCTCGCCGTCGGTCACCAGGTCGCACTCGTCCAAGCGGCCCAGCAGGACATCGCTGGCGTTGCGGCATGCGGGCAGCACGAGCGCGAGAGTAAAGAGGAGAGCGACGCGGCGCACGGGGCGCCCCTGAGCAACGCGCGTGCCCCTGCGAGCGTGCCGGGTTGGGCCAACCGAGGTTGGATCGGGGCTTGCTCCTGGCGCCCGCCATGACCTTCCGCCCGACCCAGATCGCCACCTCGATCGCCGCGGCCTCCGCCCTGGCCAGCTCGCTCATCGCCCCGCCCGCTTACGCGTGCGGCGGCTTCTTCTGCGACAACAGCCAGCCCATCAACCAAGCCGCCGAGCGGATCTTGTTCGCGGTGGAAGACGACGGGAGCGTCACCGCGACCATCCAGATCCTCTACTCCGGCGACGCCGAGTCGTTCGCCTGGGTGCTCCCCGTCGCGGGCAACCCCGATGTGTCGGTCTCGTCGAACCTCGCCTTCACCCGGCTGCAGGCGGCGACGAACCCGACGTACACGCTGACGACGCGCGTCGAAGGCACCTGCTCGGGGCGTGGCTTCCGTCGCTCCGGCAGCGTCTCGGAGAGCGACTTCGCCGGCGGAGGCGACGCGGGCGCCTCCGCTGATGGTGGGCGGCCTCCGGTCAGCGTGGTCAACGAGGGCACGGTCGGTCCGTACGACTTCGTGGTCATCTCGATCGACACGA
Source organism: uncultured Sandaracinaceae bacterium (assembly GCA_964480175.1). GTDB lineage: Bacteria > Myxococcota_A > Polyangia > Polyangiales > Sandaracinaceae > CAYZQM01. Next base: position 20,791 of record CAYZQM010000002.1, read on the forward strand.
CGTCCGAGAGCATCACCGACACCGCGGTCGAGTGGCTCCACGACAACGGCTACCAGATCGACGAGGCCGGCGCGGCGACGCTCGAGCCCTACCTCAGCGGCGGGATGAACCTCCTGGCGTTCCGCCTCACCAGCGGCAACTCGACGGGCTCGATCCGGCCGGTGCAGATCAACTTCGGCAGCGGCCTCGCGTCCGTGCCGATCCGCCCGACGGCGGTCGCGGCCGTCGAGGACATGGGCGTGATGGTCTGGGTGCTCGGCCGCTACCGCGCCATCCCGGTCAACTACATGTCGCTCGAGCTGAACGAGGCGCTGATCAACTGGCTCAACCCCGCACCGACCTACAACGACGTCGTCATCGCCGCCGCGAACCAGGCGGGCGGACAGGGCTTCGTCACCGAGCTCGCCGCGGACGCCGAGCCCTTCGAAGAGGTGCTCTTCGGATCGTTCGAGCGCGCAACCTGGGACGACATCACGGCGCAGGACTGGACGGGTCGCGAGGGCGATCTGCTCCAGCGCGTCATCGGGAACTTCGGTGCCTTCGACGGCGTGCGCGACGCGCTCGCAAGCTATCCGCTGCCCGAGGGCGTGACCCTCGACCAGTTCCTCGGCTGCGTGTTCTGCTACGTGACCGGCGCGGAGACCGACATCGAGGGCTTCGAGCCCGAGGCCTTCCTCGCCGCGGTGGAGACCCAGGCGATCGAGCCGATGGAGCGCACCGCCGCGCTCTTCGCCGCGCATCCCTACCTCACCCGCTTCTACACCACGATGTCGGCGGACGAGATGACCCGCGACCCCGCGTTCGACTTCAACTCGAACCTCCCCGACCTCTCGAACGCGCACACCGCGGACCGCATCATCGAGTGCTCGCCCAGCCTCGATCAGTTCGAGGCGCCGTGGCGCATCGAGCTCGGCAACGGCGAGATCATCCGCGGCTCGGGCAACACTTGGCCCTTCTCGGTGGACGACGGCAGCATGCCCGCGAACGCGCGCATCAGCCGGCTGGAGACCGACGGTGACGGTGAGGTGATCGTCGACAACGTCGCCGCGATCGAGGCCGCGCTCACCGATCACAACCGCACCGTCCCGCGCCTGCGCGAGCCCACCGGTGGCGGTCTGCTCTGCAGCGCCAGCGCGGGCCGGAGCGCGCCCTTCGCGCTCGGTGCGCTCTCGCTCACTTCACTCGCGCTGCTGCTCGCGCGCCGCCGCGCCCGGTGAAGCGCGTGCTTCCCATCGCGCTCGCGATCTTCGGGCTCGGCTGCGCAGCGGCGCCGATCGATCCCGAGCCCGACCCCGAGGTCACGCTCGAGCTCGGCACCGGCACCGCGCGCTTTTCGCCGGTCGCCGATGGCGACGAGCTGCCGATGATCCGCGGCGCCCAGGGAGGCTGGCACGTCTGGGTCAGCGTTCGCATCGAGGGCATGGACGTGGATCTCGCGAGCCTGACCCTCGAGCACCAGCCGGCCGACGAGAGCGAGCCCGCGCAGATCACCTCGAGCGGCGCGATGTTCGATCCGGCCGACGCCGAAGGGCGGCGCTCGTCGCTGGGCTGGGCGGCGATCTTCAACGACCCGACGTGCAGCGTCGGACGTCTGCACCGGATCCGCGCGACCGTGACGAGCGCGCGCGGCGAGCGCATCAGCATCGAGCGGGAGATCGTGCCGACCGCGGGTGATCACCCGCCGCCCGCGTGCGGGACGCCCGTGCCCGAAGCGGGCTGACCGGATCCGAGGATCAGAAACGGCCGACGACGCCGAGCGCCCCGAGGCCGATCGACAGGTCGATGTGAGGCGCGAGCGCGGCGCGGGGAGCGGCGCGGCGACGGGTCTCGAGGCTCTCGGCGCGCGCGTCGAGCGAGCGGTAGTGAGCGGTGGCTCGCTCTTCGGTGATCCGCGCTCCGACGAGCAGCGACACGGCGCCCAGGGCCGACGGGATGAGCCCCGCGAGAAAGCTCGGGCCGTCGAGGCACTCGTCCACGACACCGTTGAAGCAGACCGACTCGAGCACGATGCCCACCAAGAGGGACGCGCTGACGATCGAGAGCAGCGCCCCACCGACGTAGAGGTTCACCGCGACCGCGAGGGTGATGTCCGCCGCACCCCGCTCCTCGGCGAGCGCCTGCTCGGCGAACGCGAGGTTGCGCAGCGCGCGCTCCGCCCGAGTGGGATCGACACGGGGCGTCGACAGCGCGCGACCCTCCGCGCGGTCCGGTGCGCGCTCGATCACCAGCGTCCCCTCGTCCACCGCGACTTCGGGCGCCTCCGCGTCGGTCTCGGTGTCTGCGACGGCGCTGCTGCTCGCGTCCGGCGCGTCTGCTGGCTCCGCGTCCGTTGCTGGCGTCGCGTCCGTCGCTGGCGCCGTGTCCGTCGCTGGCGCCGCCTCCGCCTCGCGTCGCCCATCCGGCGCCGCGGGCTCCGGCGTCGGCACCCAGGTGATCGTCTGCGCCTCTGCAGCAGAACCCGCGCCGAGCCACAGCGCGGCGAGCAGCATCACGAACGGACCCACATCAGATCGACCCATCATGGCTTGCGTGGGTCGCGCCCGACCGGCTCCCTTTCCAACGAGCGTCCCCAAAGACCAGCCCCGCTGGTATGGTGCCGCGCCCCGTGCGCTTCTTCGTCCGCACCGCGCTGACCGCGCTGTACCCGCCCGCCCACGATCTGCCGGGCCTGGCCGACTGCGACATCGATGGCTTTCTGCGTCGCTTCAGCCGCGAAGCCTCGCCGCTCTTGTGGCTCGGCGTGGTGATGGGCGCGCTCGTCTTTCACATGACGCCGCTCTTCACCGTGTTCGTCCCGCTCCCCGCGTTCGCGCTGCCGAGCGGCATGCGCGATCGGCACGCGAACAAGATCACCTCGTTCCCGATCTACCTGGTCCGCCAAGCCATCTTCCTGCTCAAGCTCCCGGGAGGCCTCTGCTGGGGCACCCACCCGAAGGTCCGCGAGCGCTTCGCGCTCGCCGTGTACGAGCCCGATCCTCAGACCGTGCGGGTGACCTGACGTGCCGCACGTACCGTTTCGCGATCGCACGGAGAACGCCTACGAAGGCGAGGCCGACTACGTGGTGATCGGCAGCGGCGCGGGCGGCGCGGCGGCGGCGTCGGTGCTCTCGCGCGCGGGCGCCAAGGTCGCGCTGATCGAGGCGGGCGCGTGGCGCGATCCCGAGCACTACCCCAACAGCGCGTACGGCTCGCTGCGCTCGCTGATGGACGACTGGAACAACACGGTCACCATGGGCCGCGCGCTCTGGCCGGTGGTGCAGGCCCGCACGATGGGCGGCACGACGGTGGTCAACTCCGCGATCGCGGTCCGCACTCCGAGCGACATCTTCGATCGCTGGGACAAGGAGCACGGCATCGGCAGCGGGGGACGCGCGCCGCTGCGCGAGCGCATCGCCGCGCACCAAGACGATCTCGAGCGCGAGCTGTCGGTCGAGGAGGTGCCGCCGGTCGCGCTCGGCCGCTCGAACGTCCTCGCGATGCAGGGCGCCAACGCGCTGAAGTGGGACAGCCACTACATGCGCCGCTACGTGAAGGGCTGCACCGGCAGCGGGCAGTGCCTGCAGGGGTGCAAGAAGCTCCGAAAGCAGAGCACGAACATCACGCTCATCCCCGAGATCCTCGAGCGCGGCGCCGACGTGCTGAGCTCTGCGCCGGTGGATCGCATCGTGATGGAGGGGCGGCGCGCGGTCGGGGTGCGTGGGCACTTCGACGATCCCCACACCCACCGGCGGGGCACGTCGTTCTACGTCCGCGCGCGCAAGGCGGTGCTGGTCGCGGCCTCGGCCACCCACTCGCCGGTGCTGCTCATGCGCTCGGGCATCAAGAGCCCCGCGCTCGGCGAGTTCTTCCGCGCCCACCCCGGTACCGGGATGTTCGGGGTGTACGACGAGCCCGTCGATCAGAACGTCGGCGCGACGCAGGGCTGGGCGAGCACGATGTTCCGCGACGATCCGGGGCTGAAGCTGGAGACGCTCGCGGTCCCCCTCGAGCTCGTCGCTTCGCGCTTCGCGGGCGGCGGTCAGCTCTTGATGGAGCGCCTCAGCAAGTACCGCCACGTCGCGATGTGGTGCCACGCGGTGCGCGCCGAGTCGGCGGGCACCGTCAAGCCCTCGTTCTTCGGGAGCAAGCCCAACGTCCGCTACACGCTCGATCGGACCGACATGCTGAAGTTCCGGCGCGGCATGAACCTGCTCGCGCAGCAGCACGTCGCGGCAGGCGCGCGCGCCGTGATCCCCGGCATCGCCGGCATGCCGTTCGAGATCGAGGCGAAGGACATCAAGATCCTCGAGGACGCGCCGCTCGATCCTCGCCCGTATCTCGCGATCCTCTCGCACCTCTTCGGCGGCTGCGTGATGGGGCGCGATCCACAGCGGTCGGTCACCGACGAGCGCGGTCGGGTCCGCGGCTACGAGGGCCTCATCGTGTGCGACGCCTCGGTCATCCCGACGAACCTCGGAGTGAACCCGCAGCACACGATCATGGCGCTCGCGCGGGTCTTCGCCGAAGACCTGCTCGAGGGCTGAGCGGCCCAGGCCTCAGGGCCCGCAGAAGAACAACACCGCTGCATTCGGCCGCGTGGGAGCCCCGCATTCGTCGTTGCTCGTCGGTCGCTCGCACCC
>CAYZQM010000002.1:25419-25844 GCA_964480175.1 uncultured Sandaracinaceae bacterium
CACCCAGCAAGCTCCCTCCTCGCGCCTACCCATTGGGTCTCCAGCGCGCCCTCGGTCGTTCTTACGCAGGCCCTCACCAGCCGAGCTCGTAGTCGGTGCCCTCGTCCACCGTGCGGACGACCGCGCGCGGCTGCGCGGCGCCGTGCGTCGCGAGGGACGCGAGGAACGCGCGCCGCCGCCACTCGTGCACGAAGTCGGGCCACAGATCGCGGGGGTGTTGCAGGGTGATCCGCGCCCCCTGCGCGTGGCGCTCGCGGATCACGCACCGCGTGCCTCGGTGAAGGCGTCCCCACAGCTCACACAAGCGCTCCGGCGCCGCGCTCGGGCCGCCGCTCGTGTCGATCTTCACCACCAGCGGGCGGTTGATCGCGTCCATCCACGTCAGGAAGCTCTCTCGTGATCGGGGCTCGTCCCCGCCACCGAAG
>CAYZQM010000002.1:25854-80106 GCA_964480175.1 uncultured Sandaracinaceae bacterium
AGTGGGTGTCCCGAAGGGCCAAGAGGATCGTCATGATCGCGACCTCCGGGAGCCAGCCCGACCCGTCGTCCTTCACCAGCTCCACGAGCGGCTCGAGCCCGTCGAGCGCGCCGCTGCGACGCAGCGAGGTGAAGAGCTCCGACGACGCGACGCAGTGTCGATGCGAGTCCCACCCGTCGGGCTGCCTCGCCAAGTACGCGCGCGCCGTCGGATAGGTCGTGAGCGCGTCGCCCGCGCTCGCGGCGTCCAGCTCTTCGCTCGCGCTCGCCCCTGGCATCACTTCAGCGGACGCTGGATGTGCTCTTTGCCGTCGAAGCGCAGGAGGTTCGGCTTGCCCTCGATGCGGGTGTGGATCTCGACGGGCCTTCGCCAGACCCGCACCAGCGCCTTGAGCACCTCGCGCGCCCAGTCGACCTTGAGATCGATGCCCTGGTGATCGTGACGCAAGAGCAGCTCGCCCCGGTTGCCGAGGTTCGCGTCTTCGACGTGGATGAAGGGCTGCCCCGCGTTGGTGAGCTGAAAGAGGAGCTTCTCCTTCACCTCCTTGAACTTGCGGGTCTCGATCTCGAAGCGCTCGTTGCGCGCGTTCCAGCCGAACGCGTAGAGCTTGTGCTCGGCGGCGAACTCGGGGGTGAGGAACTCGTCGATGAAGGTCACGTCCGTGTAGAGCTTGCGGACCTCGAAGATCTTCTTCTTGCCCTCGCCCGCCTTGCGGTTCCAGCTGCGGCGCGCCTCGAGATCGTCGCAGTCCTCCCACTCCTTGCCGTGCTGACCGCGGTTCCATCGATCTTCGACGTGGCGATAGAGCTCGACCCCGAGCTTGTACGGGTTCAGCCGCCCGCCGCCCGACTCCATCACGCCCGCGTTGCGCTCGGCGTACTCGATGATCTCGCCGTCGTCGCAGACCTTCTCGGTCATCAGCTTGCTGTGCCAGTAGCTGTTGTGGCTGATGAAGCCCGCCGAGGCGTAGCGGTGGGTCTCGGCGACGGTGATGTCGTAGACGTCGGCGCGACCTTCTTCGATCGACACCACCTCGTCGGTCCAGTCCTCGCGCTTCATCCAGCGGTGCGCGTCCACGTACGCCTCGAGCGCCGCTTGCTTGCGTGCCAAGCCGAACCCGAAGCTCGAGGCGAAGCGCTTGGCCGAAGCGCCCTTCACCTCGAGCCGGTACACGCCATCGCGCGCGAGCCGCCGGCGGCAGAGCACGCCCTCGTTGAGCAAGAGGAGCATCGTCTGGCGGCTCATCGTCTCGCTCGCCGACGAGAGCACCACGCCGCTCGGTCCGGCGTGGCCGTCGCAGTCGAAGTACGCGCGGAGGAACGCGCGCACGACGCCTCGGGGCGAGCGAAGCACGGCCGCGGGGATCGCCTTGGCGCGCGCGCTGGGTCCGGTCGTCAGCCCGAGGTGATCGACCAGGAGCGAGGTCAGCGACTGCGACGAGATCGAGACCCGGAGCTTGCCGCGCTCCTCGCGGATCCGCGGATGGACGTCGAAGAGCTCGGTCGCGAGCTGCGCGAAGCGCTCGGCCTGAGGACGATCGCCGGTGGTCAGCCCGAGGGTGCGCTTCACCGTGCTGATGTGTCCGTCGCCGCAGAGGTAGCCGAGGAACGCGCCGAAGCGCTCGTCCAGCGTGGCGGGCACCGTGATCGTGGCGCGCCGTGAGGGCTGGATGCGCTCGGTCGCTTCGTAGTGCTGGAGCGCCATCGCGATCGCGTCACCCTGACGGGTCCGCTTGCCCGCCTTGTGCCGCAGCACGGTCCACACCGACGTGCCGGCTCGTCGTGCCACGTCGTGCAGCGTCAGCGTCGTCTTCGGCGTCCAGGTGATGGGCACCTCGCGCTCGGGCCACAGACCACACCCGCCCGTCACCCGCAGCGCGTCCCCGACGCGGAGCGCGTCCATGCGGCTCCAGCTTCCGTCGGGACGCATCAGCCGGTGGTTGTCCGATCCCGTGAGCGTCAGACCGCGCCGCGTGTGGACGGTGATCGTGCGGTGGTCGCGGATGACGTGGCGATCGATCACCGCGCGCTCGGACTCGCCATCCGAGACGGTGCCCCCGCGCGCCTCGACGAGGGACCGCATCGGCAACAGACCCTCGCCCGTGAAGATCAGCGTGTCGGGGGCCACGCAGGCCCACCCTTCGTTCATGATCTTCGTCTGCATCTGGGGCCAGAAGTAGTAGGCCTCCGCGCGGATCGCCCAGAGCACGTCGCGCTCCCACCGCTCGAGCGGCGCGTGGTCGAGCAAGAAGCCGAGCACGTCGCGGTCGGGCTGCTCGGGGATCTTCTTCTTCGCCTCGCGCTCCTCGGCCAGCTTCTCACGCTGCTGGTCCATGAACTCGCGCGGGTTGATGAACTCCTCCATGTAGTCGCGCTCGTTGCGCAGGCGCCCCGGCTCCTCCGCGGCGTCGCCCTCGAGCAGCTCGTACTCCTTCTTGGCGGCGCGCGGCTTCTGCGGGATGAAGGGCTTCTGCGGATCGATCAGGTTCTCGAGCGACAAGCACACGTCGACGAACTCTTCGACCTTGTCCATGCCCACGCGGCTGCCCCAGCGGCGGATGGTCGCGCCGTGGTTCGCCATCGTGTCGATCCACTTTCGGATCGGCTCGCCGGTCTCGCCGTCACGGCCCTGGTTGGTCGCGCTGAACGCGAAGTTGTTCTTGAAGAAGTCGACGTGCCCCAGCACGTGCGAGATGACGAGCTTCTGATCGACGATCGAGTTCCCCTCGAGCAAGTAGGCGATCGACGGGTTGTTGTTGATCACCATCTCGTAGATCTTGCTCAGGCCGTACTCGTAGCTCTTGGAGAGCTGCTCGTACTCCATCCCGAAGCGCCAGTGGGGGTAGCGCACCGGGAAGCCGCCATAGGCGGCGAGCTCGTTCATCTGGTCGTACGCGACGACCTCGAAGAGGGTGGGGAAGAAGTCGAGGCCGTAGCTCTTGCCGTGCGCTTCGATCTGCTGCTGGATGTCGCGGAGGTAGCCGGGGACCTCGGTCGAGAGCGAGCTTCTAGCCATGGCTGGCTAGTGTCGCACGATTTGATCCGACGGCCCCGGTGCAAGCAGGGCAAGCGGGGATGGGGCCCCGCGCGCAGGGAGCGAAGCGACCGAAGCGTCGCGGGTGGGGCCCCGGCGGACTCACTCCGACGGGGGAGGGGCTGCGACAGCCCCTCTAGAAGAGCGAGGCGCCGCTCTGCATCGTGAAGAGCGCCCAGGGTGCGGCTGCGAGGACGAGCGCGACGAGCCACGCGATCGCCGCGCCGCGCGCCAGCCTCGCGCCGAGCACGTCGAGGACCTCCGCGTTCGCCTCGGGGTCGGTCGCAGCCCGCCGGACGAAGCGGGTGATGCCGACGGCGAGGCCGCGCGAGACGGCGACGAAGAGCGCGACGTAGAGCAGCCAGCCGATGCCCAGCGCCTCGTCACCGTGCAGGAGACAGAACGGGCAGAGGTGGTTGGGCGTGCCGTACGCGTGCGGCGCCACCCACGTCACGATCGCGAGCGGCGCGGCCACCAGCGACAGCGCGCTGAAGAGCGCGACCGCGCGCGCCCCGTGATCGCTGCTCTTGCGGAGCTGCACGATCGCCGCGATCAGTGCGAGCGCGCCGAACCCGAAAAACGAGGCGACGAACGCCATGCGCGGGCCGCCGTCGTGGCCGAGCACCTCGCGCGTCGCCTCGAGGCCACTCGAGCAGCACGAGGCGACCTCGCGGAAGTCGAGCGCGAGCGCGTGCGCGGTGGAGAGCACGAAGTCCGCGGCGAAGAGCGGCGCGAGGGCCGCGGCGCAGAAGAGCTCGAGCTGGGTGAGCACCGGACGCTTCAGCGCCAGCCCTGCGCGGTGCAGCGCGAGCCACGCGCTCGCCCCGAGCGCCGCCGCGAGCGCGACGAAGAGCGAGCGGAAGCCGTAGGACGTGGCCTCGAGCACGCCGTACGCGCACATCGCGCCGCGCAGCGATCCGTGCATGCGATCCGCGCCGACGACGGCAACCGCGAGCGAGCCGATCGCGCACCACGCCGCCACCGCGGTGAGCGTCCCGATGAGCTCGGCGCGGCGATCGAGGAGCAGCTGCCCTTCACTCGAGCGCGCCAGCGCGGGCGCGCGCAACAGCCGCACCGCGAGCACCACCACCACGACCGCGAGCACCGCACCGGTGCCGGACGTCACCAAGCGCGCGAGCAGCCAAGGGCGGAGCAGGTTGCCGAGCACGCCGAGGTCATGGGCGTCGGCGCGGAGGTTCGCAAGCGGCCGTCAGGCGGCGCGCGCCGCGGGTCGCGAGGTCTCAGCGGGGGCGGGAGAAGATGTCCGGGATCTTCAGGTCGCCGCCGCCCGTGCCGCCGGTGCCTCCGCCGCCCGGATCGTCGTCGCCACCGCCGCCGCTCGGGGGGCGGGCGACCAAGCGCAGCGTGACCGGCGCCATCCCTTCGCTCGGCGTCAGCGTCACCTCGCCGCGGGCGCGTCCGCGCGCGGCGCGGATCGTCACCTCTTGGCCGGCCGGCAGCTCGAAGGTGCAAGGCGTCTCGGTGCACACGTCGCCGCGATCGACGATCCACACGCGCGCGCCCGACGGGTTCGTCTCCATGCGGATGGCGACGCGCGCAGGACCCGCGTCGGGTGCGCCCGCGTCCGGCTCCTCGATCACCGGCGGGCCCGCGTCGGGCTCCAGGGCAGCCACGGCCACCGCGCCCGCGTCGGGTGCGTCCGCGAGCACGGGCTCGACGGTGTCGCGCGGACCGAGGGCGAGGTACGCGCCCACTCCCGCAGCGATCACCAGCGCCGCGACCAGCGCGATCCACGGCGCGTTGCTGCGCGGCGGCGGCGTCAGATCCATCTCGGTCGCCGCCGCGCCGATCGCCCGCGCGGTCTTCGCGCGCGCCTTCACCGGCTCGCCGTGCCCGTACAGCGTCTGCTTGCTGGTGGGATCGATCCGCACCGCTTGGCCCTCGAGCGCGCCCTCGAGCGCGCGGGCCATCTCGTCGCACGACTGGAAGCGATCCTCGGGCGCCTTCGCCAGCGCCTTGGTGATGAACGACTCGATCGCCGGGTTCTCGGCGTAGCTCGGGTTGAACGCGGCGAGCTGCGGGATCGGCTCGAACATGTGCTGCGTCAGGATCCCCATGAAGGTGTCGCCGACGAAGGGCACCTTGCCCGCGAGCATCTCGAAGAAGATCACCCCGAGCGCGTAGATGTCGACGCGGTGATCGAGGTCGGGCTTCCCCGCCGCCTGCTCGGGCGACATGTACTCGGGCGTCCCGAAGATCATCCCGGTCTTGGTCAGCTTGCGACCCGGCGCGCCGGGGGTCTCGACGTCGCTCATCTTCGCGATGCCGAAGTCCACGATCTTCACGAAGTCCGCGCGGCCGTCGCGCTCGGTGAGGAAGATGTTCTCGGGCTTCATGTCCCGATGGACGATCCCCTTGCCGTGCGCGGCGCCGAGCGCGCGGCAGCACTGCAAGATCACGTCGGCCGCGCGCGCGAGCGGCAGGATCGCCTCCTTGGCGAGCGCGTTCGCGAGGTCCTCGCCGGAGAGCAGCTCCATCACGAAGTACGAGGCGCCGTTCGGCATCTCGCCGAAGTCCGAGATGTCGACGATGTGCGCGTTGCCGATGCGCGAGGCGCTCTTGGCCTCTTGGCGGAAGCGCTCGACCACTTCGGAGCGGCTGGAGAAGTCATCCCGCAGGATCTTGAGCGCCACCCGCTTCTCGAGCGCCGTGTGCTCCGCCTCGTACACGAAGCCCATCCCGCCCTCGCCGATGCGGCGGATGATCCGGTAGCGATCGTCGATGGTCAGCCCTACCAGCGGATCGCCGCCCTCGGGCTTGGGCATCTGCATCTGCGACGGCGTCTCGAGGCGCGTCGCGTCGTTCGGGCAGAAGACCTCGCCGCCAGCAAACTCGTTCTTGCAAGCCGGGCAGATCTTCACGGTCAACGGAGGCGCCTCATCGCAGAACGAACCGGACGCGACGCTAGCAGAGCGCTCGCTCTGGGGTCAACGACGCGCCGAGGCCAGCACGCATCGTTCACACGCCGGCGCCTTCAGCCGCAGGTGTCGGCGACCGTGAACGTGCGGGTCGTGTCGTTGAACGGACCCGCGATGGCGGTGCCGTCGGCGCCGAGCAGCTCGAGGCGGATCTCGTGGCTGCCCTCGCTCAGGTTCTCGATGTAGTGCGGGGCCCAGCGGGTGATCTCGCCGCTGCGACCATCGAGCGTCCAGCGGATGCGCGAGCCATCCGCGGCGAGCGTCGTGTTGGTGACGAAGAAGTCGAGCAGCACCCGCTCGCCCGCGACGTTGCAGCCCTTGGGACGGCTGTAGGTGAGGAGCGGCGCCGAGGCGTCGAACGAGAAGTCCGGCGTCGCGCTGCGGTAGTGGAAGGTGACCGTCGCGAACGCGCCCGCGTCCTTCACCGACTCGTGGTGACCGCGCGAAGGAAACATGCGGAGCACGTGGGTGCCTTCGCTGAGCTCGTGCCCGAGGTTCTCCTGCACCACCGCGTTCAGATCGATCGGGGCGCCCGTGTTGCGGATCGCGATGTACGGCTCGTTGTCCAAGATCAGATGCACGTGCGGGCCCTGCGGGGAGGCGAGCTCCCAGTTCGCGAGGTTCACCCGCACGGAGACGTTGCCGGTGCGGATCGTCGCGCCGTTGCGGGGCGCGGTGATGCGCAGCGTGGGCGTCGCACCCTCGATCGGCGTGGACTCACCGACCACGATCGTCGCGGGCGCAGCCGAGGCCTCGGCGCCATCACCTTCGTCCTCGACCGCGTCGCCCTCGTCGCCGCCGCTGCTCGCCTCCTCCTCGAGGGGCGCGAGCTCCATGTCGTCGGCGCTGATGTCGGTCACGGTGACGTCGGGCATCGCGGGCCGAACGTCGCTGCCGCCGCAGCCCAAGCTCAGCGCGGCGGTGGGCACCGCGAGGCTGAGGACACAGAGGAGGAGCCCGAGGTTCTTGCCAGACCGGATCGACATGCCCGCCGTTGTCGATCATTTGCCGAGCGCCCGCAAGAGGGCACTTCGGGTCGGTCTCTCAGATCGGCAGCGCGGCCGGGGCGGGCCAGGTCTCGCCCACCCCGAAGCGGCCGTCGGTCTCTTCGACTTTCGCCATCGCGCACTCGGCGTCGTGGGTGAAGAAGAGGCGCCCCTCGCGCGCCACCAAGTCCGTGAGCAGCGCGGTCTTCTCGTCGATCAAGAGCTCGGGGTAGCGGTCGTAGCCCATCGTGATCGGCAGGTGCACCCACGGGCGCCCAGGGATGAGATCGGCGCCGAACACGATGGGCCCTGCCTCGCTCGGCACCTCCGCGAGCATCAACCCGGGCGTGTGGCCCGACGATCGATGCAGGCGGTAGTCGGGCCCGAGCACGCCCGAGGTCTCGCCCTCGACGACCTCGAGCCGGCCGCTCCCCTCGAGCAGCCCGATGAGCTCGGGGATGAACGACGCCTTGTCTCTGGCGTGCGGATGCTTGGCCCGATCCCACGCCTCCGCCCCGACCACGAAGCGCGCGTTGGGGAAGAGCAGCGTCGGCGCCGCGCCCTCCTCGTACGCGCTCAAGAGCCCACCCGCGTGATCGAAGTGCAGGTGCGAGAGCACGACCACGTCGATCTGCTCGTGGCTCAGGCCGATCTCCGCGAGCGAGCGCAGGAGCACGTGCTCCGGCTCCACCACCCCGAATCGATCCCGCATCTTCGGAGAGAAGAACGCCCCGATCCCGGTCTCGAAGAGGATCCGCCGCGCTCGATCGCCGTCCTTCTCTTCGATGAGCATCGCCCGACAGGCCAGGGGGATCCGGTTGCGCTCGTCCGGCGCGATCCACCGCTCCCACACGGCGCGGGGCGCGTTGCCGAACATCGCGCCCCCGTCGAGGCGCTGGGTGTTGCCCTTCAGGGCCGTCAGGGTGCGGGTGACCATGCGGGTGGGTCTACCAGCCGGGCCCGCGACCTCCAACCTCACGCTTCTTTCTTCCTAGCGCTGGCCATCCGCCGCCATCTCGGGCTAACGTCCCCGCCACGATGCTGGATCGCGAGCTGGTCGAGGCCGTCAAGGTCGCCCGTGAAGCAGGATCAATCCTCCTCGACATCTACGGGACCGACTTCGCCGTCGAGCAGAAGGGCCCGAGCGATCCCGTCACCGAGGCCGACCGCCAGGTGAACGCGCTCTTGGTCTCGCGCATCCGCGAGACCTTCCCCTCCGACGGCATCGTCGCGGAAGAGGGCGGCTCGCAGGTGGGCCGCGACCCGAGCCGGGTCTGGTACATCGATCCGCTGGATGGCACCAAGGAGTTCATCGCGAAGAACGGCGAGTTCTCCGTGATGATCGGCCTGGCCGTCGAAGGCGAGGCGCGCCTCGGCGTCGTCTACCAGCCGAGCACCGGCAAGCTCTACCGAGGCGTCGTCGGCGACGGCGCGTTCTACGAGGTGGGCGACAAGACCTGGCTGCTGAAGGTCTCCGACACTGCGGATCCCGCGCAGCTGCGCTTGGTGGTCTCGCGCTCGCACCGCCCCGAGTCGACGGGCGCGCTGATGGAGAAGCTCGGCATCACCGCGGAGCGTCCCAGCGGTTCGGTCGGCTTGAAGGTCGGGCTCATCGCCGAGCGGCAGGCCGACCTCTACGTCCACATGTCGAACCGCACGAGCAGCTGGGACGCGTGCGCGCCCGACGCGATCCTGCGCGCGGCCGGCGGACAGTTCACCGATCTGAGCGGTCGCCCGCTCCGCTACGACCCGGCCAAGACCGAGAACCCGCACGGGATCCTCGCGTGCAACCGCAAGTCGTTCGACAAGGTCCTGCCAGTCGTCGAAGAGCTCGCCAAGGGCGCCGGCCTCGTCTGAGCTCGACGTCCGCGCTCAGAACCTGAGGCGCACGCTCGCGCCGGCGTCTGCGTTCGGTGCGCCAGCGAGCAGCGAGACCTCGACGGACGCCTCGGTCGCATCGAGCAGCTCTTCGCTCCCGACCTGACCGACGATCAACATGACGAGTCCTGCGACCTCGAGCATGCCTGCGAGCGTCCCGATCACCCACATCCCCTCGGCGTTCGATCCGCCGCCGTTGTCGATCATCGCGAGGTTGTGGAACACCGGGATGAACGTCAGCGGCCACAGCGGGGCCACCACCGATCCTCCGACGTAGGCCGAGCCCAAGAGCGCGTGCCCGATGGTGGTGAGCACGTAGATGGGGAAGAAGACGGCCGCGCCGCCGGCCAAGAGGCCCACTCGAGGGCGACGCCCCGAGCGCGGGGGGATCGCTGCGCGCGGGTCTTCGGGGCTCCAGCCGCGGCCCGCCTCCATGCGTCGATCGCGCGAGCGGGTGTCATCGTGCTCGGGATCCCAACCTCGACCGCTCGTCACGCGGGCGCTGCCCGGATCGGGTGCCGTCTCACCCGGCGGAGCGAGCGCGGGTTCGGCGGCGGTCGCAGGCGCCACGACGCAATCGGCGCCCGAGCCCAAGAATCCCTCCGGGCAGCTCGGCGGGTCGCTGCAGCGGTTGGCGGCGACGTCGAAGGTCTGCCCGGGCCAGCAGCAATACCCACCGTCGACCGGGACGCGTCCCGTCTCACAGGCTTGCGCTTCGAGCCGACCGGCCACCGACAGGCACGTGAGGATCAGGAGCCCCGACCACGATCGCATGCGCGCAGGAGACCGAACGACGGCGATCCTGTCAACACGGCGGCGCCGCGATCAGAGCGGGCGGCTGATGAGCGTCGCGAGCTGGGGGACGAGCTTCTTTCGGAACGCCGGATCCATCGCGAGGTCTTGGCGCACCTCGAGCTCCATCGCGCGTCGGCCGTGTCGGTCGCCGTGGCTCGAGGCGACGTAGATGAGGCCGGCCTTGCCGCTCCACGGCTCGTTGGCGCGCGCGTCGTAGCCGAGCGCGCTCAGCTCGCTCACCCACGCGTTGCCCAGCGCTTCTTCGCGATCGAAGAGCACGCCGATCTCCACCTCGCGAGGGGAGCCTTCGTAGAGCGGAGTGAACGTGTGGATCGCGAGCACCATCGGGCAGCGCGTCGCGCGCAGCTCGCGATCGACCGTGTCGTGGAACGGGCGGTGGTAGCGCGACAAGCGCAGCGCGCGCTCGTCGTCCGACAGATCCTGGTTCAAGTGCACCGGCAGGCCCTCGGCGCTCGCGCGAAAGAGCGTGTCGCTCACATCGGGTCGATTGAGATCGATCAACAGGCGCGAGTAGCGGGCGAGCACCGCGGGCGCGTCGATCGCCTCGGCGAGCTCCAGGGTCAGATCGCGCGCGCCGAGATCGACGGCCCAGTGCGTGCCGACCAAGCGGCGGTCGGCCTCGGGCCACGCGTAGCCCTCCGGCAGGTCTTGGGATGCGTGCTCGCAGGTCAGGAACGCGGGCGCGTTCGCGCTGCCCGCGCGCACTTCGTAGCTGTCGCCCATCAGGCCGACTCGGCGAGCATCAAGGGACGACCGAGGGCCTGCTCGATGAGGCCGCGCAGCGGCGCGCCGCCGGGCTCCTGCTTGGGCAGGCAGCGGTCCATGTCGCGCACGATCTTGGAGAGGCCCTTGCGGAGCGCGGCGCGATCGTCGGCGACGTCGTACTCGAGGCGATCGAGATCGAAGCCGATGCGGTAGCTCCGCAGATCCGTCATCTCGACGAAGCGCTCGACCTGCTCGGGCCCGATCGCCTTGAGCGCGCGGCACACCAGCTCGACCACCACCTCTTGGGCCCCCGCGTAGTTCTTCTCCATCGTCGCCAGCGTGTCCGTCGGCGAGCGACGGTTCGTCAGATCGATGTGCAGGTCGGCCAAGAGCGAAGGGAAGAGCGGGAAGGGCACGAAGTCGGGCTTCGCGCTCCCGGGCGCGAGCTCGGCCCACGCCTTGAGGATCTTCTGCGCCTTCTGGTTCAGCGCGTGAAAGCGCCGGTGGGTCTCGCGGAAGCGCGCGTGCAGCTCGGGCTCGACGGCGAAGATCCGGTTGAAGAAGTAGGGGCAGACGAAGGACCAGTAGTGGAAGTTGTCCCAGTAGAGCTTCGCGGGCAGGACGGCGGGGGCGCCCATGATGTGGCTGTGTCCCCGGAAGGTCGTCGCCGTGACCTCGGCGAACGCCAAGAAGAACTCGTTGAGCTCGCGCTCGCGCGCCGCCTGCATCGCGTCGCTCTCGTGGCGATCGAGGTCGGCGCGGATCAGCTCGGTGGTCATCGAGGCGCCGATGCCGATGAAGTCCGAGCCCGGCGAGTAGAGGGGGTCGAGGAAGATCCCCGCCTCACCGATGCACGACCAGCGCTGGCTCGCGGAGAACACCTGCTTCGATCCGTACGCGTAGCGGCGGAGCGCGGCGAAGTCTTCCCACGGCAGGTCCGCGAGGTGCGCCGCGAGCGCGGGCTCGTGCTTCTCGATGAACGCCTTGGCCGTCTCGGGGCGGCCGAAGGTGGCGAACGGGTGGTGCTCTTCACCCGCGACGATCCCGATCGACTGGTAGCCGGTCGACAGGGGAATCACCCAGATCCAGTAGCCCTTGCCGCAGAAGTGGCTGGTCGAGAGCCAGCGCCGTCCATCGAGATCGCGCCCGTGCCAGCGGTGCTCGGTCTCGGGCACCAAGTCGGCGACGTTCACGCGCTGCGCGACCCGAAACCACGCCGAGCTGTGGTGGTGATTGGGATCGGTGCTCAGCTGGAGCTTGTTCTGCAAGAGACGACGGCGTCCGGTCGCGTCGATCAGCCAGCGGGCCTCGAGCGTCTCCTTGCCTGTGTCCTTGCGCGCGATCTGCACCTGGTGCGCCGCATCCCCCGAGCCGAGCTCGATCTGAAAGACCGACGCACCCTCCAGCAGCGTCGCGCCCGCGTCCTCGACCATCGCGCGCAGATCCGTCTCGAAGCGCCCGCGATCGAGCTGGTAGCTCGGCACCACCGGCTGCTCGCTCGGGCCGAGCTCGCGGCGCTCGGCGACCGGCAGCTGCCCATCGCCCACGAAGTAGCGCAGCCCGAACTTCACCAGCTGTCGCGCTTCCAAGTACGACTTGAGCCCGAGCACGTCGGAGAAGAAGTGGGCGCCGATCTCGACCGACGACTCGCCCACCTTGAAGCACGCGTCGGGCAGCGGGCGCGTGCTCGGCTCGACCACGGCGACCGAGAGCGAAGGGAGCTGCTGGCGGAGGTGCAGCGCGCTGGTCAGCCCCGCCAGGCCGCCACCCATGATCAGGACGTCGACGCGCTTCATCGAGGCGCGCATCATGGGACGGCGCCCGAGACCGAACAAGCGCACCCGATGCGCGTGGCCCAGCGGTGCAGGAGCGCCGTGAGGTCCCGCTCAGCGCGCCCGCCCGCGCTTGGCCAGACGACGGGCGCGGCGTAGATCACGGTCCTTCCTCGGACGCCCATGACTGAAGACCACGCGCACTCGATCGACGTCGCCATCCTCGGCGGCGGCCTCGCCGGAAACCTCGTCGCCCGCCAGCTCCGCATGCGTTTGCCGAGCGCGTCGATCGCGATCTTCGAGAAGGACACCGAGCGCGGCTTCAAGGTCGGCGAGTCGTCCGTCGAGATCGCCAGCCACTTCTTCATCAAGAAGCTCGGCCTCTCGAGCTACATGTACGACGCGCAGCTGCCCAAGAACGGGCTGCGCTTCTTCTTCGACACGCCGGCCAAGGACGCGCCGCTCTTCGAGATGAGCGAGGTCGGCTCGAACAAGATGCCGATGATTCCGACGTTCCAGATCGATCGGGCGCGCTTCGAAGAGGACCTGCTCGAGATGAACCGCCGCGCGGGCATCGACGTGCAGATCGGCGTCAGCATCAAGGACCTGGCGCTGCACGAGGCGGGCGAGCCCACCCACCGCCACGCCTTCAGCGTGGTGCGCGAGGATGGGAGCAGGACCCGGGTGCGCGCGCGCTGGGTGATCGACGCCAGCGGCCGGAGCCAGCTGATCAGCAAGCTGCGGGGCTACCGCGTGCCCGAGAAGCACGCGTGCGGCGCCGTGTGGGGGCGCTTCACCGACGTCACCGACATGGACTCGCTCATGGAGTACCCCGTCTCGGTCCCGCCGTTCTCCGGCAGGGAGACCCCGGTGATGCAGAAGGCCTGGCCCGGCGCGAACGCGTCGAAGGCGCGAGCGCACCACACCGCACGGATGCTCTCGACCAACCACTTCTGCTACCGGGGCTATTGGATCTGGTTCATCCCGATCGCCCGCGGCATCACGTCGCTCGGCGTGGTGGGCGAGGTCTTCGATCCGAAGATGTCGAGCGAGCAGGGCTTCGTGGACTTCCTGAAGGGGCACCGCGCGGTCGCCTCGCTGATCGAGAACGCCCGCTGCCTCGATGTCGGCAGCTACGCTCGCTATGCGTACGGCACCAGCCGCTACTTCGGGGCGGACGAGCGCTGGGCGATGATCGGCGAGGCCGCGGCGTTCAGCGATCCCTTCTACTCACCGGGCTCGGACTACATCGCGATCGAGAGCGACATGATCACCGATCTGATCGCGCGCGACTTCGCCGGCGAGTCCGACGCCGAGCGGGCCGAGCGCGGCGAGCTCTACGACGCGTTCATGAAGTTCCGGTACGAGGCCACGATGCTCCTCTACCGCAACCAGTACCCCGCGCTGGGCAGCTACGAGACGATGCGGTTGAAGTGGAACTTCGACATCGCCTGTTACTACAACCTCTGGCTCGACTTCTACATGAGGGACTACCACCTCGAGCCTCGCAAGATCCGCGAGCAGCTGCGCCGCAAGGAGTACGTGCTCTCGGCCCTGCGCAACTTCAGCGAGCTGTTCCAGAAGCTGGTGCGCGAGCTCGAGCAGAGCGGCCACTACCACCGCAGCAACCTGGGCCGCTTCAACGACGGCACCGATCTGCTCTACTTCCAGAGCGAGATCGGTCAGGAGCGCAAGAAGGGCGCGGTGAACCAGCGCACCGAAGAGGTCTTCAACTTCTGCCTGAAGGAAGCGCAGCGGATCCTCGGCAAGGAGAGCGGCGAGGGGCTCGAGCTCACCCAGTTCATGGAGAGCGGGCCGCTCGCCTGATCGCTTCCGCGTCGGAGACCGCAGTGGGCGCTCGCCCGTCTCTGGCGTGCCGCCGGGGTGCTGAATGCCTCGCGGTTGCCTTACGTCTCCGGCGGGCTCGAAAACCCCGTGTTTCGCCCAGGTGGCGATCTTGCGGCCTTCCTGGTAAGCCCGCGCCCCTTCTGACTGACCCGGCCATCGGCCGGACCCGACACCAGCGAGACGAACCTTGGCCCCGATCCCCGTCCCCAGCCGCGAAGAGGTCTTCGACAAGATCACCGAGATCTTGAGCGACTCCTTCGAGCTCGATCGCAAGAAGATCACCACGGCCTCGACCCTCTACGATGAGCTGGACCTCGACTCGATCGACGCGATCGACATCTTCACGCAGCTCCGCGAGATCACCGGCCGCCGCCCGGACCCCGCCGACGCCCGCAACGTCCGCACCGTCGACGAGCTGATCACGTTCGTGCTCGCCGAGATCGACAAGACCAACGACGGCGTCCCCGAGGGGCCCTCGCGCCCACCCACCCCGGAAGAGCTCGCCGAGGGTGAGAAGAAGGGCTGAGGGCGTAGAACGACCGATGCGTCGCGTCGTGATCACGGGCATGGGGGTGGACTCGCCGATCGGGGTCGGCGTCGCGGAGAACGTCGCTTCGCTGAAGGCGATGCGCGGCGGCATCCGCCTGATGCACGAGTGGAACAAGGTCTCGGACCTGCACACCCGGATCGGCGGCCCGGTCAGCGGCATCGATCTGATGGCGCACTATCCCCGGCGCCGGCGGCGCACCATGGGGCTGGTCGGGCTCTACGCGATGCACACAGCCGATCAGGCGCTGGAGCAGGCGGGCCTGACCGGCGAGGTGGGCGAGGCGATCCTGAGCGGCGGGCGCTGCGGCGTCGCGTACGGATCGACCACCGGCAGCTCGCAGGCGCTCGAGGACTTCTGTGGTCCGCTCTTCACCGAGCACACGATGCGGGGCCTGGATTCGAGCGCGTACCTCAAGTTCATGACCCACACCTGCGCCGCGAACCTCGCGAGCAGCTACGGGATCAAGGGACGCGTCATCCCCGCGATCAGCGCCTGCACCAGCGGCAGCCAGTCGATCGGCTTCGCGTTCGAGGCCGTCCGCGGCGGGGTGCAGGACGTGATGATCGCGGGTGGCGCCGAGGAGCTGCACTACGCGAGCGCTGTGACCTTCGATCTCTTGATGGCGACCAGCGTCCGCTACAACGAGACCCCCGAGCTGTCGCCGCGTCCCTTCGACACCAAGCGCGATGGCCTGGTGATCGGCGAGGGCGCAGGCACGGTGATCCTCGAGGACTACGAGCACGCCAAGCGCCGCGGCGCGACCATCCTCGCCGAGCTGATCGGCTTCGGCACCAACTGCGATGGGCTGCACATCACCGCGCCCAGCGAGGGCGGGATGCGCGGCGCGATGGAGCTGGCCCTGGCGGATGCCCGGGTGCACCCCACCGACGTCGACTACGTGAACATGCACGGCACCGCGACGGAGATCGGCGACATCGCGGAGAGCCAGGCGACGGCGAGCCTCTTTCAGCGGCCGATCCCGGCGAGCACCCAGAAGAGCTACACGGGCCATACGCTCGGCGCGTGCGGCGCGATCGAGCTGGTCTACTCGGTCGCGATGATGCGCGAGGGCTTCCTCGCCGCCAACCGCAACCTCGACGAGCTCGATCCGCGCTGCGGCAAGCTGGGCTACGTGCGCGAGACCACCAGCGCGCGCCCGCGCCTGATCATGACGAACAACTTCGCGTTCGGCGGGGTGAACACGTCGATGCTGGTCAAGGCGTTCGATCCCTCCTGATGGAGGGGCCCGAGTAACCGGTCAAGTCTCCAGCACTCGGCTTTTCAGGCGGCTTTCAGCGGGAGTGCGCCCGCAAGCGAGTGTTGCGGAGCGTACTCACGTACGTGACGAGACCGAGTGCGGACGCAAACCCCGATCAAAGTCGCCTGGAAAGCCGTGGCCGATGCGAAGTGAGCGCGTACAGAAGAAGAGCCGCTGGCCCAAGGGGCCGTTCCCCGACAAGTGGTCGTTCGCCAACGTCGAGCGGCGCTTGGTCGGCGCGTGGCAAGCGCGCTCGTCGGCCTGGGACGCGCTGATCGCGAGTGGCGCCGAGCCTCTTCCCCCGCTCGACGACGTCTACGTCCGGGTCTTTGCCGGCGGCAGCGATCAGGCGATCGACGCGCTGCGCGCCGCGGGCTGCACGGTGCACGGCTGGATCGAGCCGACGAGGACTGCGGTCGAGGGCGGGGCGCAGGTCGTGCTACCCACGGCCGAGCGCTTCGACGCGCTCGTCGCGCTCGGGGTCGCCGGTCCGCACTGGGGCATCGGCAACCGCGCGATCATCCGCTTCCTGATCCAAGCACGCGCCTTCTCGAGCTTCGAGGTGCTGGCCGGCGGCGAGGACTGCCTGGTGCTCCGCATGCACGCAAAGAACGCGGACGACGCCGAGCTCTTGGCTGAGCGCTTGATGCAGCTCGTCCCCCTCTTGGCAGACGCGTCCGACCTCGCCGCCCACCTCGAGACCGGCACCCCGATCACACTCCCCTGGACCCCGCGCTGAAGTCCCCTACGTACAGGCGCCGCAGCGGCACGGACGCGCCACATCGTGTCATGTCGGTGCGATCGTCGATCGCAGGACGTCGAGTAGCTCGCGCACGAACCTCGCCTTGTTCCGCCCCTTCGGCATGAGGGCATGCACGGGCGTCGATGCCCACTGCCACTCTGGGAGCACTCGCTCGAGCTCGACGGCACTCGCGCGGAACCCCACCGCCACTCCTGGATGGCCTGGGCCATCGCGGAGTTCGCTCCTTCTTCGTTCCGATGGCCTGGGCCTTGGAGATCGCTCGCCTTTCTTCGCTGGCGTAGGCGCACGGCGTCGGGACGTAGGTCTTGGGTGCGGGCGGGACCGCTGGGCCTTTCCGAGGACACCGTGGCCGTCGTTCGGCAGCCGCGACGCTCGGGGAGCGTAGGCCGTCTCGCTCGGCCGACGACCTCGGCGAAAGAAAGTTTGGCAACGCTCGCAGCGCCACCTCGATGGGCACGCCACGCGCGACGGTCATGTCGGCCGAGCGCAACTCCCATCGAGAGAACTGCATCATGGCCAACTTTCAGGACACCGTCGCCCAGCTCATCAACTCCTACACCGGCCCGATCCTCGTCGCCGCGCGTCGCGCGTCCGGCTTGGTCGGTCAGCTCGAGCGCAAGGCGCCGCCCGATCTCACGCCAGACCAGCGCCGCAAGCTCCAGATCGCCAAGGAGCGCGCCGACGACTGCGACGACGTGATCAAGGCGCGCGAGCGCGTCGCGCCTGCGGCCGTTCGCACGTCGCGCAACTACGTCGCGTCGGCGTGGAGCACGCTGGCCGGCGCCATCGACGCGACGAGCACGCTGCCGCACGAGATCAGCCCGCACGGCGAGGAGGCCAAGCGGATCTCCGAGGCGCTCTTCAGCGACGGGGTGTCGTTCGCGCAGCTCGACTCCCAGGAGTCGTGGACCCAGTCCAAGCGCAAGCTCGAGCGCATCGTCGAGGAGGGCTACGAGGCTCGAATCGAGGCGCTCGGTCACGCGCTGTTCCTCGCGAACGTTCGGCGCGCAGTCGCCCAGCTCGGCGAGGCCACCGGCTGCGCGGGCGGACCGTCGGCGAGCGAGGCCGAGCCCAGCGCGCGGGCGCTCATCGACGCGCGCACCCGCTTCCGCGCCGCGCTGAGCGGCTACACCCGGTCGCTCGCGGTGGACGTCGACGAGACCGTGCCCGCGACGGTCGAGCGCTTCCTGCAAGCGGTCTCTCCGATCGACGACGTGCGCGCCGCCGCCCGCAACGGCGGCGACGAGGAGGAGCCGATCGAGCCGGACGACGAACTGGACACGGACGAGCCCGACACGGACGAGCCGGTCGAGCCCGAGCCGATCGACCCGAACGAGCCGGGCGGTCCCTTCATCTCGTGAGGCGCGCTCGACCCAGCGCTCCCTGATCCGAGGGCGCGGGAGGGTCACCGCGGGGCGCAGTCCGAGCTCACGTCGGACTGTGTCTCGCGCTGAGCGGCGCACGACGAGCGCTCGGCCACGCCGACTCAGACTCGGGCGCTCGTGCTCGCCGAGACCGAGAGGGGCCGGCGTGGGCTTTCGGCGCGACGAGCACGGGGAGCGAGAGGAGACGGTCCGTCGCGTCGGAGGGCTCCGCCGTTCGAGCCCTTCGGCGCGGCGGACCCTCACTGCGAGCGAGCCGCGCGCAGCGAGCCGGAAGCCCACGCCGGCCCCGGCTTGATCACCCGACCGGTCGCCTTGCGCGTCTCGGGAGGAAGGGCGCGATTGATGTCGCCCCTACTGTGGCCGAGGGCTCAGGAGCGTTCGACGGAGTACACGCCGTCGACGCCCTGGATCTTGCGCATGAGGATGTTGAGCTTCTGCGCCTCGTCCACCTGGAAGTGGAAGAGGTTGATCGCGGTGCCGTCGGGGCCCACGCGGCAGTTGGCCTCGGAGATGTTCACGCCGGCCTCGGTGAACGCGGCGCTCACGTTGGCGAGGATGCCGGGCTTGTCGGTGGTGGTGATGCGCAGCACCACGGGGCGAGAGGCCTTCACCCGATCCGACCAGCTCACGTCGATGCGCCGCTCGGGGTCGAGCTCCATCGCCTTGACGCAGCCTCGGCGGTGCACGGTCACGCCGCGCCCTCGGGTGATCCAGCCGGTCACCGGATCGCCCGGCAGCGGCGAGCAGCACTGCGCGAAGCGCACCACCACGTCGTCGACGTCGTCGATCTTGATGCCGCCGTCGTTGCCGCCGGTGACCCGGCGCACGGTGCGCTCGAAGAGCGACGGCTTGAGATCCGCCTTCTCGTCCTGCACCGCGGCGTCGTAGACCTCGGCGCCGTCGATCTTGCCGAAGCCGACCGCCGCGAAGAGCTCCTCGCCGCTCTGCACGTGTAGGACGGTCGCGACCTTCTCGAGCTGCCCGGACTTGGTGAAGCGCGCGAAGCTCGCGTCGTGCTTGTGGAACGCGCGCTCCACCAGCGTGCGGCCCAGCGCGATGCTCCGCTTGCGCTCCTCGGCGCGGATGTACGTCCGCACCTTGCTGCGGGCGCGGCCCGTCGCGACGTAGTCGAGCCAGTCCTTGCTCGGGTGCTGCTGCGGGCTCGTGAGGATCTCGATCGTGTCGCCGTTGTGCAGCTGGTAGCGCAGGGGAACGATCGCGCCGTTCACCCGCGCGCCCGCGCAGTGATCGCCGACCTCCGAGTGGATCGAGTACGCGAAGTCGATCGGCGTGGCGCCCCGGGGGAAGACCTTGAGCTGACCGCGCGGGGTGAAGACGTAGACCTCCTCGGCGAAGAGATCGACCTTCACCGAGTCGAGGAACTCGGCCGGGTCGGCGACCTCTTGCTGGAACTCCATCAGCTGACGCAGCCAGGCGAAGCGCGCGGCGTCCTTGGTGTCCAGACCCCCGGTCTTCTCCTTGTACTTCCAGTGCGCCGCGATGCCGAGCTCGGCGGTGCGGTGCATCTCGCTCGTGCGGATCTGCACCTCGATGCGGCGCTGGCCCGGGCCGATGACCGTCGTGTGCAGCGACTGGTACATGTTCGACTTCGGCAGCGCGACGTAGTCCTTGAAGCGACCGGGGATCGGGGTCCACTGCGAGTGGATCACCCCGAGCGCCGCGTAGCAGTCGGCGACGTCCTCGGTGAGCACCCGGAACGCGAGCACGTCGTGCACTTGCTCGAACTCGCAGTTGTTCTGCCGCATCTTGCGGAAGATCGAGTAGAGGTGCTTGGCCCGGCCGGTGACCTCCACCGCGAAGCCCCGCTCGATCAGCATCTTCTGCAGGCGCTTCACGACGTCGCCGATGTAGCGGTCGCGGTCGCGCTGGGCCTTCTTGGTCTTCTGGACCAGGTCCGCGTACTGCTCGGGCCACAGATACTGGAAGGCGATCTCTTCCAGATCGCTCTTGAGCCAGTTGATGCCCAGACGCCCCGCCAGCGGCGCGTAGATGTCCATCGTCTCTTGGGCGATGCGGACCTGGGCCTCGGGCTTCATGTGCTCGAGGGTCCGCATGTTGTCGAGACGGTCGGCCAGCTTGACCAAGAGCACGCGGATGTCGCGCGCCATCGCGACGACCATCTTGCGGAAGCTCTCCGCCTGCTGGTCCTCCTTGCTGGTGAAGTTGATGCGGCCGAGCTTGGTGACGCCGTCGACGAGGAACGCGATCTCTTCACCGAAGCGCTGCGCCATCTCCTCGTGGGAGACCTCGCAGTCCTCGACCACGTCGTGCAGGAACGCCGCACACACGCTCGCGCTGTCGAGCTTCATGTCGGCGATGATCGACGCCACCGCCACCGGATGGCTGATGTACGGATCGCCCGACTTGCGGTTCTGACCCTCGTGCTTCTGCGCAGCGAAGGAGAACGCTCGGTGGAGCAAATCGAAGTCGGCTGCCGGCTGGTAGGCTCGGACCTTGTCGACGATGTCGGTCAGGTGAACCATGCGACTAGATGCGCCAGACGAGTGTCCGTTCGCAAAAGTCTGCGAAGGCTACCACTCGCAAAATATCGTCACAAGGAAGCGACGCGATCGAGCGCGCGAGGCCATCCGAGGACGAACGGGTCGAGGTAGGGGTGGGGGTGGAAGAAGCCATGCGTGGATGTAGGGCCGTGCATCTCGAGGGTGCATGGCTGGCGCGCGATCGGGTCACCTGCGTTGTGTCGCCTCTCACCGCCGGGGGTTCCGAAGCCTGTTCACCGACCCCATGACCGGGCCGGCCTTGCGTGCGACACCGCCTCGGGGCGATGCTTGGCGGGCATGCGCGGCTTCCGGCAGTTCTGCCTCGCTCTCTCGGTGACGCTGTTCCTCCCTGCGTGCGCGCCCTCGGCCACGCAGCTCATCGTCTCGGTGGACACCGATCTTCCGGTGCGGACCGCCATCGATCGGGTGACGGTGAGCGTCAGTCGCGAGGGGACGACCCACGAAGAGAGCGGGGTCCTCAACGATCGCCGCAGCTTGCCCCTCACCCTCTCGGTGATCCCGGAGGACGGCGAGTCGCTCGGGCCGATCCGGGTGACCGCCACGGGCTACCTCGCGAGCGAAGTGGTCGTCACCCGAAGCGCGACGGTGACGCTGGTGCGGGGCGAGACCCGGGTGCTGCCGCTCTTTCTCTTGGCTGACTGCCGCGACATCGTCTGCCCCCGCGCGGGCGACACCTGCGGCGAAGAGGGCTGCGTCCCCGAAGAAGTGGATCCGATGCCCTGGACGGGGACGCCGCCCACCATCGGGATGGACGCCGGTCTCGACGCCGCGCGGCTCGACGGCGCCGTCGACGGAGCGGTGCGTGACGGGGGTCGCGACGCGCCGATCGCCACCGACTGCACCGAGGACGGCGACTGCGACGACGGCGCGGCCTGCACGGCCGACACCTGCAACGCAGCGGGGAGCTGCGAGCACGTGGGCTCCGATGCGGCGTGCGACGACGGCAACCCGTGCACCACCGACGCGTGTGAAGTCGGCGGCTGCGTGCACCCCGCGGCCGTGGGCGTCTCGTGCGAGGACAGCCTCTACTGCAACGGGCTCGACACCTGCGGCGCGGATGGCGCGTGCTCGGTGCACGGCGGCGATCCCTGCGGAGGAGGCGCCTGCGTCGAGGCGAGCGACACCTGCGACGTGGTCTGCGGCTCGCGGGCCGACTGCCCGGCGGACAGCTTCGGCGCGTGGGGCGCGTGCGACTACGGCGACGGCTGCGACGAGAGCGCGACCCGGAGCCGCACCGCGCGACGCTGGAGTTGTGTGTCGAGCGCGTGCGTCTCGTCGGACGAGACCGACAGCGAGCCCTGCACCCGCGACACCGACGGAACGACGTGCGGGGCAGGCAGCTGCGGTGGCTGGGGGAGCTGCGGCGGCTTCAGCGACACCTGCGACGAGTCGGGCACCGAGAGCCGCACGTGCTCCGACGTCGTGTGCACGGCGGGCTCGTGCGGCGCGGTGATGCGCACCGAGAACCGCGCCTGCTCCCGGAGCACCGGCGGCACGATGTGCGCGGCGAGCAGCTGCGGTGGGTGGGGTAGCTGCGGTGGGTATTCGGACGCCTGCGACGAGAGCGGGACCCAGAGCCGTACCTGCAACGACTACGCGTGCGCGGGCGGCACCTGCGCAGCGAGCCCGCGCTCCGAGAACCAGGCGTGCAGCCGCGACACCGACGGCGCGAGCTGCGGCAGCACGAGCTGCGGCGCTTGGAGCACGTGCGTCTACTCGACCGAGTGCGACGAGACGGGCAGCCAGTCGCGCACCTGCACCGATCGGATCTGCAGCGCGGGCTCGTGCGGCTCGCCGACCCGCACCGAGACCAACAACAGCTGCTCGACGCGCGACACCGATGGCGTGGACTGCGGAGACGACTTCGACTGCCAGGTCGATCGCTGCAGCGCCGGCTCCTGCAACTTCGTCAGCGGTGGCTGCACCGGCGGTCGCCAGTGCTGTTACCCCGGCTGTTTCACGATCTGTCCTTAGCCGAGCGCCTACCCATGAAGCACCTCGTCCTCTCCCTCTTCACGGCCTTCGTCCTCGCGCAGATCGCGCCGTGCGCGGCGCATGCGCAGTCCGCGAGCGAGGTCGCCGCAGCGCGCAGCCTCTTCGAAGAGGGCGTCGCGGCCGCGGGCGATGGACGCTGGCAAGACGCGCTCTCCGCCTTCGAGCGCAGCTACGCGATCGCCCCGCGCTCGACGACGCTGCTCAACCTCGCGGGCGCGCAGGTGCAGCTCGGTCGCCTCGTCGCGGCGAGCGAGAGCTACCAGCGCCTCATCCGCGAGGCGGGGAGCAATGCTCGGGAGCGGCGGCTGCGTGATCAGGCGCGGGAGGCGCTCGGCACGCTCGAGCCCCGGATCGCGCACCTGACCCTGAACATCGCCAACCTCGAGCGCGGCGACGAGGTCCTGCTCGACGGCACGTCCGTCGCGCACGCGATCGTCGGGGTCGCGACGCCGGTCGATCCCGGCGATCACCGGGTCTCCGTGCGACGGAGCGATCGCGAGATCGGCCAAGCGAGCGTGAGCCTCGAGGAGGGCGCGACGCGCGAGCTGACCGTGCTCTTGCGTCCCGCCGATAGCGTCACCGTCGCTGCGTCGGGGGGACCGGACGAAGGGACGAGCACCGTGCCCGAAGCCGCGCTCACCGCCGACACGGACGACGGCGGCGGCGAGGACATCGCGGCCTCGCCCATCCTCTGGACGATCGTCGGTGTGGTCGTGGTGGGCGGCGTCGTCGCCGCGGTGGTCGCCACCCAGGTGCCCACGGAGCCCAGCTACTACACCGGCAACCTCGGCGACGGTCAGATCCGCTTCTGATCGCCTCACGTCGCGCGGTGGATGGTGGGGCGCCGCCGCCGGGGGTAGAGCACGATCGCGCCGTTGGCGCAGCTCTCGATGGATGCCCTCGGTCGCTGTGGTCTGCACCAAGACGCGGACGCCGTCCTCGCGTGCGCGCGGTGCGGCGCGTTCGCGTGCGTGGCCTGCGCACCTTCCCCGACGCTGCTCTGCGAGGCCTGCCGCACGCGCCTGCCGCCGCGCCATCGCGGTGATCCCTTCGCGCTCCCGCCGGCGCCAGGGCGCGTGCGCCGGTGGGCGACGTCGATCCCGGTCTTCTACGGCGCGTTCGCGCTGCTCGCGATCGGCGCCCGCATGGCGACCTCGACGCGCGCGCTCGCGGCGATCGCGATCGGCGCGATCGTCGTGGTGGTGCTGGGGCTGGCGAGGCTCTTCGGGACGCTCCGCGCGCGACGCGGGAGGGCCGTGCTGACACGGGGCCTGCGCGCGATGCGGGTGCAGGCCAGCCGCGAGGCGGCGGTGGTGTTCGAGGAGGCCCTGCACTTTTCGCGGCTCGATGCGAGCACCCGCGCGCTCGCGCTGTGGCTCTTCGGAGTGAGCGCGTCGGCGATGGGGGAGCACGCGCGCGCGCTCGCGGTCCTCGAGCCCCTGACCGCCTCGAGCTGGCGCGCGAGCGCGGCGCTGAGCCTGCTCCGCGG
Organism: uncultured Sandaracinaceae bacterium; assembly: GCA_964480175.1. Classification (GTDB taxonomy): domain Bacteria; phylum Myxococcota_A; class Polyangia; order Polyangiales; family Sandaracinaceae; genus CAYZQM01. The sequence continues at coordinate 49,815 of CAYZQM010000002.1, forward strand.
ACCGGGGCAGATCGTGCTCGCGGTGACCCGCGCGCTCGCGGGGGACGCGGTCGGTGCGGCCCGCGCTCGCGCGGCCTATCGTCCGAGCCTCTTGCACCGCTTCACCTACTCACCGGCGTACGCTGACGCCCTGATGGCGCTGCGTCGCGGCGAGCAGGGCGATGCGGTGGCGGCGGATCTCGAAGCGAGCCGCAAGCACGGCCGGCGGATGCGCGATGCCTCGCTCACGCGCGCGGCGTCGCTGCTCGACGGATTCCATCGCGAGCGAATCGGGGCGCCCGCGGCCGCGATCGATGCGGCGCTGCTCGAGGCGCGGCTCGCGCCGCTCGAGGCGCACCGTGGTCTCGCGCGGCACTGGCCGGAGCTCTCGGCGTTCGTCGAGCGACGCTTCGCGTCACCGTGATCGGCATGCGCACTTTTCGCGGATCACCTTTGACCTCCGAAAGCTCGCTCCGGTAGCATCGCGTCGGCGTTTTCGCCCTTCCGCATGGTCACGACCCGCCTCGCCGCCGAGACCTTGCGCCTTTTGCCTCGCAAACGGCTGAGCCGCGCTTTGGGGCGCGCTGCGGCATCCGAGCCGCCTCGCGCGCTCTTGCAGCGGGCCATCGATCTCTACGTGCGCGCCTACGACGTCGACCTCGCGGAGTGCGTGATCCCGGACGGAGGCTTTCGGAGCTTCAACGAGTTCTTCAGCCGGCCCCTGGTCCCCGGTGCGCGGCCCCTCGATCCCGATCCCGACGCGCTGCTCTGCCCTGCGGATGGCAAGGTCGAGGACCTCGGTCCGATCGAGGCGGGCTCGCGCTTCCTCGTGAAGGGCAAGGAGTACGAGGTCGGTGAGCTGCTCGGCGGTGGCGACGCGAGCGCGTTCGTGGGCGGCCAGTTCGCGGTCGTCTACCTGTCGCCGCGCGACTACCACCGCGTGCACGCGCCGGTGGACGGAGTGGTGGAGCAGATCCGGCACGTGGGCGGCACGCTCTATCCCGTGAATCGGATCGGCCTCGATCACGTGCCGCGCCTCTTCGCGAAGAACGAGCGCGTCGCCATCCACCAGCGGAGCGAGCGCTTCGGCGACGTGATCACCGTGATGGTCGGCGCGATCGTCGTCGGCGGCATCGAGCTGCCCTTCGAGCCGCGCCTCGCGACCAACAAGGGATCGGTGCTCGGCGAGGTTCGCTACGGGGCGTCGGGTCCGCGCATCGCGCGCGGCGAAGAGCTGGGGCGCTTCGTGCTCGGCTCGACCGCGATCGTGCTGACGACGCCGCGCGCCGAGCTGCGCGCGCGCGTCTCCAGCGGCACCAAGGCGAGGATGGGCGAGGCCCTCTTCACCCGTTCGTCATCGAGAGGAGGCAGCGCTTGAGCGGAGGTCGAACCCGGCGGCGCTCGCTGCGCGTCCCGTTGGACGAGGTGCCGCGCGACAAGCCCGAGGTCAAAGACGAGCCGCCGGCCGACGAGCGCGCGCGCACCATCGAGATGATGGCGCCCGGACTGCAGGCGCAGGAGCGCCCGCGGACCGTGCCTCCGCCGCCTCCGCCGCCGCGTCCCAAGACGGTGCCGCCGCCTGCGGACGAGAGCCGCATGACCGATCCCTCCGTGACCTCGCCCGCGAGGACGAGCGATCCGGGCTCGGTGCTCGAGAGCGACGAGCTCTCGGCGAGCGAACTGTTGAGCGAGGAGGAGCTCGGCAAGCCCTCGCTGGAGCTCGACGCGAGCGAGCTCGACAGTGAGCCGACCACGCTCTTCCGCGACGACGAGCCGGTCGAGCCGGTCCGCGCCGACGAGCCGGACGAGCCCGCGCCCGACGCTGCGGCGACCAGCCCCGGCGACGCGGCCGCGGCCGAGGCGGACGAGCCCTCGCAGATCATCGAGGTGCAGGAGGGACCCGACGCGTCCGATCCCGAGCTGTCGACCGCCGCCGGCGACGAGGACGCCGACGCGATCGGATCGGAGCCGACCGTGTTGGCCGAGCGTCAGCTCGCCGAGGGCCACCGCCCCGCGAGCGAGCGACCGCTGCCCTCGACGAACGACGACGCGCCGCCGACCAGTAGCCCGGGCGTGATCCTGGTGCAGCGCACGATCGCGATCGGCGTGGGCACCCCGACGCACACGACGACCGCCGAAGAGCGGGTGTCGGCGCCGCCAGCGAGTGAGCCGGCGTTCGAGCTGAGCGACTCCGAGATCGACACCGATGGCGCCGACCTCGAGGTCGACGACTCGGGGGACGATCCCAACGAGGAGCTCGAGGAGCTCGAGGTCGAGTCGGACGCGCGCCCCGAAGCGCCCAAGACATCGCTCAAGCCGCCCCCGGCGCCTGGCGCCCCGCCCCCGCCTCCGCGCGACGCGCAGCGTCCGCCTCCCCCGCCCAAACCTCCCGCGGCCGCCGCGATCCCGCCGGACGCCGACACCGGCAAGCGCAGCCGCAAGAAGTGGTGGGAGGAGTTCTTCAACGACGACTACTTCCGCACCGTCCCGCTCCCGCAGCCCAAGACCATCCACGCCGAGAGCAGCTTCATCGCGGAGCGCTTCCGCTTGCCGCCGGGCGCCGCGATCCTCGACGTCGGCTGCGGCCTCGGGCGGCACGCGATCGAGCTGACGCGCGCGGGCTACAACGTGGTGGGCCTCGATCTGTCGCTGCCCATGCTCTCGCGCGCCGCGGACGAGGCACAGGACCAAGGCCTCAAGATCAACTTCCTCCAAGCGGACATGCGGGAGATGGCGTTCGAGTCGATGTTCGACGCCGTGTACTGCTGGGGCACGACCTTCGGCTACTTCGACGACGACCAGAACCGGCTCGTCGTCGAGAAGCTCCATCGCGCGCTCAAGCCCGGCGGCCTCTTGCTGCTCGACGTGGTCAACCGCGACTACGTGACCCGCAGCGTGCCCAACAGCGCGTGGTTCCAGGGCGACGGCTGCGTCGTCATGGAGGAGATGAACTGCAACTACATCAACTCGCGCCTCACCGTGAAGCGCCAGGTGATGCTCGACGACGGACGGCAGAACGAGACCGTCTACACCATCCGCCTCTACTCGCTGCACGAGCTGGGACAGATCCTCCATCAGCGCGGCTTCCGCGTAGTCGAGGTGAGCGGTCGGCAGGCGACGCCGGGCGTCTTCTTCGGCGCGGACTCGCCGCAGCTCATCATCGTCGCCGAGCGCCGCCCGGACATGCCGACCGGCACCTCCAAGCGACCGGAGGATCCCTCGGGTGGAACCGGCGAGAGCCAGCAGATGACCGCGGCGCGCGAGCCCAAGTCGGAGCCCGCGCCGCCGCCGCCTGCCGCGCCGGACGACGAGGGACGCACCTCGGAGGCGCCCGAGGCGATCGATCCCGAGCCGATCGAAGAGGACGGAGACGACGCGTCGCTCCTCGAGAGCGAGAGCGACGGCGAGCCGCCGTCGTCCACCTCGTAGTCGTCCGCTTTCTTGCTGCCGCGCTTCGGTCTCGGGTATCCGGGGCCATGCGCGGCCGTGCGATCTCCTTGCTTCCCTGCGTCGCGGCGCTGATCGCGCTGCCGTTCTCCCTCGCGTGCCGCGCACCGAACACCGTGCCGCCGCCCAGCACCGACCCCGGCACCCAGTACCGCATCACCGGCGCGCTGACGGCGAACAGCTGCGCGCCTGGCTTCGATCCGGTCAACCCGCTGGTGTTCACGGCGTCGTTCCGCAACGAGGGATCGATCGCGTACTGGCGGGTCGGCGAGCAGGTGTGGATCCCCGGCACGCTCGGGCGCGACGGAGACTTCCACTTCACGCTGCGCACCGACGTCCAGCTCTACGGGCCCACGCCGGGCACCGACCCCGATCTCGACCCCGGCACGCCCGGCTGCGTCGTCACCATGGTCGAGTCGATCGACGGACGCTTCGTCGAGCTCTCCACGGGCGATGCGGGTACGACCGAAGCCGGCCTCTCGGACGCCGGGGTGTCCGATGGTGGCGCGAACGCTGGCGACGCCGGCACCGGCACGATCCGGGTCATGGACGCGACCAACCGCATCGAGCTCGTGCCCTTCGGCGGCACCGACTGCTCGCGCGCGCTCTTGGTCAACGGCGGCTCCTTCCCATCGCTGCCGTGCAGCGCGACGTACACGATGGAAGGCGCGCCCTAGGCCCGCTTGCTACACCGCGCGCGGTGCTCGCGTGGGCCGACATCCGAAGCGCGTTCTCGCTGCGCAGGAACCTGCGGCAGATCTTCACGCGGCCGGCCGACACCGCGCACCTCTCGCCGCTCGACGGAGTGCGCGCGCTCTCCGTGCTCTGGGTGATGCTCTTTCACGTGGGCTGGTACACGTCGTTCGCCTGGCCGGTCGACAGCTACGTGCAGCTCCTGCATGCGCGCTGGATGTTGCCGATCTGGCGCGGCGACTTCGGCGTCGACGTGTTCTTCGTGCTCTCCGGCTTTCTGATTGGGGGGCTGCTCTTCTCCGAGCTGGAGCCGTCTCGCGAGCTGCGCGTCGGGCGCTTCTACCTGCGACGCCTGCTCCGGCTCTGGCCTGCGCTGGCCGCGGTGGCCGTCTTCGAGCTCGCGTTCGCCCACCCTGCGATGCCGCGCCCCGCGCACCCGCTCTGGCCGAACCTGCTCTACGTGAACAACCTGATGTCCCTGCGCGACGTGCGCATGGCCTGGACGTGGTCGCTCGCGATCGAGGAGCAGTTCTATCTGCTCGCCCCGTGGCTCTTGCTCTTGCTCGTGCGGCGCGAGCACGGCCCCCGCGGATGGCGCGCGACGATCGGCGGGCTCTCCCTCGTGGCGCTCGCGCTGGCGCTCGCGATCGTCGCGATCGCGTTCGGGAGCGATCTGCACGCGGATCACAGCGAGATCGTGGTGACCCGCGACGTCGACACCTGGATACGCCAGTACGATCTGCTCTACAGCAAGCCGTGGATGCGCGCGGGGCCGCTGCTCGCGGGCCTGGCCGCGGCGCGGCTCTACCGCGTGGAGGGTTTTTCCGCCCGGCTGACTCGGAGCGGCGCGCTCGGCGCGCTCGCGATGCTCGCCGCCGTCGTCGTCGCTGCGCTCGCGACGCACTGGCCGATCGTCGCCCACGCGCCGCGGGCGCTCGAGCTGCTCTACCTCGGATCGTTTCGGCTCGTGTTCGGGCTCGCCGTGGCGGTGCTGATCCTGTTCGCGCTGTCGGCCCATCGGGTGGGTGCGTTCTTGGGACGCTCCCTCGCCGCGCCGCAGCTCTACCCGATCGCACAGCTCGCCTACTGCGCGTACCTCATCAACCCCATCGTCGCGACCGCGAGCCACCGCGCGTTCTCGCCCGCCGCCGCGGGGGCGCCGCTGACCTTCGTGGTCCTGGCCTTCATCGACATCCCCATCACGCTCGCGTGCGCGCTCGCGCTCAGCCTGCTCGTCGAGCGACCCTTCATGAACCTGCGCGCGCTCGTTCGCGCGACGCGTTGATCGAAGGGTCGAAGTAGACGGAAGGACAGCGGCACCCCCGGCATCGCCCACGACGTGATCAGCGGAGGCCGATCTTCAGTCCGAGCTCGTTCTTCATGATCAGGAGCGCCTCGGCGTTGCCCTTCGCGTCGTCGACCGGGTGGTGGGTGTGCGCCGTCTTGCGAAGGTGCTTGAAGCTCGTGGAGAAGTCCTTGGTGAGTCCCTTGTACAGCGAGCCGAGGTTGCTGGAGCTGTGCCCGAACGGACAGCTGCCCGTGAAGTGGTGGAAGTAGAAGCAGACGAACATCCAGTCGAAGCCGTTGTTGTCGCTCACGAACATCGGTCGCTTGCCGGCGTGCTCGCCGAGCCACGCAGCGAACGCGCGCATCGTCTCGGCCGGATCGGGGAAGGTCATGCACGTCGCGCGATCGTGCCCGCTCACGGCGAGCGCCTCGGGCACGTAGCGCTCGCTCATGGGCCGGAGCTGCCCGTAGAAGGTGCGAGAGAGCGAGGGCTCCACGATCACCGCACCGAGCGAGATCATCGAGTAGTCCCCCGGGATCGGACCATCCGCCTCGACGTCGACCATCACGAACATCGCCAACCTCCGCTGCGCTCATCCATGCGGCGAGCATACCCGCTCGTCGAATCACGCCCGGCCGCGATTGCGCGAGACAGTCCGCGGGACCGCGATCCCGTGTCATGCTCGGGCGGTCGGAGGATCGGATCATGACGCGAGCTTTCTGCGCGGTGTTGGTGATGGCGTGGCTTGGGTGCGGGACCGAGGACCCGCCAACGGGGGAGACGCTCACGTACGTGGTGAGCACGATGCACGACCCGCCCGCGGGCCCGATGCGCGTCGTGGGCTTCGACCTCGATGGCCAGGTGAGCGCCGGAGCCAGTGACGCGTGTGACGATCAGGCCGACCAGGGTGCCGGGATCGACAACAACCTCGCGCGCGTCGAGCGAGGAAGCGTGCTCGATCCGCTGTGGTGGACCCGAACGGTGGAGCAAGCGATCGTCGATGGCGAGTACCTCTTGGTGCTCGAGGTGAGCGACGTGGATTCGATCGAGGAGGACGCGAGCGTCGGGGTGCGCCTCTACCTCGCGCGCGCGCTCGGACCCATCGAGGTCGACGAGGGGCGCGTCGCGCCCGGACAGACCTTCGAGCAGCTGGGCGCGGACCTCGCGACGCTCGCAGTGGGTGAGGTGGCGATCGAGGACGGGTTCCTCGAGTTCCGATCGCCGACGCTGCCGATGCCGGAGCGCGGCGCGCCGTTGGTGCTTCACGACGCCCACGTTCGCGCACGCATCACGCCCACCGGCCTCACCGAAGGCGTGCTGGGGGGCGCGGTGCTTCTCACCGAGCTCGTGCCTCCCGACTCGAGCATCACGCTGGAGGAGGTTCAAGCCAGCGGCTACCCAGACCTCCAACCCGATCCTGGCGATTCATCGATCTGCCACGCGATCTCGGCCGGGTTCACTTTCGAAGCCGTCTCCGCCGTCGGTGAGTGATGACCGGCAAGCGGTCGACTTCGCGTCCCAAGCGCTCCGGCGTCACGCGCCCTCGACAGCAGCCCGTCGTCGGAGATCCGCTCGTCGGTTATCTCCAGCGCGTCCCGGCGGTGCGGGTGCTCTCGTCCGGCCGAGACGGCACGCGCTGGTGGACGAAGCTGGCGATCGACGTCGAACATCGACTCGCGTGGCGCGTGATCCAGGAGCTCGCGCACGTGCTGAACTACCTGTCGACCACCGAGCGCCTCCCTACGCGCTTCTACCCGGTGAGCCCCCCTCCTTACCTGAACGGTGGACCCGAGGGCTTCTTGTCGTGGGTGATCGAGTCGACCGTCGATGACTTCCTGCCCGAGACAGCAGCGAAGTGGCTGGAGGGTCGTCTGCCACGACCCGTCGACGACCCATCGCAGTGGGACGAAGACTGAAGCGCCCCGCCTCGGGGACAGCAAGACGCAGGGCGCAGCCCGCTCGCGTTCCGGCCGGGTCTGGGGCGGAGCCCCAGAAAAACTCAGCGCAGAAGCAGGAACGCGGCGAAGAGCGCGCCTACCCCGACGAGCGCCAAGAGCGCGGCCGCGCCAAGCACGATGAAGGGCATGTTCGACTGCGCCGCTGGGGCGACCGCGGCGACGGGCGTCGGCATGTTCTGCACGGTCTGCGGGATCGCCTGCATCGCGCCGGCGCTCTGCACCCGCTGCGCGGGCGGCGGCTGCGAGGGCACGCTGAACTGCGGCTGGGCGGGCGGCACCGAGACCGGCGGCTGCGAGGTGGGCCGCGACAAGACCGCCTGCAGCGCCTGACCGAACTCCTGCGCGCTCTGGAAGCGATCGTTCGGACGCTTCGCGAGCGTCTTGTTGATCACGTCCCACAGCCCCTGGGGAAAGGTCCGGCTCGGCGCCCGCACGTGCAGCGGGATGGGCGTCTCCTTGATGTGCCGCTGGATGTACTCCATCGGCTGGTTCGCATCGAAGGGCAGCTTCCCGGTGAGCAGCTCGTAGAGGATGATCCCCAGCGAGTAGATGTCGCTGCGGCCATCGAGCTTCTCGCCGCGCGCCTGCTCGGGGCTCATGAACTCGGGCGTGCCGAAGACCATCCCCTCTTGGGTGAGGATCAGCGAGCCGGGCCGCATCTCGCGCTCGGTCACCTTCGCCAGACCGAAGTCGAGCACCTTCGGGTAGTCCGCGATGCCACCGAGGTTGGTGAGGAAGATGTTCTCGGGCTTCAGATCGCGGTGCACGATGCCCTGCGTGTGCGCCTCCTGAAGCGCGCTGCACACCTGCACCATGATCGGGATCGCGCGCTCGGGCGCCATCGGCCCTTCGGCACGCACCGTCTGCGCGAGGTTCTTGCCCGCGAGGTACTCCATCACGAAGTAGCAGGCGCCGTCCTCGAGCTGACCGTAGAGGAAGACCTTGGCGGTGTTGGGGTGCGACAGATGGCTCATCGCGCGCGCCTCGCGGCGGAAGCGCGAGACCAGATCTGCGCGCGCGAGGTAGCGCGGGTGCAGGATCTTCACCGCGACGAAGCGGCGCATGTCGGGCTGCTCGGCCTTGTAGACCGCACCCATGCCGCCGCTCCCGATCTTCTCGAGGATCTTGAATTGGTTCGCGAGATCGCGACCTACGTAGGGATCCGCCACGGCGCCGCGAGGATAACAAGGTGCGCCCCAGGCACAACGACCATTTTTGTGAGGATCCCGAAGCTTGCCCTCCGGACGAATCTGGATTCCTCTTCGCCCCACGATGTCGGTCCCCTGTCCTGCGTGCGGCACGCCGAACGAGCCGCACGCTCGGTTCTGCGCGCACTGCGGGGCCACCCTCATCACCCCCAAGGGGAGCGATCCGCTGATCGGAAGCACGCTCGCCGAGCGCTACCGGATCACCAAGCCGTTGGGTGAAGGCGGCATGGGCACGGTGTACTTGGCCGAGCAGACGATGGGCACCACCGTCCGCAAGGTCGCGGTGAAGGTGCTCAAGGGCCAGGCGACCGAGCAAGCGCGAGGACGCTTTCTCCGCGAGTGCGAGACGGTGGTGCAGCTCAACCACCCGAACACGATCCGCTTCTTCGACTTCGGCGCGCTGCCCGACGGGCGCCTCTTCATCGCGATGGAGTACGTCGAGGGCCGCACGCTGACGGCCGCGATCGCGGATGGTCCGATGCCGCTGATGGTGGTGGAGCGGCTCGTCACCGAGATCGCGGGCTCGCTCGCCGAGGCCCACCGGCGCGGGATCGTCCACCGCGATCTCAAGCCCGACAACGTGCTGCTCGCGCGCGACGACGACGAGGAGCACGCGCGCGTGCTGGACTTCGGCATCGCCAAGCAGCGCGAGACCGAGAGCGGCCCCGAGATCACCGCCGCGGGGACCATCGTGGGGACGCCGGCGTACATGAGCCCCGAGCAGCTCGCGGGGCGCGAGGTCGATGCGCGCTCCGATCTCTACGCGCTCGGCCTGATGACGTTCGAGATGCTGACCGGCAAGCGGCCCTTCACGGGGAGCACGCCGCTCGAGTGGGCCACGCTGCACACCACCAAGCCTCCTCCTTCGTTCGATGACTACCCCTCGACGCGGCTCTTGCCCGAGGAGAAGCGGCAGGCGATCTACAAGGCGCTCGGCAAGGAGCCCGAAGAGCGTCAGGAGTCGGTGAAGCGCTTCGTCGAGGAGCTCACCAACCGCGGGCAGTCGATCTCGAGCGGCGCGATGACGCGGCCCGCATCCCTCGGCGAGGTGACCCCGCCGCGATCGCGCGGCTCGGCCGGCGCGATGCTCTTCGGCGCGGTGATCATGGGCGCGCTCGCCGTCGCCGGCGGCTACTGGTGGTGGCTCGATCACCACGAGTCCGAGCACCCCGTGGTGCCGATCGACGCGGCCGTGATCGAGCTCGACGCGGGCGCGCCGGACGCGGGTCCTCCGGCGCCCGAGATCGCGTGGCTCCAGATCGTCGCGGCGACCAACGCGGCCGACGATCCTTCGCTCGCGCTCGGCCCCCCCGACGGACGCTGCGCGGTCCTCCGCCCGAACGGAAAGATCGTGCTCGAGATCACCTCCGGGATGCCCGCGATCGGCGATGGCACCGACCTGCCCGAGCTGCAGATCTACGTGGACGCCGATCGCAGCGGTCCGTACCGCGTGGATGTCGCCAGCGCGCGCTCGCCGGAGAGCAACTTCGTGAACGTCGCGTCCGATCTCGTCGGCACCGCGCCGCTCGACGTCGATCAAGTGCGCGGCACGGCCTACCGCTACGTGCGCATCAAGAACCGCAGCACCCGAGGCAACGTCTGCCTCGACGCAGTCGGCCTCTACGTTCGCTGATCGCCCACGCCTGCGCCTTCGCGCTACCATCGCGCGATGGACGACACGGGATCGGGGGCGAGCACGCGCGCACGATGCGCGGTGCACGCCGATCGGGATGCATCGAAGACCTGCGCGCGCTGCGGCAACTTCGGATGCGAAGCGTGCTTCTCGGATGCCGCGGGCGCGCGATTCGAGCTCTGCGCCAGCTGCCGTGAGCGCGAGGGCGTCGGCCAGATCCCCTGGGAGCGACCGGGCGGCGTGCTCCGTCGCTACAGCGCGACGATCGAGGCCGCGATCCGCGAGCCGAGCCTGACGTTCGGCGCGCTGCGCGGCGGCCTGGTCTCGCGCTCGCTCACCTTCGCCCTCATCTCGTGCACGCTCGGAGTGTCCCCGTTCATGATCGCCGGCGCGCTCCTCGCGCTCGCCTTCGGATCCAGCGGGATGGGCGGGAGCGAGATCACGAGCGTGCTGATCGGTCCCGTGCTGTATCCCGCCGCGTCGCTGTTCTGCTTCAGCCTGACCGGCGTGATCTTTCACGCGGCCGCGCGGCTGGCGGGCGGCCGGGCGTCGTTCGGCGACTCGATGCGGGCGGCTTGGTACACCACCGCGTGGGAGCCCATCGCGGCGTTGATCGCGCCGCTGTTCTGCATCCCTGCGTTGGGCGTGCTCCTGGTGGGCGCAATGTCTGCGGTGAGCGCGTGGTGGCGGGTGGTCGCGCTCCGAGCGTTTGCAGTGGGCGCGCACGGTCTTTCCCGCAATCGCGCGCTGGTTGTCGCGTCCGTCGCGGGGCTCGTGCTCCTGATGATGTGGGTCACCCCCGTCGTGCTGGTGATCGGCTTCGCGATCTGGCAGCGCACGCGGACCCACTGACCGAAGATCAGAACGTGAGCGTGGTCGTCGTCATCGCGCTGCCGGGACCGGCGGACGCGTCGAAGGTGAGGCGGCGACCTTCGCCGAGATCGGCCATCACCCACACTTGCTCTTCGACGGTCTCCTTCAGCACGAGGCCGAGGATGAGCATGACGGCCGCGACGTCCTGCACGATGCCCATCGCGACCGCGAAGCCCTCGTAGCCGTTGAGCGGCTGGGTGAGCATCAACCACGGACCGATGACCGGGATGTACGACATCTCGATGGCGTCGCCGTAGAGCGGCAGCGCCGTCGACGCGATCGTCCAGGTGAGGAGCCACGAGACCGGGAGCGCGATGAGGCCCGGGATCCACAGCTCGCGGATCGAGCGCTCGCGGGTGCGCGTCTCCATGTGCGGCGCCCGCGCGTTGAGGGTGACCGTGCTCGACGCGGGGTACGCGGTGCCCGGCGCGACGTAGCCGCCCGACGTGGTCGGCGGCGGGGTGGTCGCGGGGACGACGACGGTCGCGGAGCCGTCGCCATAGCCCGGCGGCACGTAGACCTCACCGGTCTGTGCGCTCGCGATGCCTGCCATTCCCCAGGCGGCCGTAGCGACGATCGAAGCGAGGACGAACAAGCGCACGGCCAGTAGGATAGCATCGTTCCCTTCCTGCATTGGCTCGCCGAAAGAACTCGATGCGACCTTCACGCACCCGCACCCACGCGCTGCTCGCTCTCTTCGCTCTCGTCGGGTGCGATCCTGCGATGGATCCGGACGCGGGCTCCGATGCAGGTCACGACGCGCCGCTCGACACGGGTCCGCCGCCTCCGTCGCGCGCCGCGCCGCGCCCTCTGACGCAGTGGGTCGATCCATTCGTCGGCACCGGGGGCTTGGGCTTCAACGACATCGGCAGCGCGTTCCCAGGTCCGCAGCGTCCGTTCGGGATGGCGCGGCCCGGTCCCGATGGCGGCACCGCGAGCGGCGGCGGCGCGCCGTTCCTCCACTGCTCCGGCTACCACGTGAACGACACCCACGTGCGCGCGTTCTCGATGTGGCGCTTGCACGGCATCGGCATCAACGACGGCGGCGCGGGCGCCATGATGCCCGTCACCGACTTCACCTCGCCGCGCTGGGATGCGGACGGAATCCGCACCGCGATCACCGAGGACAGCCAGCGCGCCTCGCCGGGCTTCTACGAGGTCGGCCTCGAGGGCGGCACCCGCGTCGAGATCACCGCGACCGAGCGCGTCGGCCTCTACCGAGTGACCTTCGCGGGCGCGAGCGAGCCGGGCTTCGTGTTCCCGCTCGGGCACACCCACCCCGGCGTCGATCCGGTCGAGGGGCATCTGCGCGTCGTGCCCGACGCGCGCGAGATCGAGGGCGAGGTGCTCCTCGATGGCGGCTACTCGGGGCGCTACGGCGGGCAGCGCATCTTCTTCGTCGCGCGATTCGATCGCGACTTCACCCGGTCGGGCACGTTCGCGGCGGGGACCCCCACCGACGGCAGCACGAGCGTCGAGGGGACCGACGCGGGCGGCTTCGTCGCGTTCGCCGCGGGCACCACCGAGGTGAGCGTCGCGATCGCGATGAGCTACCTCGACGTCGCGCGCGCGCGCATGAGCCTCGATGCGGAGGCCGCCGATCTCGACTTCGATCGGGTGCGCGCGGAGACCGAGTCGATCTGGGAAGCGTGGCTCGAGCGCGTGGAGATCGACGCGCGCACCGATCGCGACTTCCGCCTCTTCTACACCGCGCTCTACCACGCGTCGCTGATGCCCACGCTCGCGACCGAGGCGGACGGCGCCTACCGCGGCATCGACGGCGAAGAGCACGTCGCGGACGGCTTCACCTACTACACGGATCTGTCGCTCTGGGACACGTACCGCACGCTGCATCCCTGGGTGCACCTCGCGTATCCCGAGCACGGTTTGGACTTCGTGCGCTCGCTGATGGCGATGGCGACCGACGGCGGCGCGTATCCCCGCTGGCCGATGGGCAGCGGCGAGACCGGCGGCATGCTCGGTGATCCCGCGGCGATCGTGCTCGCGGACGCGTGGGCCCGCGGGGTGCGGGACTTCGACGTGGACGTCGCGCTCGATCTCTTCGACAGCACCGCGTTCGGTGATCGTCCGGGGGCGTACTCGCGCGGCGGCATGGAGCCCTACCTGAGCCTGGGGTACGTGACCACCGAGAGCGGCGGCAGCAGCGCGGCGCGGACGCTCGAGTTCGCGTGGGCCGACGACGCGCTCGCGAACCTCGCGGCGGCGGCGGGGCGTCCGGACGAAGAGGCGACGTTCCGCGAGCGCGGCCGCAGCTACGAGAACGTCTTCGACCCGGCCCAAGGCTTCTTCGTCGGGCGCAGCGCGTCCGGCGCGTTCGGCGTGCTCGAAGACGAGCACGCCTGGAACGAGTTCTACGCCGAGGGCAACGCGTGGCAGTACCTCTGGCTCGCGCCGCACGACGCGGCCGGGCTCGCTGCGCTCCTCGGCGGCGAGGCGATGGCGCTGAGCCGTCTGCGCACGTTCTTCGAGGAGTCCGCGCGCGAGCGGCGCAGCATCGCGGCGCCGAGCTGGTACTGGCAGGCGAACGAGCCCGACATCCACGCGCCCTTCCTCTTCGCGCTCTGGGGCGAGCCCGACGAGACCGCGCGCTGGTCGGCGTGGGCGCGGCGCGAGCACTACGACGACGCGCCCACGGGCATCCCAGGCAACGACGACAGCGGCACCATGAGCGCTTGGTACCTGTTCGCGTCGCTCGGCATCTACCCGATCGCGGGGAGCGCGACCTACGCCATCGCGAGCCCCGGCGTCACCCGCGCGGTGCTTCACCGCGACGCAGGCGACGTGATCATCGAAGCGCCGGAGAGCAGCCTCGGGGTCGAGCGGGTCACGCGCTTCTCGGTCGATGGCACGGAGCGAACCGAGCGCGCGACGCTGTCGCACGACGAGCTACAGGACGGCGCGACCCTCAGCTTCGTGCTCGAGTAGTCGCGGAGCGACCTCGATTCGCCGAGTGACGCAGCGCGAGGCCGAGGAGCGACACGCCGAAGAGCGAGAGCCCCCCGACACCTCTCCCGCGCGAGGCGGAACATCCTTCGTGGCTCTCCGCCTCGGGGATCTCGGGGCTCGACGCGTCGGGGCTCGATGCGTCGGGGCTCGATGGCTCACACACGCAGATGTTCAGCTCGTGGCACGACTGGCTGCCGGGGCAGTCGTCGTCCGTGGTGCACGCGATCCACTCGCCTCGGCCTCCGTCGGTGCACCGTCCGTTCGGGGGCCCAGCGTCGCTCGTCGCCCGCGCCTCGCTCACCCCGACGAGCAGCATCGCTGCTCCGGCGAGGCCCGCCCATCCCGATCCCTTCCAACGCACACGCACACCGCTGACCGCCTGCATCCGGCACCTCCTGGCACAAGCCGCAGGCTTGTGCAGCATGCGTGCCAGTCGCCCGTGTCACTCGAAGCGAACGGTGACGTGCTCGTAGCCCAGCGCGGTGATGAGGGAGGTCAGGGTGTGACGCGCGCTGGTCTCCGCGCGCTCGAGGATGCCGGCCTCGAGCGCGGCCTGGCTCAAGGTCCGCTCCGCTTCGGCCCGGGCCCGCGACTCGAGGCTGGTGCTCCGCTCGGCCAAGAGATCCGTGTCGCGGGCGTGCACGAACGTGCGCGTCGAGTCGAGGCGCGCGCTGAAGATGCTCGCGCGAGGCACCGTGATCGTGACGCTGTTGCTCGCCTCGTCGACCTCGACCGCGTCGTCCCGCACGCCCGCGAGATCCACGCCCGCGATCACGTCGGCCGCGGCGACCAAGAGGATCGTGTCGGTCGCCTCGGTCATCCCGAAGAGCACCCGCTGGGTGTCGGTCATCTCGATCACCCGCTCCATGTGCATCTCGGTCGCCTCGAGGCGCGACAGATCGCGCACCGCGAGGATCACGCTCGGCGTGGGACGCGTCGTGGTGACGAGGCTGGGCTCGGGCTCGCCCTGCGAGAGCCAGACGAGGATCCCCACCAGCACCGCCCCGCCGAGCAGACCCAGCGAGACCAGCTGCCACGGAGGAGGGAGGCGCTCGGCCTGCGCGCGTGAAGGGACGTCGGACACGTCCCGAGTGTGGCACGCAGCGCGCGCGATCGTTCACTCGCTCGCGTCGGTGTCGAGCGAGTCGCAGTGCATCGCGGTGAACGCGCCGATCGCCGTGCCCTCGTCGAAGGTGATGTCGATGCTCCCGCTCGCGATCCCCGCGGCCTGATCGAGCACCACGAGCTCCAGACGCGTCGCAGTCGAGGACGCTGGCGCGATCTCCTCGCGGAAGCTGCCCTCGAAGTCGAAGAACGCGGTGGTGATCCCGGCGTCTTGCTCGCCGACGTCGGTGCCCGCGTAGCCCGAGACCGTGAGGATCTGATCGGGCGTCGCGCTCGACGCGCTGGGGCATCCGTCGTCGCCGCCGCGCGACAGCTCGAGGTAGACCTCGGTGATGACGCCGTCTGCGCGCTCGTAGCCGAAGAGCGCGCGCGGGATGGTCTCGGTGTGTCCTCGGTAGGTGAGGGTCACGGCCGTCGCCGGGAGCGACGCGTCGGTGCCGGCGTCGACGGTCGCGACGTCGCGGGCTTCGTCGGCGTCCGTCGCGCCGCCGTCGCCCGCGCCCACGTCTTGGGGCGGTGCGCTCGCATCGCACGACGTGAGTGAGAGCAAGAGCGAGAGCGTGGCGAGTCGGGGCATCGTCATCGGCGGCATCTAGCAGATGCGCGCTCGTGCGTGCCTCTTGCGGTCGGGGTCCCGGGCCTCATGACGGGGAGCCGTGATCGATCTGAGCGTCCTGGACCTGGCCCCCATTCCTCTCGGGAGCGACGCGACCGCGGCGCTGCGAAGCAGCCTCGCGCTGGCCCAGCACGCGGAGCGCTGGGGCTACCGCCGCTTCTGGCTCGCAGAGCACCACGGGATGCCCGGCATCGCGAGCGCTGCGACGTCCGTCGTGATGGCGCACATCGCGGCGGGCACGTCGAAGATCCGGGTCGGTGCGGGCGGGATCATGCTGCCGAACCACGCGCCGCTCGTGATCGCGGAGCAGTTCGGGACGCTCGCCGCGCTGCACCCGGGGCGCATCGATCTGGGCCTCGGGCGCGCACCCGGGACCGATCCCCACACAGCGCGCGCGCTGCGGCGCACGCTCACCTCGGACGTCGACGAGTTCCCCCGCGACGTGCTCGAGCTGATGCACTACTTCGATCCCGACGAGGGCGCGCGCGTCCGGGCGATCCCCGGCGAGGGCCAGGACGTGCCCGTGTGGATCTTGGGCTCGAGCCTCTTCGGAGGTCAGCTCGCGGCCGCGCTCGGTCTGCCCTTCGCGTTCGCGTCGCACTTCGCGCCGACCCACCTGGAGGAGGCGATCGCCCTCTACCGGCACCGCTATCGACCGAGTGAGCCCAACCCCGAGCCGCACCTCATGCTCGCCGTGAACGTGTTCGCCGCCGACACGACGGAGGAGGCGGCGCTGCTCTCGACCTCGATCCAGCAAGCGTTCGTGCAGCTCCGCACCGGCAAGCCGACGCAGCTACCGCCTCCCATCGAGGGCTACGCCTCCCGCTTGGCGCCGGCCGAAGCGGCGATGCTCCAGCAGCTCATGACCTGCACGTTCATCGGGACGCCGGATCAGGTGGGCCCCGCGCTGCACGCGTTCGCGCGCAAGCACGGCGCGGACGAGCTGATCGTCACGTCGCAGATCTTCGATCACCAAAAGCGCCTGCGCTCGTACGAGCTGACGATGGACGCGTACCGCCGCGCGGGATGAGCCTCAGCCGAAGAGCGCAGCCTCGAGGGTGTCGTAGTAGCTGGGATCACCGGGCGACAGATCGCGCGCCGCGATCAGCGGCGCGATCGTCGAGGACGCCTCGCGGAGCAGCACGCCGATCGCTTCCGCCTCGGCGCCCGTGACCGCCGGGCCCGCGCACAGGGTGTCGCCGGGGATCGCCTCGGACACCGCGAGCACGGTGATCTCCGGGTGACCCGCGAAGGGCCCGACCACCGCGCCGTCCTCGACGCGGCAGTAGGTGCCGCCGATGTCCGCCGTGCCCGCGGTGAGCGCTTCGATCACCGCCTCGTGCCCTCCGACGAAGCCCTGCGCCGCGAGCTCCGCGTCCGGCGCGATGCCCGCGCGGGTGAGCAACGTGCGCGGGACCAAGTAGCCCGCGGCGCTCCAGCCATCGACCCACGCCGCGCGCTTGCCTCGGGCGTCGTCGACGCGCTCGACGCTGCCACGACGACCGAGGAGCGCAGCGTGGTAGCTCGCCGCCTCGCCGTCGGCGCGCAGCGTCGAGAAGAGCAAGCGCAGGCCCGCGGCACGGCGCGCCCGCACGTAGGCGACGGGCGGCAGCCACGCGAGCTCGACGTCCGACTCGAGCACCGCGTCGACGAGCTCCGCGTAGCTCTTGAAGCGGAGCACGTGGATCGGTCGCGCGAGCGCCGCGTGCATCGCGCGCGCGACGCCATCGAGGTCGACGTCCTTGGCGGTCCACACCAGGCCGAGGCGCATCGGCTGCGCGCCCGCGCGATCGGAGGCGATGGTCCCCTTCATGAACTCGGTGTCGTCGCCCTCGCCCTCGTCGATCGCGTCGATCTGCTCGCTCGGATCGACGGGATCGATCGGCTCGATCGCCGAAGGAGGGCGCAGCGTCGGTCGCGCCTCTTCGCGGAGCCCTATCAGGTCCGCCAAGAACGCCCGCATGGACGGCGTGCGATGACGCAGATCGATCGTGAGCGCGCGCTCGAGCACCGCGTCCACCGACGCTGGCAGGCCCGGGGCCGCGCGGCTCGGCGGCGGCAGCTCGCGGCTCGAGGCTTCTCGCGTCAGCGCCTCGGGCGTGGTGCTCAGGTAGGGCAGCCCCCCGGTGAGCGCGCGGTACAGGCAGAGCGCGAGCGCCCAGATGTCGACGCCCGGATCGGGCGGGCCATCGCGCTGCTCGGGCGCGCGGAAGTACAGCGCGTCGAGCCCCTCGGTGCGGCTCGCGAGCACGGCGTCCGCGTGCCAGCGCCAGAGGCCGAAGCCCGTCACCTTGGGCGCCGCGCGGTCTTCGGACATGCGCACGAGGCGGATGCAGCGCGGCGACAGGTTGCCGTGCACCACCCCCTCGTCGTGCGCGAGCGCGAGCGCATCGGCGATGGGCTCGATCAGGCGCAGCGCCTCACCGAGCGGCAGCGCCCCGCGCCGCGTCAAGTGCGTCTCGAGCGTCTCGCCCTTCAAGAGCTCGAGCACCGCGTAGGGCGCGCCCCGCTCGTCGCTCCCGAGGTCCAGGACCTGCACCAAGTGCGGATGCACCAGCCGCGCGGCGGCGCGCGCGGTGGAGAAGAAGCGGGTGACCTCTTCTCTGCTCGGCACCACGTGCAGGCGCTGCAGCGCGACTCTTCGGCCGGTCCACGTGCTCTCCGCCTCGTGCACCACGCCGCGCGTCCCGCGACCGAGCTCGCGCACCAGGCGGTAGCTGCCCGCGACGATCGAGGGATCCGCCGCCGCGTCCCCGCGCGCAGCAGGCGGAGGAATGCTGGGCGAGAGCGCCGCGAAGATCTCGATTTCGTCGGAGTCGCCTGCACCCTCGTGCATGCCCGTGAGTGTGCCCGATGTCGTCGGCTCCGGTCACCTGCTAGGGTGGCGCGCATGAGCGATGGACAGAGCAACACGCTGAAGTACGTGGGGATCGGTTGCTTGATCGTGGGGCTGCTCGGGGCGTGCGGCGTGGGCGGTTGCATCACGTGCGTGGGCGCCGGCGCGGGCGGCATCATGGTCGCGGTCGCCGCGCCCGCCGAGGCCGCGCACGGCTTCATGCGGGAGGTCCGGACCGGCAACCCCGCGGCGGCGTACGCGCGGATGAACGCGGGCTACCGCGCGGCCCACACCCAAGCCGACTTCGAGGCGCGCCTCGCGGCCGTCCCCGCGCTGACCGCGGCGACGGACGCGACGATCTCGCAGCGCAACGTGAACGGCAGCACCGCCGTGATGAGCGGGACGCTCGATGGCACGGTGTGCGCGGCGGGCGGCACGGGCTGCGCGGTCCCCGTCAGCTTCGATCTGCACCAGGAGGGCGAGGCCTGGTTCATCGACACGATCACGGTCGACGGTCAGGTCTTCTGAGCGAGGCGGCGCGCCGCCGCTAGGCAGGCTCTCGTGCGCCGGCCTTCTCATCTCCGGAGTGACGTGCGAACGTCCCCCGCATGCCTCGCTTCTCCTTCGCGATCGCCGCATCGATGCTCGCGGTCGCCTGCAGCACCACGCCTGCTCCGGACGACGCGGCGACCGACGACGTGCCGGCGCCCCGCGACGCGGGCACCGACCTCGGCGTCGACACCGGTCCGGTGCGCATGAACCCCGCGCTTCCGAGCGCCAGTGGCACATGCCCGTCGTTTCTCACCTCCGGGACGCTCTCGTTCGCGCCTGCGGGGATCATCGCGCGGCAAGCGCGGGTCTGGGTGGGGCCCGAGGCAGCCGATGCCGACGGCCCACTCGTCTTCTACTGGCACGGCGCAGGCGGCTCACCCGACGAGGCGAGCTACGTGCTCGGTGACGCGCTGAGCGCGATCACGGAGGCCGGTGGTGTCGTGGTGGCGCCCGTACACGACCCCGAGGCGGGCACGCTGCCTTGGTACCTCAGCACGGGCAGCCGCCTCGACGATCTGATCTTGGCCGACGAGATCGTCGCCTGCGCGGAGCAGGAGATCGGCATCGACGATCACCGCATCCACACCGTCGGCTTCAGCGCAGGCGCGCTGCACAGCACCCAGATGACGTTCCGCCGCGCGGCCTACCTCGCGAGCGCAGTGGTCTACAGCGGTGGCCTCCTCACCGCGCGCGCCCCCGAGACCGACGCCCCCGACGCGCGCTTCGCGGTGATGATGCTGGTGGGCGGCCCGAGCGATCAGGTGGTGATCCGCTTCGACACTATCACGCAGAACTATCTCACGATCGTCGAGCGCATCGGTCACTTCGGCTTCGTGTGCGATCACGGGATGGGCCACACGGTCCCCACCAGCGCGCGCAGCAGCGCGTGGCAGTTCTTGAGCGATCACCCCTACGGCACCTATCCGGCCGCGTACGTCGATGGGCTGCCCAGCGGCTTCTACTCGCCCTGCGCGCTGCCCGAGGGATGACGTGGTAGAGCCCGCCGCATGACGGGCACCGAGTACGCGAACCTGGTGGCGGGCTACCTGGTGAAGACCTTCGGCCACCGGGGGATCACGGTCTACCGCGAGGTGCCGTTCGGCAAGACACTGATCGGCAAGAACCGCCGCATCGACATCCTCTTGATCGAAGAGTCGAGCCGCACGGCGATGGCGCTCGAGTGCAAGTACCAAGGCTCGATGGGGACGACGGACGAGAAGATCCCGTACGCGCTCGCCGATCTCGGGCAGCTCGGGATGCCCGCGTGCCTCGTGTACGCGGGCGAGGGCTTCTCGCCAGGCATCGAGCACATGCTCGCGGCGTCGCCGCTCACCGCGTACTGCCGCCCGGCCCAGCCCCACCGGCCGGATGCCGACACCCGCGAGCTCGACGCGGCGCTGGCCCGCACGTTCCGCTGGTGGGACGTCGTCGTCGCAGGTCGAACCCCGTTCGGTCGCTGAGCTCGACACCGATGCCATCGAGCGCGTCGCGGGTGACGTCGCCGGCGGTGATCGCTGGGCAGGCGCGCGCCCTCGGTCCGCTCGAGACCCCGGACGTCGCGCTGCGCTGGCGCATCACCGGTCCGTTCGGTCTGTGGTGCCGGAGCACGGGCTGGATCGGCTCCGACCTCACCGTGGCGATCGGTCGCGAGCAGGTCCTCGTGCCCTTGCAGGGGCTCACGGTCCACGCGGACGAGGGCTACTGGCTCCGCACCTACGAGATGCCAGCGGTCGTTCCCGCGTTCGTCGAGCAGCACTTTCACCGCGGCGTCGGGATGTGGTGGGAGCTCTGCCTGAGGCCCGGGGTGCGGGTGTGGTTGGAGGAAGATCGGCCCGCGGCCCGCGGCGGCTACCGCAGCGCAGAGGGGCCGCGCGTCGCTTCGCGTCCGATGATCTCGCTGGACCCGCTGGGGTCTGCCGGCGATCGCCGCGATCAGGCGTAGTGCACGCGCACGTTCTCGATCACGAGCTTGAGGAGCTCGCGCACCGTGTCGGTCTTTGGGTGTTTGAGGATCGCGAAGCCGTCGCCCTCGTAGCTGTCGCTCTTGGGCGCGCCGACGGTCGGGAGCTTCGCCTCGACCACGTACTTGCCGACCTTCTTGTTCACCGCGTCCACGCCGTCGACGCGCACGACGCGACCCGAGCCCATGCCCCGCAGGTACGCGCAGCCGACGGAGACGTCGCGGGTGTAGGGACCATCGAATGCGTCGTCGACGACGGCGCGCGCCCAGGCGCGGTAGGGGTCGAAGCCGTGCGCCTCGCCCGTCATCCGGGTGATGTTCGCGCCCGGCGGACGCAGCGCGATCTCGCCGATCGCGAGCGAGCCGTCGGCCCGCTGAAACCACTCCATGTGGGTGAAGCCCGAGTCGAGCCCGAGCGCCTTCACCGCGGCCAATCCCATCTTCTTCGGTCCCTCGTACTCGCTTCCCGAGATGTCGCGGGGCAACAAGCACGTCCACTGGATCCACGGGTTCTCCAGCACCTCGAGGCAGGCGGGCAGGTAGTGCGAGATCGAGTGGAAGCGCGGCTCGCCGTGGGTGGTGAGCGTCTCGAAGCTGAACTCGCGCCCTTTGAGGAACTCCTCGGCCAGCACCGGGCGATCGGGGTTGGGACGGATCTGCTCGATCGCGCTCGTGAGGCTCGCATGATCGCTGACTCGAAACGTCGCCTTCGCCCCCATGCCCGCCGGCGGCTTGAGCACGATCGGAAAGCCGACCTCCTCGGCGAACGAGAGGGCGTCGGACGCGCGCTTCACCAGCCGATGCCGTGCGGTGGGAAGGCCGGCCGCGCGCAGCGCCTCTTTCATCCGCGCCTTGTCCCGAAACAGATCGGCCGTGTGCGGCAGCGTGCCCGGCACCTCGAAGTGGGCGCGGGCTTCGGCGAGCTGCACTTGCAGCGGCTCGAGGATCCCGAGGATGCGGCCGATGCGCCCGTACTTCTTCTTGAGCGCGCCGATCGCGGCGATGAGCTCCTTGGTCGACAGCCCGTCCTTCACCTGCACGACGTCGTCGAAGATCTTGCGGTCCTTGCCGCGCGGCAGCTCCTGAAAGACCCCGAGGAATTGGACGCCCTCGAGGCGCGCGGCGGCGCGCGCGAAGCGCATGGTGGTCTCGAGAGGGAAGGGCGCGACGAAGACGACGTTTCGCATCGGCGGCGATGATCGCTGCGCAGTCTGCGGGCGGTCAACGGCGATCGAGCAGGTCCTCGAGCATCGGGCGCAGCGCATCGAAGCGGAACGAATACCCCGCATCCAGCGCCTTCTTCGGCACGACGTTGCGGGACTCGAGCAGCTCCTGGGAGAAGTCGCCCAGCGCCGCCTTGAGGGCGAACGCGGGCGCGGGGAGGAACGCCGGCCGGTGGAGCACCGCGCCCAGCGTCTTGGCGAACTCCGCCTGCCGCACCGGGTGCGGCGCCGTCGCGTTCATCGGTCCTTCGATGTCCTCTCGATCGATCGCGAAGCGGATGAGCTCGCACGCATCACGCAGGTGGATGACCGGCCAGTACTGCTGGCCCGAGCCGAGCTTGCCGCCGAGCCCGAACTTGAAGAGCGGCAGCTGCGCTCCCAGCGCGCCGCCCTCCTTGCTCATCACCAGACCCATGCGCGGCGTCACCACCCGCACGTCGTGCGCCCGCGCGTTGAGCGCTTCGTTCTCCCAGCGCTCGCAGAGCTCGGCCAAGAAGCCCTCGCCACGCGGCGCGCTCTCGGTCACCTCGCGCTCGCCGGTCTCGCCGTAGAAGCCGATCGCGCTCATCGAGACCAGCACCTTCGGGCGCTCGCTCGGCGCGAGCTTGCCGATCTGCAGGACCAGCGAGCGGGTGCCCTCGATGCGGCTCGACTCGATCGCCCGTTTGCGTGCGTCGGTCCACGGGGCGTTGCCCACGTTCTCGCCCGCGAGGTGCACCACCGCGTTCGCGCCCGACAGGATGGATGGCCCCGTCAGCGGCCAGCGCGCGGTGTCGGCCAGCGCCGCCGTCGCGCGCTTCAGGGCGTCGGGATCCCGCGACGTGCCTCGCACCTCGATCCCTTCGCGGGTCAGGAGCGCGACGAGCGCGGAGCCGATCAGACCGCTCGCGCCGGTGATGACGATCGGGCCTCGCGTGCTCATGCCGCGTACTCCGCCTCGAGGTGTCGGGTGGCGGCGAGAGCCCCAGTGAGCGTGGCGCCCACGGTCTCGTCGATCAGCCGCGGCGAGGAGCCCGACGCGCTCGCGCTGCCCGCGGCGTCGGGACGCCACAGGTAAGGGAGCTCGAGCTCGCTCAGCAGCTCCTTGATCGGTCGGGCGTCCGCCTGGCCTTCGTGGGCGTAGAGGACGAGGTCGGGATCGTCGCCCGGCTTTCGGGAGCGAATCCGGCTGCCCCGCCCGGCACGCAGCGCGGTGCTCACCCCGGAGAGCGCGTTGCCCACGGCGCCTGCACGAAGAAGCGCCGGCGCGCTCGTCGCTCCGTAGCGCGCGAAGAGCACCTCCACGATGCGATCGGACTCCTGCATCACCTGCGCGCCCTCGGGCTGGTTGGGATCCACCAGCGTGGGAAACGATGCCTTGCCAGCCAGCGCGATCGCGCGGGGGCGGAACCGGCGTCCCTGCTTGGGACAGGGCCAGACGCGGGTCGTGAGATCGAGGACGCTGATCGCCTCGCGGGCCTTTCGGCAGAAGGGACAGCCCTCGAACTCGTAGAGCTCCAGCGGGGACGCTGGGCGCGGGCCGAGCGGCGCGAGTCTCGAACCGAGGTTGCCGCGGAGCGCGCTCGCCGCGTGCGCCGCCATCGACGTTCGCATCCCGCAGTCTTGCACGCGCATTTCGATCCTGGGCGCGCATTTCAGACCTGAAATGCTGTCGCCTGCGCCCCTCATCCGTCGGTTGCGGACTCGGCCGGAGTTCTCGTATTTGTGGCCAACACGGCGTGGCACGGTAATCGCTGTGGGTGTCGTCCATGATCGCTTCCATCGAGCAACGAGCCGTCTTCACCCCGCTGCACACCGGCCAAGCGCGCCTCGCTGCGTGCCATGTCGCTGCAACGAGGCTCCAGGCGCTCGACTGGGTGAACCAGCCCGAGCGGTGGTTCCGCGATACGCGAGACATCCTGCGCGACACCATCCGGGTGCTCGCCGACTTGGTCGCGGCCGTCGACACGCCGGAGGCCAACGCGGCGCCGCTTCGGGGCGACAGCACGGGCCAGTTCGGGATCCAGCTCGACGCGATTCTCGACGCGCCGAAGGTGACCGACGACCGGGTGGGCGACCTCGCGTTCATCGCGGCCTCGCAGCTGCGCCGCAAGCTCGCGGCGCTCGAGGACGCGCAGCGCGCCCACGAGGGCGACCCGTCGGCTCCGCACGTGCTGGCGCATTTCGCGGACGCGATCGGGAGCGGCATCCGCCACGTGCTTCGCGCGACCTGCATCGTCGAGCCGGAACTGGCGCGCGTTCGAGGGCTCGCCCCGCGCCTCTCGATGGAGGCGGAGCGCGCGCGCTCGCTCGCGGTCCGCGGGGCGTACACCGCGTTTCGTCGCACGGTCGATGCAGCGCCCGAAGATCGCGAGGGGCTGTGCGAAGTGCAGCGCGCCCTGCGAACGCTGGTGCTCGACGTCGCCTACCGCGACGCGCGTCCGTCGGATCGGGTGCAGATCGAGGCGCTTCGCGATCGCGTGGAAGACGCGATGGCGCTGCGCGTGGGGGCCGCCGATTCGGCGCGGCTGCTCACCGACGTGCGCTCGTTCGCCTCGATGCTGCGCATCGTCGGCCGTCGCGAGGTCCTCATGACCCACGACCTCGAGGTCCTGCCGCAGATCATCGGTCAGGTGCGCGACCTGATGGCGCGCGGTCGTCCCGTCCTTCGCGGACACCTCGATGGGATCCGCGGGATCGACGACGCGGTCGAGGCGCTGCTCGATCCCGGGCGGAGCATCGACCCCACGCAGCTGCTCGCAGAGCTCGAGCGAGCGCAGGGCGAGCGCCTCGCGAGCATGGGCGGCGGCTTCGCTTGATCGGCTACTCGATCACGAACACGTGCGCGCGCTGATCGGGGATCGTCACCATGAAGCCGTTGGTCACCAGCTGATCGCGGGTGATCGGCCCGAGCGAGGTGTCCGTCGCGCCGTCGCCCGTCAGCACCTCGCGCACCACGAACGCGCGACCGCTCGGCAGACCCGCCGCCGTGCTCAGCTCGAGCGGCACCCGGATGCGTCCGCTCGAGCTGCTGCCCGCCGCGAAGTTCGCCACCACGATCACGAGGCGCCCCGAGTCGGGGACGAAGCGCGCGAACGAGTAGAACGCCTCCGGCACGTCCCCGAAGCGCGAGGGGTCGTTGTAGTACTCGAGCCCCCAGTAGCCGGTGCCGCGCACCGCGGGGTCTTGCGCGAGCGCGAGCAGATCGGCGTAGTAGCTCCGCAGCGCGGCGGCGTCGGCGCTCAGCGCGCCGCCGTCGTACGCGCCGCCGTTCACCCAGCCCAAGAGCGCGGGCATCGCGCCGTAGTCGAAGATCGAGGTGCGCCCGTCGTCGCCTCCGAAGCCCTCGATCCCGGCGCCCGTCTCACCGACCTCTTGGCCGTTGTAGAGGAGCAGCGGGCCGTGGCTGTAGAGATAGAGGAGCGGCGCGAGCTGGTAGCCCGCGTTCGCCGAGCCGAAGCCCGAGTCGTCGGTACCGCCGGTGGTGACGATCGGTGAGGCGATGCGCCGCTCGTCGTGGTTCTCGAGGTAGTGGAGGTAGCGCCCGCGGTCGGCGTCGTTCAGCGAGCCGAAGAGATCGGAGAGCTGCTCCTGGGACGTCCTCCCCAAGTACAGCCCCTTGAGCGAGTCGTAGGCGGCGTCGTGGTAGACGGCGTCGAAGCCTGCGCCGAGCAGCCCGGGGAGATCGTCGTACGCCTCCGCGAAGAAGAAGACCTCGGGATCGCGCTCGCGCGCCCGATCGATCAAGTACCGCCACGCGTCGTTGGGGACGAAGTGCGCGAAGTCGGCGCGGAAGCCGTCGACGCCGAGGTCCTGCCAGTAGGCGAGGATCTGATCGAAGCGCGTCCAGGTCGCGGGCACCGGGTCGTACGCGGTGGTGCCGTCGACGAAGTTCAGACCCCAGTTGAGCTTCACCGTCTCGTACCAGTCGTTCTGCGACGGCGTGGGCGACGTGACGTTGTTGCCGGTGGCGCGCGGCGGGCGACCCGCGCTTCCGTCCTCGCGGGCGAAGCGCCCGTCGAAGGTGACGTCCGAGATCGTCCAGCTCGCCGGGCGGCTCAGCATCAGCGGCGTCGTCGCCGAGCTCGCGAGGTAGAAGAACGAGTTGTCGCGCGCGAAGAACGCGCTGGTGTCGTCGCCGACGCCGAAGTCGCGCTCGGGGTGGATCACCGAGCCGTAGCTCCGCGCCACGTGGTTCGGGACCAGATCGATCACCACGTCCATGCCCGCGGCGTGCACGCGGTCGACGAGCGCCGAGAACTCCGCGAGCCGGTCGGCGGGATCGTCCGCGTAGTCGGGGCACACGTCGTAGTAGTCGCGCACCGCGTAGAACGAGCCGGCGCGTCCCTTCACGATGTCCGCGTCGTCGGCGGCGAGCGCGGGATCGACGCTGCTGTAGTCGGTGAGCGTCGCTTGCCGCAGCACGCCCGTGAGCCACACGTGCGTCGCGCCGAGGCTGCGGATCTCGCCGAGCGCGGTCGCGTCGATGTCCGAGAAGCGGCCCACGCCGTTCTGCGCGATCGTCCCGTCACGCATGCGGGCCGGGTTGGTGTTGCCGAAGAGCCTCACGACGAGCTGGTAGATGACCGGTCGCTCCGTCTCCATCGGCATGCCTCCATCGACCTCGGCGTCGAGCGCCTCGCCTGCGTCCGTCGGGCCCGCGTCCTCGAGGTCGCCCGTGTCGTCGTCCTCCGGCGCGTCGCTCGCGGGGCTGTCTCGGCGTCCCGCATCGGCCCCGGCATCGGTCATCGGGTCGGACGGGCAGCCGCTCAGGGCCAGGAGGATCGCGACGAGGGCGGAGAGGCGCATCGGCGCATGATAGTCGAGGCCGCCCGCCTGACGGCAGCGTCATCGCTCGGGCGTGACGAGTGCGCGACGAGTCCGCCCGATGCCCGCATCTGCCGGTGCTCCGCTATCATCACGCCCCGAGGTCTCCATGCGCATCGCTTCGTCCGCCATCGCTTCGCTCGCGATCTTGTCCCTGACCGCGTGTGATCCCACCACCACCGAGCCCGAGGACGCAGGCGCCGACGCGCCGCGGATGCCGCGCGACGGTGGCCCCGATACCCGCGAGCCGTACGACGCGGGCAGCGGCCCTCGCATCCCCGAGAGCGAGGCGGCGGCAGGTCGCGAAGGCTGCGCGTACGAGCGCGGCGCGATGCCGTGGGAGACGATCGGCGAGGAGTTCCCCATCGGCGCCGAGATCCCCATCCGGCACTTCATCCTCGTGATGCAGGAGAACCGCAGCTTCGATCACTACTTCGGCGCGATGGAGGGCGTCGATGGGATCACACCGGAGATGTCGAACCCCGAGGCGGACGGAACCCCCGTGCCCGCGTTCCACACCGACGAGTACTGCATCGACGATCCCCACCACGGCTGGACCGCGACCCACGGCCAGTGGAACGACGGCGCCAACGACGGTTTCGTCACCCACAACGGCGAGAACGGCGCGCGCGCGATGGGCTACCTCACCGAGGAGGATCTGCCTTTCTACTACGACCTCTACTCGCGCTTCGCGATGAGCGATCACCACTTCTGTTCGGTGCTCGGTCCCACCTGGCCCAACCGCGAGTACTACCTGGCCGCGAGCTCGTTCGGCATGACGGGCAACGACCCGATCGCGCGCGACCGCTACGTCGATGCCGGCGATCGGATCATCTTCCACGGGCTCGAGCGCGCGGGCGTCGACTGGCGCATCTACCACTCGACCGTGCCGTTCGTGTGGGGCGCGTTCGCGAGCTGGGCGTTCGCCGAGCCCGCGCGGGGCCGCACCCGCGATCTGGAGCGGTTCTACGAGGACATCGAGAACGGCGAGCTTCCCGAGGTGGCATGGGTCGATCCGACGTGGTCGCTCAGCAGCACCCAAACCACCGACGAGCATCCGCCCGCCAACCCGCAGATCGGCCAGGCGTGGCTGCGCGATCTGGTGACCCGAGTGATGGCCAGTCCGCAGTGGGCGGAGACCGCGATCATCATCACGTACGACGAGCACGGCGGCTTCTGGGACCACGCGCCGCCCCCCGAGGCGTGCCCGCCCGGCGACTACCCTGCGGAGGGCGGCGGCGGCGACGGCTTCGATCGCCTCGGGATCCGGGTGCCCTTCGTGATCGTCTCGCCCTACTCGCGCGCGGGCTACGTCTCGGATCGGGTCACCGATCACGCGTCGATCCTCCGGCTGCTCGAGGCGCGCTATCTCCTACCTGCCATGACGGGGCGCGACGCGAACGCGTGGCCGCTGCTCGACATGTTCGACTTCGAGGGCGTGCCCTTCATGACGCCGCCGACCGATCTGGCCGCCGCGCCCGTGAACGAGGCGCGCAACGAGGCGTGCAGGAGCTTCTCCGAGTAGCTTGCGCGTTCGGCGCTTCATCCCAAAGTGCCGCCCGTGCCCGCCCAGCGAGACGCGAACCGACCCGGACCTGCGGAGTACCTCGCCGCGATCGTGACCTTGGCCGTGGGCGGCCCGCTGCTCTTCGCGTTCGCCTCGGCGCTGGCCGATGGGGAGATGCGCCGCCGCGAGGCCCCGCTCCGCGCGCTCCTGGGCGAGGCCTACGAGCCGTTGGTGCGCGGCGAGCCGACCGAGATCCACTACCTGGGCGACGATCGCCTCGCGCCCGACTTCACCCTCGAGGACGTCGACGGCCAGCCGTGGCGCCTGAGCGATCACCGAGGCCAGGTCGTCGTCATGAACTTCTGGTCGATCACCTGCGGGCCCTGCGTGCAGGAGATGCCGTCGATCATCGATCTGGGCCGCATGGTCGAGGATCGCGACGACATCGAGGTGGTGACCGTCACCATCGATCGGCGCGAGTCCGACGTCCGCAGCGTGGTGCCCGCGAGTGCCTCGCTCCGCGTGTTGATGGACCGCGATCGCGCCGTGGTGCGCGGCCAGTACGGCACCGTGCTCTTCCCCGAGACCTGGATCATCGATCGCGAAGGCGTGATCCGGATGCGGATCGACGCGCCCTTCGACTGGTCCAGCGCCATCGCGCTCGACGCCATCGAGTCGTTCCTCTGATCGACGCTCCGCAGGTGCGCGCGAGGTGAGGGAACTCCGGGCCGTCCGCCCGGGCGGAGCGCAGCATCGCCCCCGATGCGTGTGAACGTCCTCGGCGGCGGCCCTGCGGGGCTGTACCTGGCCATCCTCCTCAAGAAGCGCGATCCGGATCACGTCATCCGGGTGATCGAGCGGAACGCGCCCGACGACACCTTCGGCTGGGGCGTGGTCTTCTCCGACGAGACGATGGGCAACCTCGAGGAGGCGGACCCCGAGACCTACGCGCTCATCACGGCGGAGTTCTGCCGCTGGACCGACATCGACGTGTTCGTCGAGGACGCGCACGTGCGCTCGAGCGGGCACGGCTTCTGCGGCATCGCGCGCAAGCGCCTCTTGCAGATCCTCCAGGAGCGCGCGGCGGGCCTCGGCGTCGAGCTGAGCTTCAAGACCGAGATCAGCGACATCGCCGCGCTGCGCGCCGACTGCGATCTCTTGGTGGGCGCCGATGGTCTGCGCAGCGTGGTGCGCCAGCACTTCGCCGACGTGTTCCGACCCTCGCTGGACGTCCGCAAGGCCCGCTACATCTGGCTCGGTACGACCAAGCGCTGGGACACGTTCACTTTCAGCTTCCGCAAGAACGAGCACGGCCTCTTTCAGATCCACGCGTACCCGTTCGACGCCGCGCACGGCACGATGATCGTCGAGACCGACGAGGCGACGTACCTGCGCGCCGGGCTCGATCGGGCGAGCGAGGCCGAGAGCGTCGCGTACTGCGAGCGGCTCTTCGCCAAGGAGCTCGAGGGCCATCGCTGCATGCCCAACCGCTCGAGCTGGATCCAGTTCACCACCATCAAGAACGAGCGCTGGTGGCACGAGAACGTCGTGATCGTCGGCGACGCGGCGCACACCGCGCACTTCTCGATCGGCTCGGGCACCAAGCTCGCGCTCGAGGACG
>CAYZQM010000003.1:0-12024 GCA_964480175.1 uncultured Sandaracinaceae bacterium
CGCCCCAACGCAATCACCTCACCGTAGATTCGCAACGCCATCTCAGACTCTCCGTTTCTGCAACGCCGAACGAGCTCGGGTGCGAAGCACCCACCGCCGTCGCGCGCAGGCGGGGTCAACCCTCGCGAAGCGACCGCGTAGGGAAATCGATGGAGCGCCGTTTGCTCCGTCTATTTCCCGGAGCGGCGGCCGAAGGCCGGGGTTGAGGCCGCCGAGCACGACGGCACGCTGGTGAAGCCCGAGCGCTCCTCCGGTTGCCGGAGGTACGGACCTGCAGCCGCGGATCAGAGACCTGCATGAGCGGTCTCGGCGGCGGATGAGAGCGGGCGCGGGCGCGGGCACGGGCACGGCGCTCTCGGAGATCAGCTCGCGTCGCGTCGGCGTCGGCCTCGGTCCCGGTTCCGGTTCCGGTTCCGGTTCCGGTTCCGGTTCCGGTTCCGGTTCCGGTCCCGGCTCCGGCTCCGGCTCCGGCTCTCCGGCTCCGGTTCCGGTTCCGGCTCCGGTTCCGGTTCCCGGCCTCGGCCTCGGCCTCGGCTACACCAATCCGATGCTCGGCTCCACCGCGCTCACCCTCTTCGTCTTGAGCAACGACGTCAGCACCTGACCCAACCGCTTGCCCCCCTCCCGCAGTCGCTCCTCGCTCTCCCAGCAGTAGGTGACCCGGATCCCGCGCGCGCCGTCGCCCACCCGGAACATCGCGCCGGGACTCACGAGCACCCCGTGCCTTCGGGTCTCGTCGAACACGGTGTCGATCGGCAGCGCATCCGGCAGCGGCAGCCACAGCGTCACGCCGCGCTTCGGTGCGCTCACCTTCATGCTGCTCGGCAGGTGCTGGTTGAGCGACGACACCAATGCATCGCGTCGCCGCCGATAGGCCTCCTGCACCCGACCCAGGTGCGGCGCCAGATACCCGCGCTCGAGGAACTCGGCGAGCGCGTGCTGCAAGAGCGAGCTCGTCCCGAGCGCGGTCGCGTGCTTGAGCGCGACCAGCGGCTCGCGCAGCGCAGGCGGGCACAGCAGATACCCGATCCGCAGCGCCGGCATGAGCTTCTTGCTGTAGGTGCCCACGTGCAGCACGTCGCCGTCGAGCGCGCGCATCGCGGGCACCGGCGCCTCGTGCTCCAGCTCCAGATCCGCTGCGTAGTCGTCCTCGATCAGCGCGACGCTCCGCTCTCGCGACCACGCGCACAGCGCGCGACGTCGCGCCTCGCTGATGCGCCGGCCGGTCGGGTTCGCGTGCCCGGGCATCAGGTAGAGCAGCTTGCTGCTGCGCACGCTCTCTGCAGCCTTGAGCGCGGCCATGCTCGGTCCCTCGTCGTCGCTCGCGATCGGCTCCGCGCGCGCGCCCGCGGCCGTGAAGATCTGGAGCGCGCCGGTGTAGGTCGCCTCGTCGAGCAGCACCGAGTCGCCTGGCTCGAGCAGCGCCCGCGCGATCACGTCGAGCCCCTGCTGGCTGCCCGAGGTGATCACCACGTCCTCCGGCCGCGCCGGCACCCCGCGGCGCAACAGATCGCGCGCGACCGCCTCGCGCAAGAGCGGCACGCCCTCGTGCGGCGTGTAGCCCAGCGCGCGGCTGCCCTGGGTGCGCAGCACGTGATCGAGGCAGCGCTGGAACAGCTCGATCGGGATCAGATCGGGCGACGGCTGAAGGCGCGTGAGGTTCACGTGCTCGCTCGGCGCCGCCGCGCGGGTGATGCGGCGCAGC
This sequence comes from uncultured Sandaracinaceae bacterium, assembly GCA_964480175.1. GTDB lineage: Bacteria > Myxococcota_A > Polyangia > Polyangiales > Sandaracinaceae > CAYZQM01. The sequence goes on from CAYZQM010000003.1 coordinate 1,706, forward strand.
CGATCGAAGGGCTCGGCCCGGACCCGCGTCGCGAGCAGCCCCGCCCAGCGCATCGTCGGCTCGTGCTGCGGCGTGATCGCGGGCGCCTCTTCCTTGGGCAACGCGAGCACGAACGTCCCGCGGCCCACCGTCGATCCGGTGAAGCCCGCCTGCTCGAGCCGGGTGTAGGCGCGCACCACCGTGTTGCGGTGCGCGTCGAGCTCCTTCGCGAGCACCCGCGTCGGCGGCAGACGAAAGCCCGCGGGGAAGGCGCCGGTGCGGATGCGATCGACGATCGCGTCGAAGAGCTGCTGGTAGAGCGGGGTGCTCAGCGAGGCGTCGAGCGAGAGACCGAGGACGACCGGTGCGTGTGCCAATGGGGGCTCCTGGCGAAAGGAATGGCCCATCGTGGTCCGAGCCGGACTTCCTGCAAAGGACCAATCCAGACGACGCTGCCGCCCTCCTCAGACCAATGCAGATCTCACGGCGAGGCCAATCCTTCTCGGATCTCGGCGAAGCTCAGGCCGAAACGGGCGAGGTACTTCTTCAGTCGGTCGGCGTCGTTGCTCGAGGTCTTGCGGGCGCGGCTCTGCGCAAACAGCGTGCGCCCCGCGTCCGAGAGCGTGCTGGCGCGCTCGCACACCGAGAGCACGTCCTCGAGCTGCACCCGATCGAATCGATCGAGCTCGCTCGCGGCATCGCCGAGCAAGCGCTCGATGCGCGCGCCCTTCGCCGGCCCTTCGCCGCCCCGCTGCCAGGCGCGCTTCAGGCGCGCGACCTCGTCGTCCACCGTCGCGACGTCGATGCGGCTCGCGGGCGCGAGCGTCGCCATCCGCGTGACGGCGGCGCTGAGATCCCGGAAGTTGCCCTGCCACGTCGCGTCGCTCGAGGCCGCGAAGCGCAGCAGCTTCTTGCGCGCGTCGGCGTTGATGGTGATCGCGCGGCCGAGGCGCTCGCTCGCCTGCTCGAGCTCGAAGTCGAGGTTGGGCTCGATGTCCTCGCGCCGCTCCGCGAGCGAGGGCAGCTCGAAGGTCCATAGATCGAGGCGCGCGAGCAGATCGTCGCGAAACCGCCCGACGCGCGCGGCCTCGCGAAGATCCCGGTTGGTCCCCGCGATCAGCTGGAAGTCGACCTGCACCGGCTTGTCCGCGCCCAGCGGCAGAAAGCGCTTGTCCTCGATCGCGTGCAGCAGCATCGCCTGCTCGTCGTCGCCGAGCTCGCCGATCTCGTCGAGGAAGAGCATCCCGCCGTCCGCCTGCTTGAGCAGACCCGGCCGATCGGAGAGCGCGCCGGTGAAGCTGCCCTTCTTGTGTCCGAAGAGCGCGGCCATCGCGTGCTCGCCGCGCAGCGTCGCGCAGTTCACCTCCACCCACGCGCCCTCGAGCGCCCCGCGCTCCTTGCGCAGGCGATAGATGCGCCGCGCCAGGTGCGACTTGCCCGCGCCGGTGGGACCCATGAGCAGGATCGGATCGCGCGAGCGCACCGCCACGGTCTCGATGCGCTCGATCATCGCGTTGAACGAGCTGCTCTTGGTCGCGATGCCCGCCTTGAGGAACGAGAGGCTCTCGTCGCGCTCCCGGGCGAAGCGCTCCTTGAGGACGTCGTAGCGCTCCAGATCGAGATCGATGATGTCGTACGTGGGGGTGCCGCCCTGCTTGCCGGGCCCCGTCTGGATCAGCTTGCCCGGCACGATTCGGCTCTCGACCAGCAAGAAGAAGCAGATCTGCATCACGTGCGAGCCGGTCGTGATGTGGACCAGGTAGTCCTCGCGCTCCGGATCGAACGGGTAGCCCTTCGCGAAGTCGAGCAGCGTCCCGTAGATGTCGGGGAAGCTCCAGGGCGAGGTGAGGTCGACGATGTGGGGGACCACCGTCGTCTCGGGCGAGACCTGGAGCACGTCCGCGGTGACGGCCTCCGCGAGCTTGCGCGAGTCGTAGCCGTGCAAGAGCTCGAGCCGGTCCACCACCAGATCGTCGTGCATCCCCAGCGACACGGTGGGCCGCCACTGGCCCCAGCGATCCCGCCGCGGGGCGTCCAGCGTCGTCCCCAAGATGCCGATGACCACCGTCGTGCGCTTCCTGCCGCTCATATCGCGGAGGATAGATCACACGTCGAGCCTATCGAGGACGCAGTTGGCCCCGAGGGATAAGCTCAGTGTTTCCGGGTGGCATGGCCACTGCTCTAGGTCGGAGCGAGGACATCATGACGACGAACGAGATGAACGACCCGGCGTACGAGACCCACTTCGGCGGCTTGGTCCCGATCAAGTCGTGGACCCGCGGGGTCCCGGTCGAGGGCGACGCGCTCGATCAGCTGCGCAAGACCGCGCTCTTGCCGTTCGTGCACCCGCACGTCGCGGTGATGCCGGACGTGCACCTCGGGATCGGCGCGACCGTCGGCTCGGTGATCCCGACCGTCGGCGCGATCGTGCCCGCCGCGGTGGGCGTCGACATCGGCTGCGGAATGATGGCGGTCAAGACGTCGCTGTCGGCCGCGGACCTGCCCGACTCGCTCGCGCCGGTGCGTGCGGCGATCGAGGACGCGGTCCCGGTCGGTCGCGCGCACTACGGGCAGGGCCGCTCGCAGAGCGCGTTCGGCTCGATGCCGCAGCGCCACCGAGACGCGTGGAAGGGGATGAAGGACGGCTACGCCACGATCCTCGAGCAGCACCCGTCGCTCGATCGCGGCGAGACGGAGACCCAGCTCGGGACCCTCGGCGGCGGAAACCACTTCATCGAGGTGTGCCTCGACGAGGCGGACCAGGTCTGGGTGATGCTCCACTCCGGCTCGCGCGGGGTGGGAAACCGGATCGGCTCGCTCTTCATCGAGCTGGCGCGCAAGGATCTCGAGCGGCTCGATCGCCGGGTGCCCGATCGGGACCTGGCGTACTTCGAGGAAGGAACCCAGCACTTCACCGAGTACGTCGCTGCGGTGAGCTGGGCGCAGCAGTTCGCCAAGACCAACCGCGAGCTGATGATGCACAGCACGATCGATGCGCTCCGCACGTCGGGCGCGCTGCCGGCGTTCACCGCGCACCTGTCGGCGGTCGAGTGCCACCACAACTACGTGGCGTTCGAGCGGCACTTCGAGACCGACGTGATCGTGACCCGCAAGGGCGCGGTGCGCGCGGGCCTCGGCGAGATGGGGATCATCCCGGGCAGCATGGGCGCCAAGAGCTTCATCGTGCGCGGGAAGGGGAACGAGGACGCGCTCTGCTCGTGCAGCCACGGCGCGGGGCGGGTGATGAGCCGCACCGCCGCGCGCAAGCGCTTCACGGTGAAGGACCACGAGAAGGCGACCGCGGGGATCGAGTGCCGCAAGGACGAGGGTGTGATCGACGAGACGCCGAAGGCCTACAAGGACATCGACGCCGTGATGGCCGCGCAGGCGGAGCTGGTGGAGATCGTCCACACCCTGCGGCAGGTCGTGTGTGTGAAGGGGTGACTGGCATGGACCGAGTAGAGATCGATGGAACGATGGGCGAGGGCGGCGGCCAGGTGCTGCGGACCTCGCTCGCGCTCGCCGCGACGACGGGTCGCGCGTTTCGCGTCAGCCGCATCCGCGGCGGGCGTCAGAAGCCGGGCCTGTTGCGTCAGCACCTCACCGCCGTGAACGCGGTGGCGCAGCTCTCTGGCGCGAAGGTCGAGGGCGCCGAGCTGGGATCGCGTGAGCTGACCTTCACGCCCGGGCGCGTGCGTCACGGCGACTACCACTTCGCCGTGGGCACGGCGGGCAGCGCGCCGCTGGTGCTGCAGACCGCGATCACCGCGCTGCTTCGGACGCCGGGCCAGAGCCGCTTGGTCATCGAGGGCGGCACCGAGAACCCGAGCGCGCCTCCGTCGGACTTCCTGGTGAACGTCTGGGCGCCGCGGGTGCGCGCGCTCGGCGTGGCCTTCCACGTCGAGGTCGAGCGGCGCGGCTACTACCCTGCGGGCGGCGGCCGCTTGGTCGCGACGCTCGAGACGAGCGGTGAGCTCGTCGGGAGCGAGGTGATGACGCGCGGCGAGGCGACCGAGCGCCGCGCGCTCGCGCGGGTGAGCGCGCTGCCGATCGAGATCGCGCATCGCGAGGTGCACTTGCTCGCCAAGGGCCTGGATCTGTCCCGCGAGGAGCTCGCCGCGCACGCCGAGCCCGATCCCGTCGGCCCGGGCAACGCGCTCATGCTCACCTGGCGCTCGGCGCACTGCACCGAGGTCTTCTCCAGCATCGGCAAGCAGCACAAGCCGGCCGAGCAGGTCGCGCGTGACCTCCTGATCGAGCTGGCGACGTGGGAGGCGCTCGACGTCCCGGTGGGATCCCACCAGGCCGATCAGCTGGTGTTGCTCTTCGCGCTCGCGGGCTCGGGGCGCTTCCGCACCAGCATCCCCACCCAGCACTTGCGCACCCAGCTGCTCTTGATCCCGCGCTTTCTGCCCGTGACCTGCGAGATGAAGACCGAGGCGAGCGGCGCGAGCCTCATCGAGGTCATCGATCAGGCGCGGCGGTAGCGGGTCCGCTTGCCGCGTCCCTCGCGGACCACGAGGTCCTTCGCGATGAGTTCGCGAAGCCGCCGGAGCACCGTGGCTTGCGACGCGCCGCTCGCGTCCTCGAGCTCCGCGATGCTCGCAGGTCGGCGCGCGAGCATCCGGAGCAGCACCTGCTCGAGATCCTCGGTCGGGGTGGGCGCGGCCGCCGGCGCGAGGGGCGCGGGGGCAGCGGCGTCGGTCGAGTTCGACGCCTCGTCGTCGTCAGCGTCGATCGCCGACGCGATGCCGGCGCTGCGCAGGACGATCAGCGACACGTCCTCGCGCAGCGCGTAGCCGCCCGGGGTGGTCTCGAGCCACTCGGCGGCGCTGCCCATCGCGCGGCGCACCCGCGCGACCGCGGTGTGCAGCACGGCGTCGTGCAGGTGCGCCGCGTAGCGGCCGACCCGCCAGATCTCCCGCACCAGCTCCTCTTTGCTGCGCGGGCCGCGCCGCAAGGTCTCGAGGATCTCCCGCGCGTGTCCCGGCAGGCGATCCTGCTGGGAGACCGTCCCGCGATCGGCGCTGATCAGCGCGTCGCCCACGAAGAAGAGGTAGCGGCCGGGGCTGGGCGCAAAGAGCAGCGGCAACAAGCCCAGCCAGCCCCGCCGGATGGACTCGGCCGCGCGCTCGCCGACGGGCGCATCCAGCGTGAGCAGCGCCCAGAGCGGGCTCTCGGAGAGGCTCACGTGCGGAGGCGCTTCGCCGCCGTTCATGGCCCACAAGAAGTCCGCGATCACCGTGCCCGATCGACGCCGCAGCTCGGCCGCGCGCGCCGCGGCGCCATCGAACACGGCGGCGCCGAGCACCGCGTCCCACAGCGAGAGCTCCGCGCGCAGCACCAAGTCGTCGCCTCGATCGAGCGCGCGACCAGCCTCGGCGAGCGCGTCGAACACGGCGCTCTCGGTCCCATCGAGCCGCGCCAAGATCGCCTCGACCAAGAGCAGGCGCGCGCGCGCCCGATGATCTCGCTCGGGCAGCGCTTGCTCGCGGGCCCGCTCGAGCGCGTCGCGGGCGCGCAGCGCGTCGCCTTGGATCGCGCCCCGGAACGCGAGCTCGAGCCACGCGGCGCGCAGCGCGTAGAGGTTGTCGGTGCTGGTGACCGCGACCCGGCTGAGCGCCTCCTCCAGATCGGGACCGCCCCGGCCGTGCCGGTTCTGGTACGCGAGACGCGCGCACTCGATCGCGATCGCGTGGCTCGAGGCGCCGAGCGAGCGCGCCAGGCGTTCGGCCTGGGTGAGCACGCGCAGGCCCGCGCTCACCTCGCCCCGCTGACAGAGCACGTGCCCCGACAGATCGAGCGCGAGCAGGCGTCCGTACGCGAAGTGCGCCCGCACCGCCTCGCGCAGCGCGCGCCGCGCGCCGAGGCGCGCTCGCCCGACCGCGCCCGTGAAGTAGCGGTGCAGCGCGATCCCTTGGAACACGTAGAAGCGGGTGAGCGCGTTCGGGTCGCGCACGAACGCGAGGTTGCGCCGCACCCAGCGCTTGGCCTCGTCGTAGCGCCCACCGTGGCAGAGCCCGACGATCACGAAGAAGCGCGTCGCGACCACCACGTCGCTGCGCGCGCCGTCGAACGACTCGGCCAGCGAGAGCGCCTCGTCCAGTCGGCCGAGCAGCGACAGCGACCCGACCACCCACGCGGCGTCCTTCTCGCTCGTCGCATCCCCCCGATCGAAGCTCGCCTCGAGCACGGCCTGGTGCTGCCCTTCCATGAAGAGCCGCGCGAGCAGCTCGTCATGCGCGCGCTCCGCGCTCACGGATGGACGCTCGACGCGCTCAATCGTCGCCGCCGGAGGGTTCGCTCGCGATCCTTCGATCGAAGATCACGATGCCGATCGGGTCGGACGCGAAGCGCTCGAGCACCTGCACCCGGGCCTCACGGACCGCGGCGTCGCTGGAGTAGCCGCTCGCCATCGCGGTGGCTGCAGGCAGATCGATCGCGAGCCCGGCCGAGAACATCTCGGTGCAGCGCACGACGTCGCCCGTCGCCTCGCACGTCCCGACGCCGGTGGGCCCGGAGAGCGTCGCGTTGCCCAGCGCGTCCACCGGGCCGGTGAAGACGACCTCTTGATCGAGCACGCCGCTCAGGTCCGCGGGGAAGTCGTACGAGAGCGTCACGGTGTCGCCGGTGGTGACGTAGTGGACGTCCGGCACCGCGAAGTACGCGTGCTCCACCAGCGCGCCGTCGACCGGCACCTCGTAGTAGGGCAGGGCGGGCGTCACGACCGACGCACCCGCATCCGACGCGGCGTCGACGCCTGCGTCGGGATCGGTGGCCTCCTCCGGCTGACAGCCAGCGAGCGACGTGAGGGCGAGCAGCGAGAGGAAACAGCGCATCAGACGACTCCTGCCGAGCGAGGGGTAGCACGCGGCGACGCCGCTCGGACCCCACGACGGGACCGAGCGGCGCGCCCTCTTTGGATCGCGACTCAGATTCCGTCGCCGCCGTGGGGCTGGCAGGTGCCGTGCTCGCACTCGAGCGCCGAGGTGCAGTCCGCGTCGACGACGCACGCCTCGCCGAGGGTGCCGGTGCCCGCGCCGGTCTCGCCGCCGTCGTCGTCGACGCCCGCGTCGCTCCCGTCATCGCTGCCGTGGAGCTGACAGAAGCTCACGCCGTGCTCGAGCTCGCACTCTTCGCCCGACGGGCAGTCCGCGTCGCTCGCGCACGCCGCGCCGCTGCCACCCCGCGGCGGGGTCACGCCGCCATGCGGGCGACACGCCGAGACGCCGTGCTCGAGCTCGCACTCCTCGCTCAGCGGGCAGTCGCCGTCGCGGGTGCAGGGCGTGCCGGTGCCGCCGCCATCGGTGCCGTGGTAGCGGCAGAACGACGTCGCGCCTTCGGTCTCGCACTCTTCTCCGATGGGGCAGTCGGCGTCGGCCACGCACGCGACGCCCGAGCCGGTGGCGTCGCCCTCGGCGCGGCACACCGAGTCGTCGCCCAGCGGCGAGCACGCCTCGAGCGCAGGGCAGTCCGCGTGATCGTCGCAGGCGAGGTAGCCGCGCGCGCTCGAGGCGAGCGAGGTGCAGCCGGTGAGGCAAGTCAGGACGAGGCTGAAGAGGACGAAGGACGAACGAACCATGAGCGAGACCTCCTGAAGATCCCCGACGTGGGGAAGCGGTGAGCTCAGGGTGCTCGCGCTTGCCCATCACGCTCCTGACGGGCCCTGACCGGGCCTGCACCGAATCGCGTCTCGTGACGCGAATGCGGCTAACGCTCCGGCATCGCTTCGGTTTTTGGTGGCGCCCACGCAACGCACCGTTGAGCGGACCGTGGGTAGTGCCGCGGCGCTTCGTGGCGAACCTCACCGCTCGCGAGCGGCGCCGCGCGGTGCGGCGGGCTCGCTGGGAGACGATCATGCAGACCGAGACGACTCGACACGAAGGCCCCCACGCGATGCGCGCCATCGAGGGTGTGCACGCCGCGGGCAAGCCGCACTGGGTGGGCGATGGCTTCCGCGTCCTGGGCTACTTCGATCGGATCACCTTCGCCGAGCGGAAGCTCAGCCCGTTCCTGCTCCTCGACTACCACCCCGCGTACGACTACGCGCCGACCGAGCGTCCGCGCGGCGTAGGCGCGCATCCCCATCGCGGCTTCGAGACCGTGACCCTCGCGTGGCAGGGCAAGGTGCGGCACCGCGACAGCGCGGGGCACGCCGACGTGATCGGACCTGGTGACGTGCAGTGGATGACGGCCGCGTCGGGCATCCTGCACGAGGAGCGCCACGAGCCCGCCTGGGCGCGTGAAGGCGGAGCGTTTCAGATGGCGCAGCTCTGGGTGAACCTGCCCAAGGCGCACAAGATGGACGCACCTCGCTACCAGGCGCTCACCGAGGCGAGCATCCCGAGCGTCGCGCTGCCGAACGATGGCGGCACGGTGCGGGTGATCGCGGGCGAGTACGCGAACGTGTCGGGACCCGCCCGCACGTTCTCGCCCGTCGCGCTCTTCGACGTGCGCTTGCGTCCCGGGGCGAGCCTCGATCTGCGCTTCGCTGCCGGCTGGAACACCTCGATCCTCCTGATGGAGGGCGATGCGATCCTGCAGGGCCACACCACGGCCAAGCAGCACGACCTCGTCGTCTTCGAGCGCGACGAGGGGGCCATTCGCATCGAGGCGGAAGGCGCGCTGCACCTGCTCGTGATGGCGGGGCAGCCCATCGAAGAGCCGATCGCCCGCTACGGCCCCTTCGTGATGAACAGCCACCACGAGCTGCAGGAGGCGTTCGTCGACTTCTCCAGCGGCGCGATGGGCACCCTCGACGACGAAGTCCCCGGCCCCGCCGAGTGATCGACCCGACATCGCATGCGCGCCGTGCTCGCTGGAGGAGCGCGGCGCGCTGCGTTCCGGCTCACACCAGGCGGTTGAGGCCGTTGAGCGCGGCGACCCGGTAGGCCTCGGCCATGGTCGGGTAGTTGAAGGTCGTGTTCACGAAGTAGCGGATCGTGTTGGCCTCGCCCTTCTGGCTCATGATCGCTTGGCCGATGTGCACGATCTCGGCGGCCTGATCGCCGAAGCAGTGGATGCCCAGGATCTGGTGGGTCTCGCGGTGAAAGAGGATCTTCAGCATCCCCACCGTGTTGCCGGTGATCTGCGCGCGCGCGAGCGAGCGGAAGAGCGAGTGACCGACCTCGTAGGGGACGCTCTCGGCGGTGAGCTCGCGCTCGGTCTTGCCTAGCGAGCTGATCTCCGGCGAGGTGTAGATGCCCGTCGGGATCTGCGAGACCAGCGCGAAGTCGCTCTCGCCGTGCAGCGCGTGCATCGCAGCGAAGCGACCCTGGTCGTAGCTCGCCGAGGCGAGGCTGGGATAGCCGACGGCGTCGCCCACCGCGTAGACGTGCGGCTGCTCAGGCAATCGGTAGCTCTCGTCGACCTTCAAGAGACCGCGGCTGTCGGCCTTCACCCCGAGGTGCTCGAGCCCGAGATCGTAGGTGTTGCCGGTGCGCCCCTGGGCCCAGAGCAAGAGCTCGCTCTTGATCTTCTTGCCGCTCTTGAGGTGCACCACGACGCCATCCGGCGTCGGCTCCACCCGCTCGTACTCCTCGTTGTGCCGGATCACGACGCCTTGATCGCGGAGGAAGTAGCTCAGCGCGTCGATGATCTCGTCGTCGAGGAACGCGAGCAGTTTGTCGCGGCTGTTGATGAGGTTCACCTTCAGCCCGAGGTTGCGGAAGATGCTCGCGTACTCGCACCCGACGACGCCCGCGCCGTAGATGGTGATCGAGTCGGGCGTGTGATCGAGCGACAGGATCGTGTCGGAGTCGCGCACCCGCGGGTGGGTGAAGTCGACGTCCTCGGGCCGGTAGGGGCGGGTGCCCACGCCGAGCATGAACTTCTTGCCGCGCAGCGTGCGGATCCCCGACTCGGTCGCGACCTCCATCGTGTTCGGTCCAGTGAAGCGCCCGTGCCCGAACACGATGTTCACGTGGTTGCGTCGGTAGAAGTCGCGGCGCATCGCGACCTGCTTGCCGATGACTCCGTCCGCCGCCTTGAGGAGCTGCGGGAACGTCACGTCGAGCTGGCCTGCGGCGGCCGCGAAGAGCGGGTTCCTCCGCATCTCGAGCAGCTCGCCGACCTGGTGCCGCAGCGCCTTGCTGGGGATCGTCGCCCAGTGGGTGCAGCCGCCACCCACCTCGCGCTGCCGCTCGACGACCACGACGCTCGCGCCGTCCTTGCTCGCTTTCATGGTGGCGCCCTCGCCCGCCGGGCCGCTGCCCACCACCACCAGATCATGCTCGCGCGAAAAGACGTCTCGATCGCTCAACGGGAACTCCTACTCCTTCGAGGCACCGCGCCGGAGGGCTCCGGCGCGGCGCCACTGCCTCAGTAGATGTCGTGCTGCG
>CAYZQM010000003.1:12034-23420 GCA_964480175.1 uncultured Sandaracinaceae bacterium
CCGGCGCGCGCAGTGTAGCCGATGCGAACCTGCGCGACGCCGAGCATCACGCGCGATGTGTGCTAGCGAGATGACCCCATGCGTCTCGTCCTCGTGTCGAACCGTCTCCCGATCACCGTCGAGAACCACGACGGCGCGCTCGAGGTGGTCCCGTCGACGGGCGGCTTGGCGAGCGCGCTCACGCGGCTGCACGAGCGAACCAACGGCGTGTGGGTCGGCTGGCCCGGAGAGACCGGCAAGATCAACGCGGAGGCCAAGGCCAAGCTCGCCGCCGAGCTCGATGCGCGCCGCGCGGTGCCGCTCGCGCTGAGCACGGCGGAGATCGCGCAGTACTACGACGGCTTCTCCAACGGCGTGCTCTGGCCGCTCTTTCACTACCAGCTCGACAAGGTCGACCTGCAGGCCGAGCGCGACTTCCGCACCTACGAGGAGGTGAACCGCCGCTTCGCGCAGAAGATCGCCGAGCTGCATCAGCCCGGCGACATGGTGTGGATCCACGACTACCAGCTCACGCTCGTGCCGGGCTTTCTCCGCGAGCTGGTGCCCGACGCGCGCATCGGGTTCTTCCTCCACATCCCGTTCCCCGCGGCCGACGTCTTCCGCATCTTGCCCTGGCGCAGCCAGATCCTGCGCTCGCTCTTGTGCGCCGATCTCCTGGGCTTTCACACCGCGGGCTACCGGCACAACTTCGCGCACGCGGCGGCGCTCGTGCTCAACACCGACCTGGCGTACGACGCGGTGCACGTCGGGGATCACACCTGCCGCCTCGGCGTCTTTCCGATCAGCATCGAGACGTCGGCGTTCGACGACGCGGCGACCACGGACGCGGTGCTGGAAGAGATGCACACCCTGCGCGACGCGGCGCGCGGCAAGAAGATCGTGCTGGGCGTCGATCGGCTCGACTACACCAAAGGGATTCCGCGGCGCCTGCTCGCGTTCGATCGGCTGCTCAGCGCCGATCCCAGCTGGGTGGAGCGGGTGCACTTCGTCCAGATCGCGGTGCCCAGCCGCGAGAAGGTCGCCGCCTACGCCGAGCTGCGGCGCACGGTCAACGAGCTCGCGGGGCGCATCAACGCGCAGCACGGCACGCCGCTCTCCAGCCCGCTGCAGGTGCTCTATCGCTCGGTCACCTTCGAGCAGCTCGTCGGCCTCTACCGCGCCGCCGACGTGATGCTGGTGACGCCGCTGCGCGACGGCATGAACCTCGTGGCGAAGGAGTACGTCGCCTCGCGGGTGGACGACGACGGCGTGCTCGTGCTCAGCGAGCTCGCGGGGGCGGCGGCCGAGCTGCGCGAGGCGCTGCAGGTGAACCCCTACGATCTCGAGGCCACCGCCGACACGCTGCGGCGCGCGCTCGAGATGGCGCCCGCGGAGCGCGAGAGCCGCATGCGCGCCCTGCGCGGGCACGTGCGCTCCTTCGACGTGCACCGCTGGGCGCAGCGCTTCGTCGAGGAGCTCGGAGTACCGACGGCCATCGAGGGCGCGGTCGAGGCGGGCACCGAGGTCGCGCTCGAAGAGGCGCTCAGGACGTTCGAGAGCGCGCGACGTCGCACGCTGCTCCTCGACTACGACGGGACGCTCGTCCCCCACGTCTCGTTGCCCAGCCTCGCGACGCCCGAGCCCGACTTGCTCGGGCTGCTCGCGCGCCTCGCCGAGGTGACCGAGCTGCACATCATCACGGGCCGCGATCGGCCGACCATCGAGGCGTGGCTCGGCCATCTGCCGATCGGCATCCACGCCGAGCACGGGTTCTGGTCGCGGACCGCGCGCGGCGCCTGGGAGACGAACCGGCAGGAGTTCTCCTCGTGGAAGGCCTCGATCTCGCCGGCGCTCGAGCAGTGGGTCGCCGCGACGCCGGGCGCGCTCATCGAAGAGAAGAGCGTCTCGCTCGCCGTGCACTACCGCAACGTCGATCCTTCGATCCTGCCTGCGCGGCTCTCCGCGCTGCGCGACGAGCTGCGATCGCGGCTGCCCGACGCCATCGAGCTCTTGAGCGGCGCCAAGGTGATCGAGCTGCGCCTGCGCGGGGTGCACAAGGGGCTCGCGGCCGAGCGGGTGGTCCGCGGCGCCGCGGCGATCATGGCGATCGGAGACGATCGCACCGACGAGGATCTCTTCGCCGCGCTGCCGCCCGACGCGATCACGATCAAGGTCGGCTCCGGCAAGAGCCGCGCGCGCTACGCCGTGCCGGACGTCGCCGCGGTACGGAAGCTCTTGGGCGCGCTCCTGCAGGCGTCCCCGCAGCAAGTGCGCGCCTGACGCGCGATCACTCGACCACGACGCCCTTCCAGAACGCCACGCGACCCTCGATGTTCTTCGCAGCGTCGGAGGTCGAGGGATAGAACCACACCGCGTCGCGGTTCACCTGATCGCCCACCACCACGTCGTAATAGCTGGCGACGCCCTTCCACGGACAGGTGGTGTGCGTGCTGCTCGGTCGCACCAGCGCCGCATTCAGCGACGCCGCGGGGAAGTAGTGGTTGCCCTCGACGACGACCGTGTCGTCGCTCTCGGCGATTACGGCGCCGTTCCAAGTCGCTCTCATGCGTCGATCTCCTCGCGATCATCGAGCCAGTGCATGCTCACGCGGCCCGAGGGATCGAGCCAGGTGCGGCGGAGGCTCAGCCCCGCGCGTCGTGCCAGCGCCCCGAACGCCTCGACGCTGTGCTTGTAGCAGTGCTCGGTGACGATGAACTCACCCGCCGCGAACGAGAAGCGCTCGCCGTCGATCACGATCTGGGTCGGCTGCTTCGCGACGAGCCGCATCTCCACGCGCGAGGGCCCAGGCTCCCACACGGCCGCGTGCCGGAAGTGCTCGACCTCGAGCTCCGCGGAGAGCTCGCGGCGGATGCGGTGCAGCAGGTTGAGGTTGAACGCGGCCGTGACCCCGGCGGGATCGTCGTACGCGAGCTCGAGCACCTCGCGCGCCTTCGGCAGATCGACGCCGATGAGCACCACGCCGCCGGGGCCCGCGAGCTTCTTGGCGCGCGCCAAGAACGCCACGGCCTCGGCGGGCTCGAAGTTCCCCACGCTCGAGCCAGGGAAGAACACCACGCGCGTCGCGTTGGGCAGCACCGAGACGCCCTCGATCGGCGCCGAGTAGTCGCCGACCACCGGCTCGATGCGGAGATCGGGATACGCCGCCTCGAGCCTCTTCGCCGAAGCTTTCAAGTGCTCGGCCGAGATGTCGATGGGCACGTAGCGCACGGGATTGCGCAGCGCGTTCAAGAGCAGGCGCGTCTTGATCGAGCTGCCGCTGCCGAGCTCGATCAGATCGACCCGCGGTCCGAGCAGCGCGGCGATCGCGTCGGCGTGCGCGCGCAGGAGCTCGGTCTCGGCGAGCGTCGGGTAGTAGGCCGGCTGCTCGGTGATCCGATCGAAGAGCTGGGAGCCGCGCAGGTCGTAGAAGTACTTGCAGGGCAGCGAGCGGGGGGAGCGCGTCAGACCGTCGATCACGTCGCGCGCGAAGCGTCCCCGACCGCGGTCGGGACAGAGGGAGGGCTCGGTGTCGGTCATGTCGGGCTCCAGCGGGCCAGTCGAAGCCCGGTCATCTGCCACCGCGCGGCAGGAGGGAAGAAGTTGCGGTAGCTCGCGCGGACGTGCTCCGTCGGCGTGAAGGCGGATCCCCCGCGCAGCACCATCTGGCTGCACATGAACTTCGCGTTGTACTCGCCGAGCGCGCCAGCGAACGGCCGGTAGCGCGGGTACGGCGCGTAGCTGCTCGCCGTCCACTCCCACACGTCGCCGAAGAGCTGTGCAGGGGCATCCGCGCGCAGCGTCTCGGGGCGCGGCGCGCGGGGATGGAACGCGCGCGACTCGAGCAGGTTGCCCTCGATGGGGACGCCCGCGCTGGCGTGCTCCCACTCGGCCTCGGTCGGCAAGCGTGCGCCTGCCCAGCGGGCGTACGCGTCGGCCTCGTAGAAGCTCACGTGCGCGACCGGCGCGTCTTCGTCGATCGGCGACAGACCCCCGAGCGTGTGCTCGAGCATGCGGCCGTCCTCGCCTCGCTCCCAATATTGCGGACCGGTGAGGCCCTCGCGCTGAATGGTCTGCCAGGCATCGCTCAGCCATAGGGCCGAGGTCTGGTAGCCGCCATCCTCGATGAACGCGAGGTACTCGCCCGCGGTCACGGGTCGCGACGCGAGCGCGTAGGGCTCGAGGAACGTGCGGTGCCGAGGGGTCTCGTTGTCGAACGCGAACGCGTCGCCCTGCGCGCCGATCTCCTGCACCCCTCCGTCGAACGTGAGCCACGTCAGCGGCGGCGCGACGTCCTGTCGCCTGGGCTCGACGGGATAGCGCACCGGGATCCGCGAGCTCGCGAGCACGGGAAGTACGTCGGTGAGCAAGAGCTCCTGATGTTGCTCCTCGTGGTGGGTGCCGAGCTCCAGCGCGAACGCCGCGCGCGAGAAGTCCGCCTCGCTCGCGTGTCCACAGAAGCGATCGACCGCCTCGTCGATGCGCGCTCGGTAGGCGTGCACCTCGGGCAGCGTCGGACGGATCGCGAGCGCGCGCTGATGGCGCGGCTGCCGCGCGCCGATCGCCTCGTAGTACGAGTTGAAGACGTACTCGAGATCGGGATCCACCGCGTGCCCCGGCTCGCACGCGGCGAGCACGAAGCGATCGAAGAACCAGCTCGTGTGCCCCAGGTGCCACTTGGTCGGGCTGGCGTCGGGGAAGGCCTGCGCGAGCTGCTCATCGACACCGAGGGGTGCCGCCAGCGCGAGCGTGCGGGCGCGAACCCGGAGAAAGCGCGCGCGCAGCGCCTCGCGCGAGAGGCTCATGCGAGCGGCTCCAGGCTCTCTAGCGTCGTCGGCACCAGCTCGCTCACCGTCGGGTGCGCGTGCACCGCGCGCGAGATGGTGGTGTAGGGCGCCCGCGCGTACATGACGTCCGCGATGGCGTGGATCGCCTCGTCGCCTTCCACGCCGAGGATCGCGGCCCCCAGGATCTGCTGGCTGTCGGCGTCGATCATCACCTTGATGAAGCCATGAGTCTCGCCGCGCTCGCGCGCTCGGCCGACGCGGCTCATGGGCCGCTTGCCCACCAGCACGTTCTTGCCGCTCGCGCGCGCCTCGCGCTCGTTCATCCCCACGCGTCCGAGCGGAGGATCCACGTAGAGCCCGTAGATCGGCAGCCGATCGGTGACCGAGCGCCGCGTGCCGCCGTTCGGCACGTCGAGGAGGTTCGCCGCGACGATCTCGTAGTCGTTGTACGAGGTGTGGGTGAACGCGCCTCGGCCGTTGCAGTCGCCGATCGCCCAGATCCCCTCGACGTCGGTCGAGAGCTCGTCGTTCACCTTCAGGTAGCCGCGCTCCGTCGCGAGCTTCGTGTGCTCGAGGCCCAGATCGTCCGTGTTGGGCACCCGGCCCACGGCGACCAAGAGCGCTGTGCCTTCGATGTCGTGCTGGGTCTGGGCGCGCCGGGTTCGGCAGATCACCCGCTCGCCCTCGCGCGTCACCGCCGTGAGCTCCGAGCCCATGACGAACTCGATGCCCTCGAGCTCCAAGAAGCGCTGGATCTCGGCGGAGACGTCCTCGTCCTCGCGCGCGATCAGGCGCTCGCCGCGCTCGATGACCGTCACCTTCGCCCCGAAGCGCCGCATCATCTGCGCGAACTCGAGGCCGATGTAGCTCCCGCCCAAGATCACGAGGTGCTCCGGCACCTGCTCCAGCGCCATCATCGAGCTGTTGGTCAGATACGGTCCGTCTTTCAGGCCGGGCACGTCGGGCACGAGCGCGCGCGCGCCGACGTTCAAGAAGATCTGCTTTGCCTCGAGCACCCGATCGCCGACCTGCATGCGGTGGGCGCCGTCGCTGGGCACGAAGCGCGCGTGGCCTTCGATCAGCGTCAGGCTCGCCGCGGCACCGATCCACTGCGCGAGCCCGTCGCGTGAGGCCTGCACCACCTCGTCCTTGCGCGCCTTCACCTTCGCCATGTCGATCCGGATCGATCCCTCGATGGCGACGCCGTACTCGGCCGCGCGCCGTGCCATCCACGCGGCGCGCGCGCTCGCGATGAGCGTCTTGGTGGGGATGCAGCCGTCATTCACGCACGTGCCGCCCAGGCCTCGGCGCTCGATCAGCGCGACCTTTCGTCCTGCCTCCGCGAGGCGAACGGCGAGCGATGGGCCGGCCTGACCCGCCCCCACCACGATGGCGTCGAAGTGCTCGGTCATGATCTGGTCCCGAGGATAGGAGACCGAGCGTTCGCGGACCGCCACGAATTGTTACGGCCGCGCGCTGGACTCGCTTCGCTCGTCTCGTAGAGCATCACCGCGTGAACACCGACGCACGGCGCGGCGCCCGCTTGGTGCTCGAAGGGGTCACGGTGCACCGCGGTGGCGTCGCCGTGGTCCGCGAGGTGGACCTGCGCGTCGAGCCCGGTGAGCTCGTGGTCCTCATCGGTCCTTCGGGCTCTGGCAAGTCCACGCTGCTCAGCGCGATCCCGCGTCTCGTCGAGCTCGCTGCCGGGACCGTCGCGATCGATGGTCGCGACGCCGCGCGCACCGAGGTGCACGCGCTGCGTCGCTCGATCGGCTTCTGCTTTCAAGGGCTCGGCCTCTTTCCCCACATGACCGTGCGCGAGAACATCGGGGTCGCGCCGCGCCTCGCCGGGTGGGACGCCGCGAGGATCGCGGCGCGTGTCGAGGCCCTCCTCGACGTGATGCAGCTGCCGCGCGCGTTCGCCGATCGCATGCCCGCGCAGCTCTCGGGCGGACAAGCGCAGCGGGTCGCGGTCGCGCGGGCGCTCGCGCTCGAGCCGCCGCTGCTCTTGCTCGACGAGCCCTTCGGCGCGCTCGATCCCCAGACGCGCGAGCGCCTCCAAGAAGAGCTGCGCGCGCTGCACGAGCGCCTGAAGATCACGACGGTCCTCGTTTCGCACGACCTGAGCGAGGCGCTGCGCCTGGGCGATCGCGTCGCCGTGATGCTGAGCGGCGCGCTGACGCAGGTCAGCGCACCGGACGCGCTGGTGAACGCGCCAGCGAGCGACGAGGTGCGCGCGCTGCTGCGCCCCGCGCTCGATCACGCGCGCGCGCTGCTTCGGCTCACGGGCGACGGGGAGACCCCATGAGCGTCGCGGCGCTGACGCTCGCGCACCTCCGGCTGGTGCTCGCCTCGCTCGCGATCGCGCTGCTCGTGGGCCTCGGCACCGGGCTCCTCTCGGCGCGCCACCCTCGCCTGGCGCGCGCGACGTTGGCGCTGAGCGCGTGGATCCAGACGGTGCCGGCGATCGCGCTCCTCGCGGTGATGGTCCCCGCGCTCGCCGCGATCGCGAGCCTCACGGGGGTGCGCATCGCGAGCATCGGCGAGCTGCCCGCGCTGATCGCGCTCGTGCTCTACGCGCTCTTGCCGATCGTGCGCGGGGTGTTGGTCGGGCTGGCCTCGGTGGACCCGGCGGTGTCGCTCGCGGCGCGCGCCGTCGGCATGACCGATCGTCAGCGGCTGCTCGAGGTCGAGCTGCCGCTGAGCGCGCCTTCGATCCTCTCGGGCCTGCGAACGGCGGCCGTGTGGACCGTGGGCATGGCGACGCTGGCCACGCCGGTCGGCGCGCGCAGCCTCGGCAACCTCATCTTCGCGGGCCTCTCGACGCGGCAGCTCGACAGCGTGCTCGAGGGCTGCGCGGCGGCGGCCGGTCTCGCGCTCTTCTTGGATGCGCTGCTGGGCGCCCTCGAGCGACACGCGCGCGGGCGACACGCGATGCGATCGCTCCGGCTCGCCGTGATCGGCGTGGGCCTGAGCGCGCTGGTGTTCGGCCTTGCGCCGTCGCTCGCCGCCGATCGCGGACGTCCTCCGCTGCGCATCGGGGCCAAGAGCTTCACCGAGCAGCTCATCCTCGCCGAGCTGCTGCGCTGCGCGCTCGACGACGGGGAGAGCCCGATCGAGGTGCGCCCCTCGCTCGGCACCACGGTCGCGTTCGACGCGCTGCGCGCGGGCGATCTGGACGCGTACGTCGAGTACACCGGCACCGCGTGGACCACGCTGCTCGAGCGGGACGCGCCGATCGAGCGCGAGGCGATGTTCCGCGAGATCGAGGAGACGTTGCGCCGTGATCACGGGGTGCGCGTCGCGGCTCGCTTGGGCTTCGAGAACGCGTACGCCGTGGTGGTGCGTGACGACGACTCGGCCGCGAGCATCGAGGACCTGTCGCGTCGACCCCATCTCCGGTTCGGCGCCGACTACGAGTTCTTCGCGCGCGACGAGTGGCGCCAGATCGTCGAGCGCTACGGCCTCGCCACCGAGCAAGTCACGATGGATCCGACGCTCCTCTACGAAGCGCTGCACGCGGGCGAGGTCGACGCGATCGCGGGCTACACCACCGACGGCCGCATCGACACCCTCTCGCTGCGCGTCCTACCCGACACCCGCGGCGCGCTGCCTCCGTACGAGGCGATCGTGCTGGTCTCGGGCGCGCTCGCCACGGATCACCCGGACGCGCTCGAGCGCTTGGGCGCGCTGGAAGGGACCCTCGACGCAGCGCGGATGCGCGGCTGGAACGCGGCCGTCGACGGAGGCGAGGCGACGCCCGCCACCGCGGCCGCCGAGCACCCGGCCTGCCGCTAGCGCGCGCCCGCGATCAGAAGACGCAGCGCAGGTACGGACCGCCGAAGATCCCGATCGCGATCTCGCCGTCGAAGCCGTCGAGCGAAGGCGACAGGCGCGCGCCGCCGGAGATCCCGAGCGAGTAGTGCCGCGAGTGGAAGTGGACCTCCATGCCGGCCTCGCCGCCGTACGCGAGCCCGATGCTCGAGGCGTTCGGCATCCCGTAGATCGAGAGGACGTCGGTGGTGCTCACCAAGAAGCCGAACTGGCCGCCGAGCCACATGGCGAACTCGGCGGTGGGGTTCACCTGGAGGCGCACCTCGGCGAGCGCGCCCATCAGCTCGAACGCGGCACGCGACGGAGGCGCGGGCGCGTTGGTCTGGTGGATCGACGCTTCGGCGACCGCTGACACCCACAGCCAGTCGAGCAGCTCGTAGCCGAAGCGCGCCGCGATGAAGAGGCCCGGATCCGAGACGCGTCCCACGCCGCCGATGAAGCCGCGCGCCCCGAGGTTGGCCTCGACGAAGAAGCCGTGCGCGTACAGATCGCGGGTGATCGGGATCGCCTCGGCGGGCAGGCGCTCGACGTCCAAGCGGGTGCGGTCCACCGCCTCCGTCTCGCCGGTGCGCGAGAGGCCATCGCTGCTCGCGTCCTCCTGGGCATGCACCCGGCTGCTCAGCGACCCGACGACGATCAGCGCGCCCGCGAGCGCGAGCGTTCGGCGTCCCATGGCAGGGGAGAGCGACACAGGGGCCGGACGGTAACGCCGCGGGCCGGATCGAGTCGAGCGAAACCGCGTCGGCTCGAGCCCACCGACCGCCGCGCGTCCCCTGGGGTGACGCATCACCGGGTCCGGCGCGATTGAAAGATCGCGGCCGAGTCGGCATCATCCGGGCTCTGGTGGAACAGGCGGCTCGAAGCAATTCAGGCCCGTCCGTCGTCGAGCCGCAGGCGGGCGACGTGATCGGCGGCAAGTACCTCGTCGAGCGGGTGATCGGTCGGGGCGGCATGGGCCGCGTGCTCGCGGCCGTGCACACCACCACGGGCAAGCGGGTCGCGCTCAAGTGGATCCTGAACGACGAGTCCGAGGAGGCGCGCGAGCGCTTCGCCCGCGAAGCCAAGGCCGCCGGTCGCATCCACCACGCCAACGTCGTCGACGTCTACGACGTGCTCGAGCACGACGGGGCGATGTGCTTGGTGATGGAGCTCTTGCGCGGGGAGTCGCTCGCCAGCTTGCTCGCGCGGGAGAGCACGCTGCCCGCCGATGCGGCGGTGCCGCTCGCCGTGCAGATCGCGCGGGGGCTGCATGCAGCGCACGAAGAAGGCGTGATTCACCGCGACCTGAAGCCCGGCAACGTATTTCTCACCGAGGGGCAGGGCGAGTCCGGGGTCAAGCTGCTCGACTTCGGGATCTCCAAGATCCTCGACGCCACCGACGGTGAGCCCGTGACCAAGAGCGGCGCCGTCCTCGGGACGCCGCACTACATGGCGCCCGAGCAGGTCCTCGGGATGGGCGGCAGCGACGTGCGCGTCGACGTGTACGCGCTCGGCGCGGTGCTCTACGAGATGCTCGCGGGCCGGCCGCCGCACACGCACGAGAAGGTGACCGCGCTCTTGGTGCAGATCGCGACCGTCCCCACCGATCCGATCACCGATCGGGTGCCCGGGCTGTCGCCGCTGCTCGGCGACGTGATCATGAAGGCGCTCACCAAGAACCCGGCCGATCGCTACCCCACCGTCGCTGCGTTCGCGCAGGCGCTCGAGCCGTTCACGGACGTGCGCTTCGACGGCGCGAGCGGCGAGCGAAGGGTGAAGGTGATCGATCGATCCGATCCCGACGGGCTCGGCACGCCCTCGCACGTCGCGACCCTGCTCGCGACGCCGTCGCCCACGGTCCCGGAGCACGCGGACGCCACGCCGCCGACCCGCAACGCGCGGTTCGACGAGCCCCAGCCGCCTCCGCGCTCGATGGGGACCCCGCTCGCGCTCGGTGGCCTCGCGCTGGCAGCGCTCGGGCTCCTCGCGTGGTGGGGTCCTTGGCGCGCGCCCGAGCCGACGCTCGACGCGGCCGACGTCGCAGCGTCCAGCGCCGAGCTCGCGCCTGCCGACTCGCATGCGCCGATCGTCGCGCCCGACATCGTCGAGGCGCCCGTCGAGCCGATCGTCCCGCCGCCTGTGGCCGCGTCCGCGGTGGAGGCGAGCACCGAGGACGCGACGACCGAGCCGAGCGATGTGATCGCAGCGCGGGAGCACGAGGCAGCGCGTCGTCGCCGGCCGCACCCGGGCACGGTCGCCGAAGCTGCGCCCACCCCGCCGGAGCCTCCGCCCGTCGCCGCGACCGCGGTCGAGGCGCGCATCGAGCCAGCGCGTGCGGAGCCCGCCTCCGAGCCCACGCCCGCCATTCGACGTACCGAGATCCCGCGTGCGGGTAGGATCGGCCTCGACGACTTCTGACCTACCGGATCCCTGCTCGATGCCCCTCCGCTCTCGGCTTCTCTTCTCCGTGACGAACGCCCTCGTCGCGCACCTCGTCCTCGCGCTGCCGCCCGCGAGCGTCGCGGCGCAAGACGAGGCGAGCGGCGTCGACGCGGCGCGGGAAGCGACCGACACCAGCGAGGATCCGGCCGGCGAGCCGGAGGCAGGCGATCGCGAAGCAGCGGATCGCGAAGCAGCGGATCGCGAAGCGGACGATCGCGAAGATGCGCCGCGCGATGCCGCGGAGCCGGGCTCGGCGCTGGACGACGAGGTCCGCTCTCTGTTGGAGAGCGCCGTCGCCGAGTACGACGCGGCCCGCTACCCCGAGGCGCTCGCGCTCTTTCGGCGGGCCCACGAGCTCTCCCCCACCG
>CAYZQM010000003.1:23430-45494 GCA_964480175.1 uncultured Sandaracinaceae bacterium
CATGGCCGCGTTCGAGAGCGGCCTCTACGTCGCGGCGCTCCGCGCGCTGCGCGCGTCGCTCACCGAGACCGCGCGCCCGCTCACCGAGGCGATGCGGGCCCACGTCCAGCGCCTCATCGAGCGCACCGAGGTCTTCGTCGCGACGCTCGACGTCGACGTGTCGCCGCCGGATGCAGCGTTCCTCGTCGATGGTGCGCCGCCCGTCCGCGAGGCCGACGGATCGCTCCTGCTCGATCAGGGGCGCCACACGATCAGCATCGCGGACGACGTGCATCACCAGTCGATCGAGGTGAACCTGGTGGGCGGCACGCGGCGAACGGTGGTGCTGCGCGCCGAGTCGCTGGGCGGCGCCGACACCGCGCCCTTGCTCGTCAGCGGCATCAGCCTGCTCGTCGCGGGCGGCCTCGGCGCCGTCGCTGCGATCGCCACGGGCCTCTACTCCATCGCGCTGCGCGGTCAGCTGGAGAACGGCTGCGATGGCTTCGTGTGCCCCGGCTCGCTCGAGAGCGTGAGGAACGAAGCGGCGGACTTCGCGGTCGCCACCGACGTGATCGGGACGATCTCGGGCGTGGTGATGGCCACCGGCGTGGTGCTGGTGCTGGTGGGCGCGTCGCAGCAGGTGGCGCCGCCGGTGTCGCTCGCGTGCGGTCCCACGGGCTGCGCGGCGCACGTGGGAGGGGCGTTCTGATGCGCGCGCTCGCGCTCTCGTCGCTGCTCGCTTCCATCGTCGGCTCGGTCCTCCTCGGTGGCTGCAGCCAGGTCATCGACGTCGACGACTACGACTTCGACCGGGACCCGTGCGGCCCGCGGCCCGCGATGTGTCCTCCCGGCGGCGAGAGCCTCACGTTCGTGATCGTCGGGAGCGACGTCCCGCGCGCCGACGCCTCGGGCCGGCGCGACGGCTTCGACCTCGACGGGACCGCGGACGCCATCTGCGGACAGACCGACTTCACCGATCACAGCGGTGTGCCCGGGGTCGACAACCAGCTCGCGCCGGTGCTCGAGCTCTACGAGTCGCTCGCGATGATCGACATCCGCGCCGACAACCGGGCGACGTACGCGCGCGGCGAGACCGTGTCGCTCTTCTTCCTCGAGGACTACGAAGGGCCCGACGACGACTGCTTCGTCGTCAGCTACCGCGAGGCGCGGGTCCCGGAGGGGGTGAGCGTCGACATGCTCGACACCGATCTCGACGGCGAGCTCGACGCCGATCTGGTCTGGGACTACGGACCGCCGCTCTTTCGCTCGCCGACCGCGTGCAGCATCGACGGGGTGATCCACGCGCGCTTCCTCGACGCCGTGGTCGGCTTCCTCTCCGGCGTGGCCGGCGACGTGAACGCGGAGAGCGGGCGGGTCCGCCTCGAGCTCGACCCGGATCGGCTGCGCGCGCGCGGCATGATCGGCGGTGCGCTCCGCTTGTCCGATCTCACCGGCGGGCTCCCGGCCGAGCTCGTCGAGTTCCTCCGCCCGCGCGCCGACATCTCGCCGAGCACCCGCGACGCGCGCGACTGCGCGAGCATCTCGTTCGCGGTCGACATCGAGGCCGTCCCCGGCGTGCGCGGCGCGCCTCTGTGATCAGGCGGTCGCGCTAGCCTCGATCTCGCGACGTGGTGGGATGCGTCGTGAGGCGGGACGGATCGAAGCGCGACAGCAGCGTCCGTAGGTCGATCGGGCCGTCGCCCTGATGGAGCGACGCCGCCATCCACCCGAGGACCTCTTCGGGGGCCGTGCCCGCGTCGCGCAGCGCGGCGATCGCGCGGGAGCCGTGCCGCTTGCCGAGGCGCTGGCCGTCCTCGTCGAGCACCAGCGGCACGTGCAGGTACGTCGGCGCCGGCGCGCCGAGCGCAGCAAAGAGCGCGAGCTGGCGTGGCGTGCTGGAGAGGAGATCGTGCCCCCGCACCACCTCGGTGATGCGCATGTCGCGATCGTCCACCACCACCGCGAGCTGGTAGCTGAAGACACCGTCCGCCCGCGCGACGACGAAGTCGCTCGGCGCGCTCTCGTGCACCTCGCCGAAGAGCGCGTCGGTGAACGAGGTGGGCGCGTCGTTGCGGAAGCGCCACGACGGCGCGCGCTCGGGGTGGCTCGGCCCCTCCCGACAGGTGCCGGGATACGCGAGCTCTTCGCCGTCGGACGGCGCGCTCGCGATGGCTGCGATCTCCTTGCGCGAGCAGGTGCAGGGATAGACGTGTCCGCTCGCCTTCAGCATCTGCAGCGCCGCGGCGTAGCGATCGAAGCGCTCTGACTGCAGGTACGGACCGAAGTCGCCGCCGACGTCCGGTCCCTCGTCCCAGTCGAGCCCCAGCCAGCGCAGGTCGCGCAGGATCGACTCGCTCGAGCCGGGCACCACCCGCGGGCCGTCGAGATCTTCGACGCGCATCACGAAGCGTCCGCCCGCCTGGCGGGCCCGGAGCCACGCGAGTAGCGCGGTGCGCGCCGTGCCCAAGTGCGCCGCGCCGGTGGGCGAAGGCGCGAAGCGTCCGCGGTAGCTCATGCGCGCCGCGACGCTAGCACGGCGCTTCGTTCGCTCAGCGGGGCAGGGCTTTACATGCGCGCCGAGATCGGGTGTGCTCCGCCCCCATGCCTGCCCAGAAGACCCTCCTCGCGCACGCCTACGATCACGAAGCGAACACCCCCGATCGCATCTACCTGACCCAGCCGCTCGGCGGAGATCGCGTCGAGGACTACAGCTGGAAGCGGGTGATGGACGAGGCCCGCCGCATGGCCGCGCACCTCCGCACGATGGGCCTGAGCAAGGGCGACAAGGTCGCGATGCTCAGCAAGAACTGCGCGCACTTCTTCGTCGCGGAGCTCGCGATCTGGATGGGCGGCTTCACCACGGTCGCGATCTTCCCCACCGAGGGCGCCGACACCGTGCGCTACGTGCTCGAGCACAGCGACGCCAAGGCGCTCTTCGTCGGCAAGCTCGACAAGGGCTGGGAGAAGCAGCTCACCGGCGTGCCCGACGGGGTGAAGCTCATCGGCCTGCCGATGGCGCCGAACGGCGACTTCCCCAAGTGGAACGATCTCATCGCCAAGGTGGAGCCGCTCGATGGGCGCCCCGAGCGCGAGGCCGACGACATCGCGCTGATGATCTACACGTCGGGCTCCACCGGCAAACCCAAGGGCGTCATGCACAAGTACGGCGCCATCTCCGAGGTCGGCGAGCTCATCGTGAAGGCGATCAGCCTGACCTCCGAGGACCGGGTGCTCAGCTACCTGCCGCTCGCGCACGTCTTCGAGCGCGCCTACATCGAGACCGCGTCCATCGTCGCCTCGGTGCACGTCTACTTCGCCGACTCGCTCGACACCTTCGTCGCCGATCTGCGTCGCGCGACGCCGACGGTGTTCCTCTCGGTGCCGCGCCTCTGGCTGAAGTTCCAGCAGGGCGTGTTCGCGAAGATGCCGCCGGGCCGCTTGGACTTCATGCTCAAGGTCCCGATCCTCAAGGGCATCATCGGCAAGAAGGTGCTGACCAACCTGGGCCTCGATCACGTGCGCCTGGCCGGCAGCGGCTCGGCGCCGATCCCCGCGGAGCTCATCGCCTGGTACCGCCGCCTCGGCCTGAACCTGCTCGAGGGCTACGCGATGAGCGAGGACTACGCGTACTCGCACATCTCGACGCCGGACAAGAGCGCGCCCGGCTACGTCGGTCCGCCGCTGCCCGGCGTCTCGGTGCGCATCGCCGAGGATGGTGAAGTACAGATCAAGTCGCCCGGCACGATGGCTGGCTACTACAAGCAGCCCGAGCTCGACGCCGAGGCCTTCACCGAGGACGGCTACTTCCGCACCGGGGACAAAGGCGAGCGCCGCGACGACGGCGTCCTCAAGCTCACCGGCCGGGTGAAGGAGCTCTTCAAGACCGCCAAGGGCAAGTACGTCGCGCCCGCGCCGATCGAGAACATGATCAACGAGCACCCGCTGATCGAGATCTCGTGCGTGTCCGGCGTCGGTCAGCCCGCAGCGTTCGCGTACGTGGTGCTCGCCGAGGACATCCGCGGCAAGACCAGCGATCCCGAGGTGAAGGCGCGCATCGAGCGCGAGCTCTCCGAGCACCTCGCGAAGGTGAACGGCCAGCTCAGCGGCTACGAGCAGCTCCAGATGTTCGTCATCGCCAAGGAGCCCTTCAGCATCGAGAACGGATTGTTGACGCCGACCATGAAGATCAAGCGCGCCAAGATCGAGACCCTCTTCGAGGGGCAGCTCGATGGCTGGTACGCCGCCAAGGGCAAGGTCGTCTGGTCTTGAGCTGGTGAAGCCCGAGGGATTTGGTACATCGCGCGCGATGACCAGCGCCCTCCTTCGCCGCATGCCTGCCGAGTGGGAGCCGCACCGCGCGGTGTGGCTCGCCTGGCCCAGCCACGCCGACCTCTGGGGCCCCGAGGCGCTGCTGGAAGCGCAGTCCGAGTTCGGCGCGCTCTGTGAGGCGATCGCGGACGCCGATGGCGACGGTCACCCGCGCGGTGAGGTGCTCGAGATCGTCTGCCGCACCGAGGAAGACGAGAAGATGGCGCGCTGGCGCCTGGGACGCGCCGCCGCCCGCTACCACCGCGCGCTCTACGGAGACATCTGGCTGCGCGACACCGCGCCGATCTTCATCGTCGACGACGGCGCGCTCTCGGCGCAGGTCTTCCGCTTCAACGGCTGGGGCAACAAGTACCAGCTCCCGGGCGACGTCGAGCTGGGCGAGGTGATCGCCGAGCTGTCGCACCACCCGATCCGCAAGCACGACTTCGTGCTCGAGGGGGGCGCCATCGAGCTCGACGGCGAAGGCACGCTGCTCACCACCAAGCAGTGCCTGCTCAACCCCAACCGCAACCCCGATCTCAACCAAGACGAGATCGAGATCAAGCTGCGCGCCGCGTTCGGCGTCGAGACGATCCTCTGGCTCGACGACGGCTTGCTCCACGATCACACCGACGGTCACGTCGACACGATCGCTCGCTTCGTCGCCCCCGGCCGGGTGGTCTGCATGGCCCCCTCGGGCGACGACGATCCCAACCGCGAGGTGCTGCTGAAGATCGCCGAGGACCTGCGCGGCATGACGGACGCGCGCGGTCGCCGCCTCGAGGTGATCACCGTGCCCTCGCCCGGCCGCGTGCTGAACGACGAGGGCGAGGTGATGCCCGCGAGCCACGTGAACTTCTACGTGGGCAACCGCGTGGTCGTCGTGCCCACCTACGGTACGCCCTACGACGTCGCCGCGGTCACCGAGCTCACGCCGCTCTTCCCCGGGCGGGTGGTCGTCGGTCGATCGTGCCGCGCCATCCTCGCCGGCGGCGGGGGCTTTCACTGCATCACCCAGCAAGAGCCGATCGCGCCTTGAAGCGACGACGGTGGCACACTCGGCCGATGCAGCGCGCCACCCGCCTCGCCCTCACCGTGTCCCTCCTCGCGATCGGCGGATGCGCGTGCTCGCCCGATCCCGATCCCGACGCGGCCCGGCTCGACGCGCCCGGATCGGATGCGCCGGGGATCGACGCGCCGCTCGACACGTCGTCGGCCGACGTGCCCGCGATGGACGTGCCGAGCGTGGACGCCACCGGCACGGACGTGCCGCGCATGGACGCGCCCGGGCTCGCGCCGCACTGCGATCCCGATCACGTGCTCTGCGAGTCGCTCCCGCCGGACTGCGAAGACGGCGAGGCCCCGAGCGTCGTGGGCAGCTGCTGGGGCGAGTGCATCCCGGTGAGCGAGTGCCGCTGTGACACCACCGAGGACTGCCCGGACATCCCCGGCTACAGCGAGGTCTGCTACACGGCGGGCCACTGCGGGCCGCTGCTCTGATCCGAGCCCGGGCGCCCTCGGCCCGACGACGAGCGCGCGTGGTTGTGCCGTTCTTCCACACTGCGTGCGGCCCCTCCGTGGCGCGCACGTCGCAGTCTCAGCGGAACCCACGCGTTTCGCCCGCAGATCATGGCTGATTCGTGACGGGCACGGTCTTGCACTGGGGACTGGTCAGCGAGCGCGTCGCTCGCAGCGAACGAAAGGTTTCCTCATCATGCTCATGACCATTCTCCTCGTGCTCCTCGTGTTGGCCCTCGTCGGCGGTGGCATCGGCTACTCGCGCTACGGCTTCGCCGGCATGTCCCCCGCGGGCTTGTTGCTCGTCGTCCTCCTCGTGCTCTTCCTGAGTGGCAACCTCGGGTGAGCCGACGGTGAGCGCGCCGAGAGAGAAGGGTCGCTTCTCGCTCGACGCGCTCTCCGCCGCCTACAACCGCATGTCCCGCCACGGGGCCGATGGCCTCGCGGCGGGCATCGCGTTCGGCTCGTTGCTCTCTGCAGCACCGCTGCTCCTCGTCGTGCTCGCGGTCGCCGGCCAAGTGCTCGGCGACGGCACCGCCAAAGACGAGGTGCTGGACTTGGTGCGCCAAGCGCTCGGCAGTCGACCCACGCGCCTCGTCTCCGGATGGATCGACGAGGTGCAAGCGTGGAGCGCGACCGCCACCGTCTTGGGCCTCGCGTTCTTCGTGTTCGGCTCGGGCCGCCTCGCCCTGCTCGTCGACGCCGCGCTCGAGGTCATCTTCGAGGTGCAGCCCACGCCCGCCAAGAGCTTCTTCGCGGCGGTGCGCGACTACCTGCGCCTGCACCTCACCTCGCTCGCGGTCACCTCGGGCGCGAGCTTGCTCTTGGTGCTCGCGCTGTTGATCCGCGCCGCCGCGCCCTGGGTGCTCGGCGATCTGATCGACACGCCCGTCGGCTGGAGCGTGCAGACCGCGCTCGGCTTCGGGTTGGTGTTCGGGTCGGTCGCGCTCGCCTACCGCTATCTGCCTCCGCGCCGGCTCACCCACGCCGAGATCGCCGAGGGCGCGCTCGTCACCACCGTGCTGCTCGCGATCGGCTTCGCGGGCCTGCGCGCCGTGACCAGCTGGATCGATCTGGGCGCCGCCTACGGCGCCGCAGGTGCGGTCATCGCGACGCTGCTCGCGCTCTACTTCGCAGCGCAGATCTTCCTCTTCGGTGCAGAGCTCACCGCCGAGCTCGCCTACCGCCGTCGCCGCGGCAAGCCCTCGGCCGCCGGTCGTCCGCTCGAGGACGAACCGACGCCCGCCGTGCCGCCCTCGCTGATGAGCCTCGATCAGCGCCCCGACCCGATGAAGGCGAAGACGCCCGAGCAGCGCGCCCCGCACTGACAACGGAGAAGAAGGGATTCGAACCCCTGGTAGGTTGCCCTACGGCGGTTTTCAAAACCGCTGCCTTAGACCACTCGGCCACTTCTCCAGACGACAGTCGTTCAACGATCCGCCCCGCGCGCGCGCACACCGAGCCAGCGCCGCGGGGCGCGCACGCTACCACGTCCTCTGGTCTGAAGGCGCATCTCCGCCCATCGTTGGCGATGCGCTGCTTGCTCTCGGTGGTGGTCGCTGCGTTGCTCTGTCCTGCGTGCTCGTGCGGGGCGCCGTCCGAGCTCGATGGTGGGCTGGGTGGGCTGGACACGCCGGACGCCGCCGTGCTCGACGCGCCGCTGTTCGACGCGCCTCTCTCGGACGTGCTCGGCGATGCGGCGAGCGACGCGCCTGACGACGGTGGGATCGATGCGGCATCCGAGGACGCGTCGTACGACGCGCCGGATGCTCCGACCGACGCGGGGCCGCCTTGTGAGGTGCCGATCGTCTGGACCGCCGACACGACCACCGAGGCGGCGGCGCTCGCCGCGCTCGCCGAGCTGAGCACGACCGCGCGACCGACGTGGAACGACGCGCGCGGCACGTTCGAGACGATCTTCGACATCGACGTTCCGCTCGCCTGTCCCGACGGCGCCGAGATGTGGGACACGCTGCTCCCGTTCATCGACGCGCACCCCGAGCTCCTGCAGATCGATCGCAGCGAGTGGACGATGCCCTCGAGCTTTCCCTGCCACGTGGTCTCCACCACCAACGACTACGCGCGGATCGATCGCCGCGTCTTCGGCCCGGGGACGGTCGCGCACGACTTCGTCAGCTTCGCCATCCGTCGCTCCGACGGCGGCATCGTGCTGCGCGCGATCATCGCCAACTACCTGCCCACCGTGCCGCCCGACGTCGCCGAGTCGATGTCGCGCTGCGGTGGCCTGTCGATCGCGCGGGCACGAGCGAGCGTGATGCGCGACACGTTCCCTTACTCGACGTTCATGCTGTGCGTGCCGACCGGCAGCGGCAGCTACACGTCGGGACCACTGGACGTGATCTACCTCGACCCGCCGCGCTGGGCGTGGGTCGAGCGCGCGGACGGCGCGGGTGTCGAGATGACGTCCGAGCAACCCGGCACCCTCGTCATCGACCGCAGCTATTGGACTCCATCGCTCGAAGCGAGCGACGTGAATTGCCCCGACGAGACCGGCGACGAGCGCGTGTACGGCTTCCGCCTGATCTTCGACAGCACCACCGGCGAGATCATCAGCAAGCAACCCGGAGTCGGCTGCATCGTCTGCTGATGCGGAGGCACGCTCGCCTGCGGCGAGATGGCGGCTCAGGCAGCGCCCGCAGCGTAGGCGCGGCGGTGCTCCTCGACGCCGAGGAAGCGGAAGTCGTTGCCGTCGACCCGGCGGATCGGGCGATGGTCGATGTCCTCGCGCTCCTTCATCACCGCTTCGTACGCCTCGAGCGTCAGGCTGCGGCGCGCATCGAGCATCGACTGCAGGCCGAGCGCGCGCATGCGCTCCTGCGCACCGGGCGTCACCGTGCCCGAGAAGAACTCCGCGCAGCTGCCGGAGCCGTAGCTGAAGATGCCCACGCGCTGACCGTCGAGGTCGCGCGGCGAGGACGACAGCAGGCTGCTCAGCGCGAGGTACACGGAGCCGGTGTAGATGTTGCCGACCTGCGACGGCAGATCCAGCGACGCGCTCACCAAGCGATCGAAGCTCTCGTCGCCCGCGCCGTCACCGTCGAGCGAGCGCAGGTGCCGATGCGCTTTGCGCGCCATCTTGCCGTAGGGCACGTGGTACGCGAGCGCCGCGAAGCGATCGCTGAAGAAGCCATCACCACCCGGCTCGCTGAGCTCGCGGTAGTGCTCGTAAGCGCCAGCGAGCGCGTCCAGGTAGCACTGCACCGAGTACTGCCCATCGACGAACGCGTCCTTGGAGTAGAGCGGACGCCAGAAGTCGTGCACGTCGATGGCGCACAGCCCCGACCGGCCCACGTCGAGCGCGATGAGCTCGGGGTTCGCCGAGAGCAACACCGCGACGGCGCCCGCGCCCTGGGTGGGCTCGCCTGCGGTGTGCAGGCCGTATCGCGCGATGTCGCTGCACACGACGAGCGCCTTCTTGCCGCGCGCGCTGCCGCTGACGATCCAGTCGAGCGCGAGCTGCAGCGCGGCCGTGCCGCCATAGCAGGCGTGCTTGGTCTCGAAGACGCGGCAGCGCCGGCCGATGCCGAGCAGCCCCTGCACGTAGCTCGCGACCGGCTTGGAATGATCGACCGCGGTCTCGGTGCCCACCACGAGCATCCCGATCTCGTTCGGCGCAGTCCCGGAGGATGCGAGCGCCATGCGCCCTGCGCGCGCCGCGAGCGTGACGGTGTCTTCGTCGGGCATGGCGACGGCCATGCGCCGGGTGCCGATCCCGTCGAGGTACTTGCTCGGCGGGACCCCGCGCGCCTGCGCGAGGGTGGAGAGCTCGATGAAGGTGGGGGGGACTGCGACGCCCAGCGCCTCGATACCGACGTTCACGGATGGATGCCTCCTGCGGGCGCCCACGCTACCCGCCGCGTCGGTCCGTGCCACGGACAAGCCCGCGAGCCGTCGGGATGGCGGCGTCGACCGCGCGATCGATCCGTCAGCCGGAGCTTGGTTGTGAGGGCAACGTTATCGATTCGAATGGCACCAGCGCTATCGGCCGCGAGCGTTGACGCCTCGCTCCGACTCGCGCGACCCTGCGCCGCATGGGGCCCCTGCTCTTGGACATCGAGATGCCGCGCGGTGCGTGGATGCTGCTCGTCGGGCTCGGGTGGGTCGTGGGTGGCAACGCGCTGATCGGCCTGTGGTTCAAGCGGGTGCACGCGCAGGTGCGCGCGGATCTCGAGGGAGATCGGGTGTTCTTCGATCGCCCCGTGAAGGCGTCGGTGTCCGCCCGCGCCCTTCTGGGAGGCAGCATCCGCTGGGTCTCGGGCGCGCTGCTCGTCACCGAGGAGGCGGCGGTGCTCTTCCAGCGCAGCATCGTGATCGCCCAGCCGCCCATCCAGCTCCTGCGTCAGCCCGCGGACGCACGGCGGACCACGCGGTCGATGGTGGCGCACGTGGTGGTCGAGGGACGCCCGCGCATCGACGACGGCAAGGTGGTCGTCGAGGGCAAGCGGGGCATCACCCGCATGAAGATCACCCTCACCACCGACGATCCGCGCGCCCTGCTCGCGGCCCTCGTCGCCTTCCTGGACCGCCGACCCCTCGACGGTACGGACGCGTCGTACCGCGCATGAGCGTCTCCGCTCGGTCCGTCGATGGGCGCCGCCCCAGGCTGGATGCGGTCTGCACTTCGGAGTTCTGAGTGACCTATCGACAACCCACCCGAGCGCCCGAGCACTGGTTCGACTGGGATCTGACCTGGTACGCCGTCGATGGACGCGGCGAGATCGCGTCGTTCTCGACGGCGAGCACCGATTGGTCCCCGCTCTATCTGCAGGATCTGTTTCAGGTCGCGGACAACGAGCATGCCGACCTGCCACTCACGAGGTGGGGAGATGCGATCGATCGTTCGGAGTCGCATCCGTACTGGCGGGAGCGCGCAGCGCTCGGCATCTGGGCCTACGACGCCCGAGAGGACGCCCACGCCTTTCTCCTGTGCGCCCAGCCGACGCGGCCCCGGTTGCTCGACGAGATGCCACCCGACTGGGCGCGCAAGAGGAGCCTCGTGTACTACGCGCAGCTCGCGTGGCGAGATCTGCCGTCGATCCCGACGTCAGGACCCACCGAGCCCCGTTGGCTCGATCGGGGCGTGCTGTGGAGCGAGCTCTAGACGGCGACTCCGTGGGGAGAAGAACAGACACACGCGAGGCGGGCTCGTGATCCCGTACGCTGCGGCGGTGGACTCGCCGGCCGGGCCGATGCGCAGCGCGATCCTCCAGCGGTGGTGGCCCGCGATCCAAGCCATGGAGCTCGCGCTCGCGCCTCCGAAGAGCGTCGTCGCCGCCGTGGTGGACGAGCTCACTCGCACCCTGCCGGGCGAGCGGATCGAACGGACCGAGCACCTCTTCGGCGACCTGAACGCGGCGTTCGCCGCAGTCCCCGGGCTGAGCGTCGTGCCCACCTGGTTTCTCGTGCTTGCCACCCGCTCGCCGTGGACCGTCGTGTGGAGCAACGGAGCGTCGTGCAGTGGATACGACGCGCTCGCCTCGAACCTCACGCGGCGACACGGGCTGACGACCTTGCACTTTCTCGCGCACGACGAGGTCACGACCACCGAGCCCGGAGCGCTCTTTCACCACCGGCGGCGCGTCGAGGACGCGATGCGCGAGCGGTCGGTCTACGTCGGACGCGAGGCGGGCCGCTGGCGCTTCCACACGCGCGGTGAGCCGCTCCCCGAGGAGGACCCTTCAGGGTACGAAGTGCGACGCGTCCGCGACCGCCTCGACGAGGCCCGCCTGATGGCGCTCCTCGCGCGCTGCGGCGCCGAGCCCTGGCAGGAGCGCTTCTACGCGCTCGAGGCGCCGAGCTTCGTCGTGCACCGGCCGGACGCTCCCGCGACGGTCGCGCCGCTGCGCACCGACCTCGGCGCGTGGCGAGACCGCACGGACTGAACCGCGGCCATCACGCAGTTCGATATCCTCGCCCGAGGCTCACGTGCTCATCCCCTCCGGCATCGTAGCGACGTCGATGACGCAACCCGACCTCCCCTGGGTGCGTGATGCGTTGCTGGGTACGCGAGCGGCCGCGTCGCTCGAGTGGGTGAGGCTGCCCGCTGGCGCCATCGTGTGCTTCTCCGATGCGTGCACCACGCTCGTCCATCGGTTCGCGGGGCGTACGACGGCGAACGTGTGGTGGGTCGTGGCGCAGGCCCGCGCATGCCGCGCTCGAGACAGCGTGAGCGACGAGCGCGCCCACCGTGAGCGGGCGCTCGCTCGCGAGCTCTTGGCGCACCCAGGCGGCGTGCTCACGCTCACCAGCGGTCAGTGCTTCATGGCGCTCTCGAGCGCGATGGCGGTGGCCATCGCGGAGGGGTACTTGCGGCATTGGAGCGAGATCGAGCACGCAGGGGCGTGCGCGCTCGGTCACGGTGCGCTCGTCCCGCTCGTGATGGCGCCGTCGAACGACATCCGGCGGATCGCAGCGAGCCTCCGCGGCGCGTCCAGCGCACCGACCGATCCGCATCGACTGCATGGGATGCTCCGGGAAGGGGTCACGCGCTGGAAGGGCCTCGATGGGGCGGCGGTCCGGCTGCGGGTCGAAAACACGCTGCGCGCGCGTGGTCTCTTGGACGCGGCGCTCTCTTCGGCGCTCGAGAACGCCTCGGACGACCAGTGGGACGTGCTCGCGATGAACTGCGACGTCGTGTCCCCGCGCATGCTGAGCGCGACGCTGCGCATGCGGCCGCAGTTCTGAGCCGCGCGCAGAGCGCTGCTGTGAGCTCAGCGCTCTTTGACGTGGAAGCGCATGCCTTGAGCGACGAGGCGCTCGCGGAGGAGCTTGCCCATCGCGGCGCCGGGGGTGAGCACGCCCGCACGCTCGGGGAGGCGCTTGCGATCCAGCGCGAGGCAGAGCGCGCTCTCCGAGATCATCTTCGCCGTCTCGGTGTAGCCGGGGTCGCCGCCGCTCACCGCGGTCACCACCTTTTGGCCGCTGCCCTCGCCGAGGAACGTGACCTCGAACCAGCTCTTCTTGCGCTGCGCGGCGCTCGGGCCGTCGCCCTGCGCGCGCACCTTCAGCAAGAGCTCGCGCGTGGGCTTCAGCTGCGCGAGCGCGACGAGGCCGCCGATCGCGATCCCCGCGCCCACCACGGTGGCGAAGCGCTTCACCCGCGCGTTGTGCCCGTACGTGAAGTCGGGGCCGTACTCGGGGCAGAAGGCCGCGCTGCGCAGCACGATGTCCTTGTCGATCAGCGGCATGGGCACGCCCCAATCACTGAGCTCCTTCACCCACGTCACGCCGCCCTTCACGCCGCCCACCTTGCGGCCGCCAGTCGCGTTCGGGCGCGGAAGGCGCGCGTCCTCGGGCGAGCGGATCTTCGAGAAGCCGCGAATCGCCGAGTGCCAGGTGCCGCCCGAGAACGTGCCGCGCGAGCGCACGAACGCGCGCACCTGGATCGGCCCGCTCGAGGGCAGCTGCTCCACCGTGAATTGCGCGCCGAGGTCGGCGGGGATCGAGTCGAAGCCGCAGCAGTGCACGATGCGCAGGCCCGCGTCGTGGGCGCGATCGTGCAGCCTCCGGATCGAGCCACCGACGAAGTTCGGCTCGCCGGTGATGTCGACGTAGTCCGCGCCCGCCTCGACCGCGGCGTCCACCACGGGATCGCCGAACTCGGCGTAGGGCCCGACCGTCGTCATGAGCACGCGGGTGTCGCTCGCGAGCCGCAGCAGGCTCGCGCGATCGGAGACGTCGACCTTGATGCACGCGCGCGGCGGGCACGGCAGCCCCTCGAGCGAGCGGCGCACCTCTTCGAGCTTCCGCTCGCTCCGGCCCGCGAGCACCCAGCGCACTTCCTTCGGCGCGTTCTCCGCCAAGTAGTGGGCGGCGAGCGCTCCGGTGAACCCCGTCGCGCCGAGGAGCGCGATCTCGTACGGCCGTTCCGACATCACCCTCGCGTACCACGGACCGCCGCCGGGTGGGCGCCGTTCGTGGCGGGAACGTGGAAAGAAAGGTGACGCGCGTCGCGGCCCCTCGCGGCCGAACCTTGCATGTGATAGTTCCGGCGCCGTGCGGTTCTGGGCGCTGGCCATCGCGTTGTTCGCGGCGACCTCCTCGGTAGCGGCCTCGGCCCATGCCCAGGACGCGGGCGCGCCCGATGCCGGCGCGCCCGATGGCGGTGTGCCTGATGCGGGCGTGCCTGATGCCGGCGTGCCCGACGCGCCGTCGCGCACCCCGCCCGCGTTGCTCGAGGCGCCGCCGGTCACGCTGCCCGAAGGCGCCGAGCCGTTGCCGCCCGACACCTCCGTCGAGCTCGTCTTGACCATCGCCGCGGATGGAAGCGTCTCGGACGCGCAGCTCGAGAGCCCGGTGCGAGAGGACGTCGATCCCCTCGTGCTCGAAGCGGCGCGTCAGATGCGCTTCACGCCGGCGACGCGCGACGGAGTCGCGGTGCCCTCGCGCATCCGGTTTCGCTACTCGGTGGCGAACGCGCCCGTGGAGACGACCGCGAGCGAAGGGGAGGGAGAAGGCGCAGGAGCGAGCGGGGGTGAGGGCGCGAGCGAGGGTGAGGGCGCGAGCGAAGGTGATGGCGCGAGCGAAGGCGAGGGCGCGAGCGAAGGCGAGGGTGCGGTCGAGCCTCCGCCGCCCGAGGAGCCGCCCGAGGTCGAGCTCAGCGTGGAGGCGATCGCGGATCGACCCGAGGCGGGCGCGGCGACCCGCATCACGCTGACGGGCGCCGAGCTCAGCACCGTCCCGGGGACGTTCGGTGAGCCGCTGCGGGTCGTGGCCACGCTGCCGGGCGTCGTGCGCTCGCCCTTCGGTCTCGGCTTCTTCTTGGTGCGCGGCGCGAACTTCCAGAACACCGGCTTCTTCGTCGACGGCTTCCCGGTGCCGATCCTCTACCACTTCGGCGCAGGCCCCGCGGTCATCTCGTCTCGCCTCGTCGAGCGCCTGCGCTTCTATCCCGGCGGCTACCCCGTCTCGCTCGGTCGCTTCAGCGCGGGTGTCGTCTCGATCGAGACGGGCACACCCGAGGCCGAGTCGATCCACGTCGAAGGCGAGATCGATCTGCTGCGCGCCTCGCTGCTCGGCGTGCTGCCCTTCGACGACGGACGCGGCAACATCACCGTCGCGCTGCGTCGCAGCTACTACGACCTCTTGATCCCCCTGTTCATCTCGGGGCTCTACATCGCGTACACCGACTGGCAGATCCGCGGCAGCTACCGCTTCGACGACGGCTTCGAGCTCTCGGTGTTCGTGTTCGGCTCGGAGGACATCCTCGATCAGTCGGGCGCGCTCGGGGGCGGCACCACGTCGGCCAACAGCAACACGTCGATCGCGTACGAGTTCCAGCGCGCGATCGGGCGCCTCGATTGGGACCTGCCCAACGGGGGCCACCTCCGCTTGAGCGGCGCGATCGGCCACGAGGTCCAGCGCTTCGGGAGCCGCGTCGCGGGCGCCGCAGCGCAGGACTTCTCGATCGGCAACTGGCTGACGGCCCTGCGCCTCGACGGAAGCTTCCCGGTCGAGGACTGGCTGACCATCAACGCGGGCTTCGATCTCCAGGGGCAGACCTTCACCGTCGACGTGACCGCGCCCGTGCCGAGCGGTCTCGGCGAGTACCCGCGGCCGCTCTTCGATCCCGTGCTCGTGAACATCCGATCGACGGTCGCGCGCGGGCTGCCCGGCGCGTACGCCGAGTCGGTCTTCCGCTTCGATCCGGTCGAGATCTCGGCGGGCCTGCGCATGGAGATCCTGCGCTACGGCACGCTCACGGACATCGCGCCCGATCCCCGCGCCGTGATGCGCTGGCGGATCATCCCCGAGCTCACCGCGAAGCTCGCGACCGGCTTGTTCACCCAGGCGCCCGCTGCGCTGCAGACGATCGCCGTCGCAGGCAACCCCGCGCTCGCGCCGCAGCGCGCCTGGCAGAACTCGGCCGGCGTCGAGCTCGATCTGCCCTTCGAGATCGAGGCGGAGCTCACCGGCTTCTACAGCCAGATGTTCGACATCGCGCGCTTCTCGCAGGCGACGGTCGCGGGACCCGACGGGACGCCGCGTCGCGAGTTCTTCCGCGCCGATCAGGAGGGTCGCGCCTGGGGCCTCGAGGT
Source organism: uncultured Sandaracinaceae bacterium (assembly GCA_964480175.1). Lineage (GTDB taxonomy): Bacteria > Myxococcota_A > Polyangia > Polyangiales > Sandaracinaceae > CAYZQM01. The sequence goes on from CAYZQM010000003.1 coordinate 39,294, forward strand.
GCTGGTGCGCCGCCCGGTCGAGGACGGGTTCTACGGCTGGCTCAGCTACACGCTCTCGCGCAGCGAGCGCCGCAGTGGTGATGGGGACTGGGTGCCCTTCGCGTTCGATCAGACGCACACCCTGAACCTCGCGGCGAGCTACGCGTTCGACGGCTGGCGCTTCGGCCTGCGCTTTCAGCTCTCGACGGGCCGGCCCACGAGCAGCGTCTGCAGCACGCGGTACGACTCGGACGAGACCGGCTACGACGTGAGCTTCTGCGACACCGGCGAGCGCTTGCCGACCTACCACCAGCTCGATGTGCGGATCGATCGCGACTTCAACATCGACAACGTCTTCACCGGGACCATCTACCTCGACGTGCTCAACGTCTACAACGCGCAGAACGCCGAGGGCGTCATCTACTCGTTCGACTACCAGAGCTCGACGCCGCTGCCCGGCCTCCCCATCCTCGGCACCCTCGGCATCCGGATGATCCTCGAATGAGCCCGCGCCACACCGTCGCGCTGCTCGCGCTCTTGTCCCTCCCCGCTTGCACCGGGAGCCTGCCGGTCCCGCAGATCGTGCTGACGCCGCGCATCCTCGCGATCGTCGCCGAGAGCCCCGAGGCCCACCCCGGGGACGACGTCGACGTCCGCGCTTTCATGTTCGATCCGATGGGCCGCGAGCTGCGCTACGAGTGGCGCGCCTGCGTCTCGCTCGAGTCGCTGCTCGGGAGCAGCTCGATCCCCTCGGGCTTGCCCGAGGAGCCGTGCTTTCCGATCGAGAGCGTCGGCGATCGAGCGACGGTGCCCGGCGAGCGCACCCAGCAGGTCGTCGATCAGCTTCAGGCGCTCGGCAACATCGGCGGCTTCGACGTCGCCTACCTGCTCGCCGTGCTGAACACCGCGGGCTTCGCGTTCACGGTCGAGGTCGACGTGTACGCGGGCGACGAGCTCTTGGTCACCGCGTTCAAGCGGGTGGGCATCACCACCCGCGACACCCTCACCACCAACCCGGATCCGATCACCTACGACGTGGGCGGCACGGCGGTCTCGATGCGGCGCCCCGGCCTCGGCGAGGACGGCTTCGACGGCAGCCAGTTCGACTGCACCGTGTGGGGCGCGCCGATCGTCGTCGCGCCCGAGAGCGAGACCGTGATCGCGCCGACCGGCGATCCGTCGGAGTGGATCGAGACGTTCCCCATCTTCGACTACTCGGGCGGCATCACCGAGGGCACCGAGAACGCGTACTACTCGTTCTACGCGACTGCGGGCGCGCTCACCGAAGAGACGACCCGCCTCCCGGATCGCGCCGTGACCTTCACCGCCCCCGTCGAGCCCGGCCCGGTCCGCGTGTTCCTCGCGGTCCGCGACGGTCACTTGGGCGCTCGGATCTGCAGCTTCGAGCTCACCGTCGCCGCACCCTGAGGCCGCGCGCCGCGCGCAGCCCAGTCACCCGAACGTGATCGTGGTCGTGGTCGTGGTCGTGGTCGTGGTCGCGGTCGTGATCGCGAACATGGTCGTGAACGAGCGCACCGATCAGGATGCCGCTTGCGCTGCTGACCAAACCGCCGTTCACGACCACGATCACGTTCAGGTACGTTCAGGTTCACGTTCACGTCCCGAGATCGATCTTTTTTCGGGAGAGGGGGAAACGGAGGCGACGACCGTTCGATGCCAACGCCCACGCCACGGGGCCAACCCTGGGGAGGGTTCGACGCACGCAGACGGTCAGCACAGGTTCGGGTTCGGCGGCGCCATCGGGATGTGGCGTCGCCGGGCCCGGATCGCCTAGGCGGCGGTTCGTCGCTGGCGCGAACGTTCGGCTCGCGTAGGCTCGCGCGACCGATGGTCGCGTCGTTCGAGCTCTGCGTGCACGGACCCACCGATCGCGTGGCGAGCGGGGAGGGCGGCGAGCGAAGCGGCGCGGACCTCGTGTCCGACGCGGGGGCGATCGCCGCGCGCCTCTCGGACTTCGCCCCCGGCAGCGAGATCGCCGTCGTCTGCCACGACCGCTACCACTTCGCCGCGTCGCTCCTCGCAGCGGCGCACCGGCGCCTGATCGTCGCGCTCCCACCCAACGCGCAGCCCAAGACCCTCCGCGAGCTGCGGGGCGGGCGGGTGCAGAGCGTCATCACCGACCACGACGACGAGCGCGGCATCGACGTGCGCGAGCTGGTGGGCCGCGGTCACGCGCCGCTCGCGCTCGCGCCGCTCGCGTCCGAGACGCCGTTCGTGGTGGTCTACACCTCGGGCTCGAGCGGGACGCCGCTCGCCTGCCACAAGACGGCGGGTCAGCTGCTCACCGAGGCGCAGGTCTTGATCCGCACGTTCGAGCTCGGCGCGGGGGACTCGATCGTCGCGACGGTCCCGCCGCACCACATCTACGGGCTCTTGTTCTCGGTGCTGGTGCCCTTGATGGCGGGCGGCTCGTTCAGCCGCGAGACCCCGTTCTACGCCGACGTGATCCACCGCATCGTCCAGCGCGACCGCGCGCGGGTGCTGGTGAGCGTGCCGGCGCACCTGCGCGCGCTGGCGATCATGGACGCGGCGCCGACGCTGACGCGCATCTTCTCGTCGGGCGCGCCGCTGCCGAACGAGACGCGCGCGATGTTGGGCGACCGCTTCGGATGGAAGGTGACCGAGATCCTCGGGAGCTCCGAGACCGGCGGCATCGGCTGGCGCGACGAGGCCGACGCGGACTTTTTCGCGTTCGACGTGGTGCAGGTCGCAGCGGGCGACGACGGGCGCATGGCGATCGTCTCGCCATACGTTCCTTCCGACGCGCCGAGCCCCTTCGTCACCAGCGATCGCATCGAGCCCACGGGGGAAGGTCGCTTCAAGCACCTCGGGCGTGTCGACGGCGTGGTGAAGATCGGGAGCACGCGGGTCTCGATCGCCGAGCTCGAGTCGCGTTTGCTCGCGCTCGCGGCGGTGCGCGACGCCGCGGTGCTCGCGATGCCCGGACGGGCAGGGCGCGGCCAAGAGACCTGGGCGGTCCTCGCCGTCGAGCCGGGGCACACGCTGTCCGCCGATGCGGTGCGCTCGGCCCTGCGCGCCTGGCTCGACCCCGTGGTGATCCCCCGGCGCTTCCGCTTCGTGGACGCGCTGCCCCGCGAGACGACCGGCAAGATCCGCCGCGAGGTGTTGCTCGCGCTCTTCGCGGAGAGCGAGTCGTGAAGCGCCCGGAGTGGACCGTGCTGGGGATCGTGGGCGCGATGCTCGCGCTCTTCATCGTCTACCGAGCGACGAGCACGACCGACGCCCCGACGCTGCGCGCAACCGACGACGCGGGCCACGCTCCGCACGACGACGAAGCGGAGGAGGGTGCTGCCCACGCCGACACGCCTCACGCCGACACCGCTCACGACGACACCGCTCACGACGACACCGCGCACGAGGGCGCGGCACCCGATCGCCCGCGCGAGCTGGTGCGCGAGAGCCGCCCGATCATGAGCACCATCTACCAGATCGCGGTGGCCACCGAAGACGGACCCGCCGTGCACGCCGCGATGCGGGCGGCGCTCGACGAGGTGGAGCGTCTCGGCGTAGTGCTGAGCGAGTGGCGCGAGGACAGCGAGGTCTCCGCGATCAACCGCGAGGCCGGGCGCGCGCCCGTTCCGGTCGGTGAGGACACGCTCATCAACATCGAGGCGGGTCTCGAGGTCGGGCGCTGGACGGATGGCGGCTACGACATCACCTGGGCTGCGCTGCGAGGCTTCTATCTCTTTCAGGCCGGCGAGGAGCGGGTCCCCGAGCTGAGCGCGGTGCGCGAGCGCCTCGCGCTCATCGACTACCGCGACGTGATCGTCGACGCCGAGGCGTCCACCGTGATGCTGCGGCGCGAGGGGATGTCGATTGGGCTCGGCGGGATCGCCAAGGGCTACGCGGTGGATCGGGCCGCAGCGATCCTCGAAGAGGCAGGCTTCGGTGACTTCATGATCTTCGGCGGCGGGCAAGTGCTGGTCCGGGGCCTGCGCGACGGACGCCGCTGGCGGGTCGGCATCCAGCATCCCCGCTCGGACGCGTACATCGGCTTTCTCGAGCTCACCGACTGCTCGATCGCGACGAGCGGCGATTACGAGCACTCGTTCATCGACGAAGACGGAGTGCGCTGGCACCACATCATCGATCTCCACACCGGCTTGCCCGCGCGCGAGATGGCGTCGGTCACCATCATCGCGCCGACCGGCTTGCTCGCCGATGGCTTCGACACCGGCTGCTTCGTGATGGGCCCGGAGGCGTGCCTCACGCGCATCGCCGAGCTGATCGAGCGCGGTGAGATGCCGCCGATCGAGGCGGTGATCCTCGACGACGAGATGCGCCTCTCGATGACCCCGGGCACCGCCGAGCACCTGACGCTGCGGATGCCGCTCACCGACGACGGCCGCATCCTGCCGCCCTGATCGATCCGCGGCGCGTCAGCTCAGCGGCCGAGCTCGGCGGCGACGGCGAGGCAGAGATCGACGTGCGCCCGCACCCGCGCTGCCCGATCGGTGTTGCGCCAAGAGCTCTCGAGCGTGAGCTCCGGAATGCCGAGGCGTCCGCAGTACGCGTTGCTCGCCATCATCCCGAGCGTGCCGGCCCAGAGGCGCAGGATCGCGCGCGTCGCAGGCGTCGAGGGCGACAGGCCAGAAGGTCGCAGCGTGCTGCCGAAGTAGTCGACCTTCGCGAGCGTCGTGCCGCCCGCCTCCATGGCGTCCAGCAGGCGCCGCGCGAGCTCGCCCTCGACGTGCTCGTTCGCGAACATGAACGTCGCGTCCTGCGGTCCCTCGTGCAGCGAGACCACGAAGTCGGGCTTCGCCTCCGCGATCACGTCGCGCACCAGCTGCGCCTCGCGCGTGAGGAAGCGGGTGAAGTCGCGGTTGATGTCGTAGCCGTCCGCGTTGAAGCGGGAGAGCTCGGCGGCGCCGACGGCGTTCACCGGGGTGAGCACGACGAGCGTGAGGTGGGGCCAGCGCGCGCGCTCCGAGGCGAAGCGCTCGAGGATCTGCGGCACGCACACGATGCCCGCCTGCTCGTTGCCATGGACGCCCGAGAGGATGAGCAGCGTCCTCTTCGGGTCTGGCGCGCGTGAGGTGATCGAGAAGATCGGCCGCTCCGTGCCGCGGTACGCGACGCGCGCGCGCTCTCTCACCTCGAAGCGTCCGTCGAGCGCGCGGACCTCGGCCGCGAACGCGTCGGGGTCGTAGCCCAAGGGCACCACCCCGAGCTCGGCGTCGCGCGCAGGGTGATCGTGGACCCGACGCAAGAGGTGGTACTGGGCGAAGAGACGGAGCTCGGCGAGCGTGGGCACGGCGAGAGTGTCGGGGGCCGTCGATACGCGATCAAGCGCTCCGCGGGCCTCGTTCGACAGCGGATGAACACGGGTCGAACACGCGAGCGCGCGCCACGCACGCTACAAGGGGTCGATGACGAAGTCCGCTCTGCTCGTGGTGCTCGTGTTTCTGCCCGGTTGCTGCGCGGGAGGCGCGGCGACCCCCGCCGCGCCGCCGGTCCCCGCGGCGCCCTCGATCGTGACGGGCCCGAGCGACTCGTCGCTCGCCGTCGTCGGCAACGCGGTGCTCGCGAACTACCGCGGCCTCGGCTTCTACTACTCGGGCGTGGTGATCGCGGTGGCGGGCGAGCAGGTCACCGTCCTCTACGCCGACGGCGACACGGAGATGCTGCCCTCGAGCGCCGTGCTCGCGGATCGCCTCGGTCCGGTGATGCCGGGCGAGGTGTTCCACGAGGGCGCCTACGTGCCGGTCACGATCGAGCGCCGCGTGGGTCACGCGCTGGGCTTGGCGTTCCCGGACGGACGCCGTCAGTGGACGTCGATCGCGCTGGTCCGGGTGACCGCCGACGCGCTCCCGGCCGTCGCGCCGCCGATCCCGCCCGCGGTGCCGTTCGGCGATCCGGGCTCGATCGTCCTCGCGCGCTACTCGGGTGACGGATACTGGTACGAGGGCGTCGTCGGTGAGGTCGTCGGCGATCAGCGCCGCGTGGTGTACGCCGACGGCAGCAGCGAGGACCTGGGCATGGACGCGCTGCGCCCCGGTGGGGTCGCGATCGGAGCGCGCGTCGAGAGTCGACCGCACGGCGGCGGCGATCCGGCGTCGGGCACCGTACTGCGGCGCGTGGAGCACGGCGTGGAGCTGCAGCTCGACTCGGGCACCTCCCGCTGGTCCGGGCTGGGCGACGTGCGCAGGATCGGCTCGGGCAACATCGGCGCCACCAATG
>CAYZQM010000003.1:45504-70438 GCA_964480175.1 uncultured Sandaracinaceae bacterium
CGTCCTCCAACGATCGCCGCCGCGCGCGTCGACAGCGACGCCGCCATAGCGGGTCAGTCGAACGTGATGCGGCTGAGGCGGACCTCGCCGCGGAAGCTCCCGAGCGGGCGGGAGTACGAGATCACGATCTGCCGCCCGTCCTCGCTGCTCAGCGCCACGTGCTCTTGTGCGAGGTAGTTGCTCCCCTCGCCTGCGGAGAAGAGCCCGACCTCGTCGGCGCGCACGATCACGCCGGTGCGCGGCCAAGGACCTTCGATGCGCGGCGCGACCCGCAGCGCGACGTCGTTCGAGAACACCGGGCTCGTCACCATCAGGTAGCCCCCGAGGTGATCGTTGTAGTGGACGGAGATCGCGGCGCCGACGCCCGAGATCACGACCGCGGCGTCGTCGATGTCCGCGCTCCAAGCGCTCCCGTCGTAGAACTCGAAGGCCGATCGCAAATCAGCCTGCGCGCGAGGCACCCGCGCCAGACGGCAGTCGGCGCCGAGGCCTGCCTGCTCACACGCGAAGAAGTACGCGGTCTCGCCTTCGACGGTGACGCCGCCCGTGCCGTAGAGCAGCTCACCGTCGGTGCTGCCGAGCGGGCGGCTGAAGAGATCGCCGTCGTCTCGCCGGGCGACCGTCTCGCGGGCCCCGATGCGCGCGGTGCCCAGGCCCACGCCGTCGAAGCCCGAGCCGTCGGTGCGCTTGATGCGCTGAAAGAGCAGCAAGAGATCGTCGTCTCCGGTGTCGATGAGCGCGCCGGGCCAGAGCGACCATCCATCCAACGGCGCGGTGCGGTTCTGCGCGAGCTCTTCCTCCGTGTAGGGGATCAGCTGCGCGGGGATGCCGTTCTCGTCGATCGCGTGCTCGAGGGCGAGCGGCGCGTCCGGTGTGGTCCAGCCACCGGTCGCGCTCGCGACGTTCGATCCGTCCACCGGCGTCGTCTCGTAGAGGAACGTGTCGCCGAACGTCCACAGCAGCTGTCCGTCGATCACCCCCGAGCTCGCTCCGTCGCGGCCCGCGACGACGTCGGACGGAAGCGGCAGCGCGCCGAGATCCTCGATCGACGCGACGGAGAGCGGATGCCCGGCGTCGATCGGCGATGCGTCGGGGCCGGCGTCGCTCGTCTCGTCGGTCGGATCGCAAGCAGACAAGAGGAGCAGCGAGATCAGGGCGATGCGCATGCGGCGAGCGTAGCGGATCGCCGGCAGCCGACCTGGCTCACTCCTCGGATGCAGCGCTCGCATCGACCGGAAGAAAGAGCCGACCGACCGGCAGCTCGACGGCCTCGAAGGGCGCGATGCGCGCGACGTCCTCGTCGCCGAAGCTGCCGAGCTCGACCCAGTGCTCGCCCCGCAGCTCGAGCGCGAGCAGGGTGCGCTGCACGGGATCGACCAGCCAGTAGTGGGGGATGCCGTGCTTGGCGTAGAGGCGCCGCTTGGTCAGCAGATCGTGGCGCGCGTTGGAGGGCGAGAGGATCTCGCAGACCCAGTCGGGCCGCGTAGGGATCGGGCGCTGATCGGGCTGCGGCAGGCGGGTGCGTAGCCAGCCGGAGAGATCGGGGCGCACCACGTCGTGCGCCGTGAGCGCGACGTCGACCTCCAGGAAGATCCACCAACCTCCGGGACCGCCGTGCCCGTCGTCGTCGTCGAACGGACCACCGACGAAGCGTCGAAGAGATCCCTGCACTTTCGAGTGGCGGGGTCGCGGGGAGGGGAGCGCCACGATCGCGCCGCCCACGATCTCGGCCCGCACGTCGTCCGGCAGCGCGAGGAGATCGGCGTAGGTCGCGAGCTTGAGCGCGGCGGTCATCGCCGAAGTGTGACCGCGATCGCACGGGGCGAAAAGCCCGGTGCCCCGACGTCACATGGCGGCTCAGAGCGCTTGGATCAGCACCTCGCGGCGACCGCCCGCCTTGCCGTTGCTGGGGCCGACCACGCCGTCCTTCTCCATCTTCTCCACCAGCTTCGCCGCGCGGTTGTAGCCGAGGCTCAGCTGACGCTGCAGGTGGCTGATCGAGCAGTAGCCCGCGGTCGCCACGATCGCGACGGCGCGATCGTAGAGATCGCCCTCGCCCCCGGCGCTGCCGCTGCTCTCCGCGGGCATGCCGCCTTCTTCCTCGTCGTCCCGCGGCTTGACGATGTTCTCGTCGTACACGGGCGTGCCCTGCGCGCGCAGGTGATCGCAGAGCAGCTGCACCTCGTTCTCCGAGATGTACGCGCAGTGCACCCGCTTCAGATCGCTCGCGCCCGGCGGGATCATCAGCATGTCGCCGTGACCGAGCAGGTGCTCGGCGCCGTTGCGCCCGAGGATGGTCTTGCTGTCCTCGCGCTGGCTCACCTTGAAGGCGATGCGCGCGGGGAAGTTCGCCTTGATCATGCCGGTGATCACGTCGACCGACGGGCGCTGGGTCGCCAAGATCACGTGGATGCCGGCGGCGCGCGCCTTCTGCGCCAAGCGCGCGATCGCGGCCTCGATGTCCTTGGCCGCCACCATCATCAGATCGGCGAACTCGTCGACGACGACCACGACGTACGGCAGCTTGGTGGGCATGGGGATCGCGTCGGGGCTCTCGCCGTCGACCGGATCGACGAGCACCTCTTCGCCGTCCACACCGCGCGCGATCTGCTTGTTGTGCTTGCGGGGGCAGAGCTTCTCGGGCGCCATCTCGCCCGCGATCACCTTCTCCACCCGCTCGTTGTAGGTGACGATGTTGCGCGCGCCCGCGTCGGCGAAGAGCTGGTAGCGCCGCTCCATCTCGTCGACGGCCCAGCGGAGCGCGAGCGCCGCCTTCTTCATGTCGGTCACGACGGGCAGCAGCATGTGGGGGATGCCGTCGAAGACCGCGAGCTCGACCACCTTCGGGTCGATCATCAAGAGGCGGACCTCTTCGGGCGTGCGCTTCATGAGCAGCGACGCGAGCATCACGTTCAAGCCGACGCTCTTGCCGGAGCCGGTCGCGCCGGCGACCAACAGATGCGGCATCTTCGCGAGGTCGCCGTAGACCGGCTGACCGGCGATGTCCTTGCCGAAGGCGACGGGGAGGGCGCTCTTGGTGTCGGCCCAGCGGCTGTCCTCGAGGATCTCGCGCAGCGCGACCATCTGGCGGTGCTTGTTCGGCAGCTCGAAGCCCACGCGCGCCTTGCCCGGGATGGGCGCGACGATGCGGACCTTCTGCGCCGCGAGCGCCATCGCGAGATCGTCCGAGAGCGCGGCGATCTTGCTGACCTTGGTGCCCGCCTGCGGCTCCATCTCGTACATGGTGACGACGGGGCCGGGATGGATCTCGTCGACCCGACCCTGCACGCCGTACGCGGCGAGCTTCTCGGTGAGGCGCTGGGCGTTGTCGCGCAGGCCCTTCTCGTCGATGTCCATCACCCGCGGGGGCGGCGCATCGAGCAGGTCGTTGGGCGGCAGCACGAAGTCCGCGGGCTTCGGCGCGACGATCGTCCGCTTCGGCGCGGGGCCGTCGTCGTCGGTGGCCTCGGCCTCGGCCTTGGGCGGCACGATGGTCGGACCCTTCGGCTCGCTCTTCTTCGCGCGCGCGGGCGCGGGGTCGGCGGCGAGCTTCACCACGGGGGCGCTCTCGATCGCCTTCGGCATCACGACGACGTCGTCGTCGCCCATCACGCTCGCCTCGGCGACGCTGGCCTCGGCTTCGCTCGCTGGATCATCGGAGGCGACCGAGAGATCCGCGGGGGTCACCGTGGGCGCGACCTCGCTCACCGTGCGCGGCGGCCGCTTGCTCTTGCGGAGCTTGCCCGGGCTCTCGCGCTCGTCTTCCGCGACGCTCTCGTCGCTCGCGTCCGGGGCGAGCTGCTCGCCCGCGCTGGTCACGATGCGGGGCTGCGCGCGCAGCTCCTCTTCTTCGCGCTCGCGCCGCTCGATCTCCCGCGCCTCGCGGAACGCATCGACGACCGACTTCGCGGAGCTCGCCGCGGCGACCGAGGCCTTCTTCGCCCCGCCGCGCAGCTGCAGGCCGAGCTCGACGAGCGAGAGCGACGTGCGCAGCACCAGCACCACGAGCAGCACCGTGAAGCCGAGGACGAACGCGCCGACGAGGCCGAACGACGCGCGCAGGATCTCGCCCAGCACTTCGCCGACCCAGCCGCCCGCGAGATGTCCGCCCATGAAGAGCTCGCCCGGCAGCGCGAGGTGCGCCATCGAGCAGCCCACGAGGCAGAGCACCAGCGAGCTCGCCGCGCGACCCGCGCCGATGGGATCGAGCCTGCGCTGGAAGAGGCGGATCGACATCAAGCCGAGCTCGACGGGGACGACCCACGCGCCGAGGCCCAGGGCCGCGGCGAGCAGGCCAGCGATCACGGTGCCCGAGTGGCCGATCCAGTTGTCGTCGCTGCGCGCGTCGTACGAGGCGAGCGCGAGGGTGACCATCGTGGTGATCGCGGCCGCGACCACGCCGAGCACCTCGTGGCGCCGGCCGGTGCGCACGATCTTCGAGACCTCGTTCGACGGATGCTCGAGGATCTCCTGGCTCTGGGTGTCGGCCTCGGGTGCAGCCGGGGCCGGGGTCTTGGGGGCGCGGGGGCGCTTGGACTGGGAACGTGCTGCCAACCTACTTCTCCCTACAACGCACGGTCGCCGTAGGAGGCCAAGCGGTCAACTTTTCGGCAGGCGCTCAGGAGCTCGCGGACGTGTAGCGAGCGAGCGCGCGGGAGAAGACGAAGCGCGCGGTGACCGCGAAGAGGACGGTCCCGCCGAGCGCCCCGGCGAGGGTCGTTCCCGAGGCGATGCCGAGCAGCGCGTGCGCGGGGATGGTCGTCATCACGGCCAGCGGGAGCACGTACGTGAACACGAACCCGATCGCCCCTCGGTAGACGCTGGAGGGCCAGCGGGCGGCGTCGAACACCGAGATGAAGAGGAAGCGCAGGTTGTCGATGCGCCCGAGGTAGAACGAGGCGCTCACCACCAAGATCCACAGCGAGTAGAGCAGGACGATCGCGCCTACGAAGAGCGCCAGCGCCGCGAGCCCATCCAGCGGCGCGACGGGCCGATCGAGCCGCGCGAGCGCGTGGCCCGCGATCGCCAGGCCCGCGAAGAGGTTGAGGATCCGGAGCGGCGCGAAGCGCGCGGTCGACATCAAGAGCTGGGCGTCGGCGGGCTTGAGCAGGACGAAATCGAGCGTCCCGGTGCGCACATGATCGACGACGGTCGCGAGGCTCGGGTGGATCGCGCCCTCGAGCACGGCCTGCAGCATGGTGAAGAACGCGAGCACCAAGAGCGCCTCGGGGTAGCTGTGCCCCGCGATCACCGAGCGCTCTTCGAAGACCAGGTAGAGCGGCAGCACCGCTGTCGCGGTCCAGAAGAGCGAGAGCACCGCGTCCATCCAGAGGTCCCAGCGGTACGCGAGCCCGAGCAGCGTGGAGATCCGGATCTGGGTCCAGAGCAGCGAGAGCGTCCTTCTCAATGCGCGGTCCCTCGCGCCGACTCGGGCGCTCGGGACGGGGGCGCGTGCTCGGTCGCGGGCTCCGCCTCCGCCTCCCCGAGCGATCGCTGCCAGACGCGCAGCGCGAAGAAGAGCATCGCGAGGCTGCAGATCTGGAGCGCGACGCGCGGCAGCCCCAGATCGCGCAGGGTGTTCTGCTCCAGCAGCGTGAGGTACGGGCCGAAGAAGACGGTCGCCGCCATCACGCCCGTCGCGACGAGCACCGGACCGCCATCGAGCAGCGCGCCGTCCCGCTCGCCGTTCAGGCGCGCGACGAGGATCGCCAAGGGGAGCGCGAGCAGCGACACGTCGTACAGGAACAAGTGCGGGCTGCTGAGGAGACCGAGCGTGAGCGCGCCTGCCATCGCGAGATCCCAGCGCTTGGTCGCGGGCGCCCACGGGGTCTTGTAGACGAGCACCATGTTCGTCGCGGCCGCGAAGACCAAGAGCGCGTTGCCGATCAGGCCGCCGAGCAGGTGCGAGATGGGATCGAGCAAGAGCGTGCCGAAGCCGTAGAGGCTCGTCTGGCCCCAGGTCTGGTAGTCGTCGCTGCGGAGGAACTCGAAGAGCTCGGGCGCGACCACCAGGTACTCGGCCATCGCCGCGGGCATCACGACGATCCCGATCACCAGCCAGATGCTCGCGCCGAGCGCAGCGCCGATCAGCGCGCGCCAGCGCCGCGCGCTCAAGAGCACGAGCGTCGGTCCGAACGCGATCTGCGGCTTGATCGCGAGGAGCCCGAGCACCAGCCCCGCGAAGAAGTCGTCGCCCCGGCGGAGCAGCACGAAGAACGCGACCAGCACCGCGAGCAAGAGCATGCTGGTCTGCCCGTTGAGGAACGAGAACAGCACGGGGAAGAAGCAGAGGCTGAGCGCCGTGATGCGCGCGGTCGTGCCGAGCGCCTCGAGCTGGGGAAGCTCTGCGCGCAGCACGCGTACCATCCCGACCAGCAAGAGCGCGGACAGGATCCAGAACGCCGTCAGCGCGACCGGATAGGGCAACGCGCCGAACGGCAGGAAGAAGAGCGCCCAGTAAGGCGGGCTGACGAACGCGTGCACCTCTCCGCGCCCCTCGGCGGGGGCGATCAACGCGTCGAGGAACTCGGCCTGCGCTTCGATGTCGTAGAGCGAATCCACGCGACCGTGCACGACCGCATGCCCCGCCCAGTAGAACGCCGAATAGTCCGCGCCGACCACCGCGCCCGCCGCGTCGGTGAAGCCGCCCGATCGAAGCGGCCCGACGCCGATCGAGACCAGGTAGCCGCCGAGGATCACGGCGACCATCAGCATCGAGTAGATGCGAGCGCGCGCCGGGGTGAGGAACGCCGCGAGCCTCTGCTCGATCCGCGACATCTCGTTTCGATCGCGTCGAGGGGCGCTCACCGCGGCGACCTTGGCCGAGGTGTGCGCGCCTTTCAATCGCCGTGTGACGTGGTGCCCAAGAATCGTTTCGAGGCCGAGTCAGACCGAGCCGGAGTGATGCGATGAACGAACGGAACAGGAAGCGAGTGGGTCTGGGCGTCGCTGCGACGCTGGTGGTCGCTGCGCTCGGAGGGTTGATCCTCCAGGCGCGCTTCGGCAGTCCCGTGCGGACCAAGGTGAGCGGGGCCGACGCCGTCGTCGATCTGCTGCCTGGGACGTACGAGGCCGAGGAGGCGCCCGCGCTGGCCGCGGCTCCCGCGGCCTCGCCCGCCGATCCTGCGGAGTCGACGGAAGGCCTCGGCGCCATGCGCTACGGCGGCGACGATGGGCGCGCTGGCGGTAGTGCAGGGGTCGGCACGCTCGGCGGCTTCTCCGGGCGTCGGGTGGCGCGAGAGGTCGAGGCGGATGACGAGGTCGCGCCCACGCGCCGCCGTGGTCGTCCGGCCACGCCCTCCGTCGCCGGGCCGGGTGAAGCCGGTGGGATGGCGGCGCCGCCCCGCGTTGCAGTCGCGCCGACCGCCGCCGTGATCCCGAGCACCGGTGTCATCTCCTCCACCTTCGTGAGCGGAGGCGGCACCGCCGCGCGCCTCGCCGACCTGATGGATCGCGGCGTGATGGTGGGCGGCGAGAGCGTTCGGCTCACGGCGTTCGACGATCTCGGACGCTTGCCGTACTCGGTCCCAGGACGCGACGCGGTCGCGCTCTACGCCGAGCTCGAGCGCAGCACGCTGCTCACCGCGGGCGAGCGGGTGCACCTGCAGATCGCGCTCATGGCCCGCGAGGGCGAGATGCCCGCGCGTCCTCGCATGGACATTCGGCTCGTGCTCGATCGCTCGGGCTCGATGATCGGCGAGAAGTGGGACAACGCGATCCGCGCGGCCCACGCGCTCGTCGATCGGCTCGAGGCGAACGACACGTTCGGCCTCATCTCCTACTCGGACGACGCGGCGCTCGACCTGCGTCCCGCGCGGGTGGGCGACCGACGCGCGGCCCACGCGGCGATCGATCGCTTGGCGCCCGGTGGCGCGACGAACATCGAGGCCGCGCTCCGCATGGCGGCAGCGAATGCGCCCGAGCACCGCCGGCCCACCGACGTCGCGTTGGTGCTGGTCATCTCGGATGGTCAGGCCACGGTCGGGATGGCGAACAGCGACGCGCTCGGTGATCTGGCGCGCGAGCCCTTCGATCGCGGCGGCGTGCTCACCACCTCGATCGGCCTCGGGACCGACTTCGACGAAGAGACGATGCTCTCGATCGCGCGCGAAGGCAGCGGCAGCTACCACTTCGTTCGTCGCCCCGAGGACATCGACGCGATCCTCCGTGACGAGCTCGAGGAGCGCGCGCTCGCGGTCGCGCAGGATCTCCGCCTGCGCATCGTCGTCGCACCCGGCGTGACCGTGCATCGCATCTACGGCTCGCGCGTCCTGAGCGACACCGAGGCCGCGGAGGTGCGGCGCACCGAGGTCGCGGTCGACACCCGCCTGGCGCGCGAGCTCGGCATCACCCGCGACCGACGCGAGGACGTGGACGAGGGGCTGCGCATGCACATCCCGACGTTCCGGCGCGGCGATCAGCACGTGGTGCTGCTCGAGGTCGAGGTGCCGCCGGGCACCGATCCGTCGCGGGTCGCGCAGATCTTCCTCGACTACAAGGACCTGGCGCGGGCGAGCAACGAGCACGCGCGGGTGGATGTGCGCGCCGAGCGGACCCGTGAGGCGGACGTCGCTACCGCGTCCCTTCGCCGACCGGTGAAGCGCACGGTGCTCGCGTTCCAGGCGGCCGACGCCCTGCAGCAGGCGGCGACCGCGCTGGAGAACGGCGACGTCGCGGGCGCGCACCTGGTCCTCGCAGAGCGCGTGACGCTCCTGCGCGCGGCGGCGGATCTGTGGGACGACGAGGCGCTGATGGCCGACGCGAACCTGCTCAGCCGCTACGACCGGGTGATCGACGGTGCGTGGTCGGGCTTCCCCTACGACGAGCGCCGCACGCTGCTGATGGCGATGAACTACTACGGCGACGAGAGGATGCGATGAGGCGGCCTCGCGGAAGGCGGCGGTCGTTCGTGCTGCGGTGCTTGGTGCTCGGTGTGCTGCTCGTCGCCGCGCTCGCGGCGTCGCGGGCCGACGCCCAGGAGGACCGCTGGATCGTGATCGCGCGCGCGGCGCTCTCGCCGAGCTCCCCGATGCTGGAGCTGAACAGCGCGCTCGCCCGCGAGGGCATCGCCTCGGCCCCTGCGCGGGTGCGCCTGCACGGCAGCGTGACCGATGACTTCGATGGCTCGGAGATCGATGCGCTGGGTCGGCGCACGGCGGATGGGTTCGAGCCGACCGCGCGCTTCGTCGGGCGCCCCGTGAACGCGATCGGAGTGCGCAGCAGCGCGGGCGACGCGACGTACGACTTCGCGGCGGGCACGGATCTGCGCTTCACCCTCAACGTCGTGGCACTGGCCAACCAACACTTGGTGACGGCGAGCGAAATGCGGGGACGCATGACTGGCGTGATCGAAGTGGAGCTCTCGGTGCCGGAGAGCGCGATCCCCGTCGATGCGCCTGCGGCCGCGGCCATCGCGCACGAGCCCCAGGGGTTGGGCTTGATGCCGTACGGCGTCGGCGGTGGCGGACTGGTGGTGGGTCTCTTGCTCTTGCTGGGGCTGCGCAAGAAGCAGGAGGTGCCCGAGCTCGTGCTGCTCGCCCGCGCGCGGAAGGCGCACGGTAAGCTGGTTCGCGACGCCAAGACGCTGGGTCCGCAGTTCGAGGGCGTCATCGCGCCGGGCGACAAGCTGCTCGAGGCCGCCAAGAAGTCCTGCGAGCACCTGACCGAGCTCGACCGCGCCCTGAAGGACGCGTCGTTCGTGAAGAGCGCCGCCGCCGAGGCGCGCCTGAACGAGCTGCGCGCCGATCGCAAGCGCGCCCTGAACAAGCTCGAGGACGCGGTGAGCGGGCTCGAAGAGGCGGTGGTCCGGCTGGCGGCGAGCCGCGCCGATCGCTCCGCCGTCGAGGGCATCGCGGACGCGCTCGGCAAGATCCACGACGAGGTCACCATCGGCCGCGAGGTCGACGCCGAGCTGCGCTGACGGCCCTCAGTCAGCGGGCGCGGAGATAGAGCGCCCAGCGCTGGTCGGTGCCGATGGGATACGCGTCCGCGAAGGTGAAGCGGAGATCGTAGAGCTCGATGCTGGAATCGAGCTCACCGTCTGCGTAGGTCACGAGCAGCACCGCGTCCGGGTTCTTCGACGCTACGTACTCGCGCAGCGCGGGCACGTCGTCGCCCATGCGGCTGCGCTGCGGGTGGTAGCCCGGCGTGCTCGAGACGATCTCGGCGATGCGACGGTCCACCAGACCCAGCAGATCGATCACCTCGTAGTCGCCCACGTCGCCGAGCGCGCCGATGCGGAACGCGACGACGCGCGAGCCCTCAGGCAGATGCGTATGCATCGCGTCGATGGCGGCGAGCGAGTCCCGCGAGCTCATCACGTGGTAGGGGTACTCGCGCTGGTGCAGGTGCAGCTCGGAGAGCGCGTCGGCCGAGCCCAAGAGCGCGCCCAGCGCGGCGAGGCCGAGCGCGAGACGAGGGCGCTGGAGCCGACCGCGGCTCGCCAGCGACTCGATGCCGATCAACCCGGTCAGCGCGACGAGCGGAACGTACGGCACCAGATAGCGCCCCATCGGCATCCAGTCGCCGCCGGCGTAGAGCGCGAAGATCACGCCGCCCCCGAGCGCGGCCAGACAGGCGCGGAGCTCCGTGTTGGCGCGCGCCTTTGGGATCGAGACGATCGCGCCCAGCGGCAGCACCAACCCGCACGCGAGCGCGAACTGCGCGAGATAGCGCGGCCCCGCGAGGAGCGGGCTGCTCGTGGGATCGTGATCGGCGCTGCCGATCGCCTTGGCGTGGAAGGTGTTCGGGACGACGTCGCCGAAGTACGCGATGCGTCCCAGCTCGAGCACGACCAGGCTCAGGGCGATGCATCCCGCGCCGACGAGGTTGGCGCGCGTCCGTGGGAGCGAGATGGCGAGCAGCGCGAGCAGCACCACCAGCGGCGCTTCGGGGCGAGAGAGCGCGACCGCGACGAAGAGCGCCGTGCCGACTCCGTCGAGCGCGCGCAGCCGAGCGGTCCGCTCGATCGCGAGCGTGAGCAGCCCGGACAAGAGCGCGGTCTCGAGCCCCGTCGCGGCGTAGTAGACGAGCGCGCTCGAGCCCACGATCGCGGACAGGATCACCGCGCGTCCCAGCTCGCTCACGCTCGACCGCTGCGCCATCCGGTCGGCTGACCACGCGGCGCACGCGACGCCGATCAGGCCCAGCGCGCGCGCGACCAGCGGCAGCGGCGCCGCGAGCGCGGCGAAGGGCACGAGCAGCATCGCCAAGAGCGGGTTCGAGAAGCTCTCGACGGGCGCCTCGGTGGGGTTGAACGTGAGGCCGCGACCCGCGACGAGGTTGTGCACCGATCGAAACGTGATGAAGGCGTCATCCAGCGTGTCGCCCCACGCACGGATCAGCGTGGCGGCGCCGAGCACCAGCCCGACGGCGATCACCACGCGGGCCGTTGGGTTGCCGAGCACGGCGCGAGTCTACACGCGCCCCGCGGACGCCCACGCAGACAGCAGAACGTCGCTCGCGTCGGCGCCACCGACCGCGAGCGCCCGTGAGACGGCGATGCCTGCGGCGCCCGCCGCGTGGGCTCGCCTCGCGTCCTCGATCGTCGCGATCCCGCCCAGCGCGAGCACGGGCATCGGCGCCGAGGCCGCCAGCGACGCGAATTGCGCCCAGCCCATCGGAGCGCCCTTGTTCGGCACCTCGAGCACGGGGCCGAGCACCGCGAAGTCCGCACCGGCGCGGCGCTGCAAGCCCGCGGCGTCGTGGCACGAGGCGCCGATCAGCGCGCCGGTGTCGAGCCTCTCGCGCACCTCCTCGACGAGCGGTCCGCTCTCCGTCAGGTGCACGCCGACGCCGTCGCCAGCGAGCTCGACGTGCTCGTTCACGAGGAGCCGGACGCCGCGCGCGCGTGCGGGCGCCCGCAGCCGCTCGAGCGCCCGCCGATGTTCTTCGATACCCGCGCCCTTCGCCCGCACCTGCACGCCCAAGCGCGCGTCGCTCCGCTCGATGATCGCGACGGCGTGGTCGAGCGCGCCGAGCGGACGGGGATCGAGGATCCAGTAGAGCGTGAACGGCGCGCCGATCATGCGCCCGTCAGAGCTTGCTGCCGATCACTCCTGCGAGCGGGCTCGACGCGGTCGCGAAGAGCTTCTTGTCGATGCGACCGGCGAGGAACGCGTCGCGCCCTGCCTGCACCCCGAGCTTCATCGCCCGGGCCATGCGGATCGGATCCTTGGCGCCCGCGATCGCGGTGTTGAGGAGCACGCCGTCGCAGCCCATCTCCATCGCGATGGCGACGTCCGAGGCGGTGCCCACGCCGGCGTCCACGATCACCGGCACGCCCGCGCGCTTGAGGATGATCTCGAGGTTGTAGGGGTTGCGGATCCCGAGCCCGCTGCCGATCGGCGCCGCGAGCGGCATGACCGCGGCGCAGCCCAGGTCCTCGAGCTTCTTGGCGGTGATCGGATCGTCGGTGGTGTAGGGGAGGATGACGAAGCCCTCCTTCACCAAGATCTTCGCGGCCTCGAGCGTCCCGGGCACGTCGGGGAACAGCGTCTCCTGATCGCCGATCACCTCGAGCTTGAGGAGCGGTGTGCCGAGCATCTCGCGAGCGAGGCGCGCGGTGCGCACCGTCTCCTCCGCCGTGTAGCAGCCCGCGGTGTTCGGCAGGATCGTGAGGCCCGCGTCGATCAGCCACTTTCCGATCGCCTGCCCCTCGCCCTTGCTCAGGTCCACGCGCCGCACCGCGACGGTCACGACCTGCGCGCCGGACTCGGTGATCGCCGCCTTCGTCTCCTCGACGTCCTTGTACTTGCCGGTGCCTACGAAGAGGCGCGAGCGGAAGGTGTGCTCGCCGATCTTCAGTGCGTCGTCGCTCATCGTGCTTCTCCTCAGCCGCCGCCCACGAACTCGACGACCTCGATGCGGTCGCCGGCGCGCAGCGCGCAGCTCGCGTGCTCGGCGCGCGGGACGATCTCTTCGTTGCGCTCCACCGCGACCAGCGTCTCGCCGAAGCCGAGCGCGACGAGCAGCGCGCGCACCGTCGTACCGTCCTCGACCTCTCTCTGCTCGCCGTTCACTTCGATGCGCACCGGCCGAAGGTAGCGCGATTGGCCCGTCCGCCCACAGCGCGCGTTCACCGGGCACCGGCCACGGCTTCCCAGGCGACTTTGATCGGGACCTACCCAAGTACGCTCCTCCACACTCGCTTGCGGGCGCGCTCCCGCTGAAAGCCGCCTGAGAAGCCGAGTGCTGGGGACGTGAACGGCTTCCGCCCACAGCGAGCTGGAACCTCGTCGAATGCGCGCGGTCTGTGGGGGCCATGCGTGCTCTGGCCCTCTTCGTCGCCGCCCTCTTCGCCATCGTCCTCGCCGCTTCGCCGGCGTCGGCGCGCATCGCGCTGGACCCCATCCGCGAGGTGGTGCGCGCCGCTCATCCGCGGATGGCGAGCTGTCTCCGTGGCTGTGAAGGATGCGCCCGCGAGCGCTATCGCCTCGCCGCGACCTTCACCATCGAGATGGATGGAACGGTGAGCGCCGCGGACGTCGAGACCGAGCTGCCCGACCCCGACGTGGTGCAGTGCCTCGTGGGTGTGATCGCGACCCTCCGCTTCGCGAGCCGCAGCGGCGGCGGCACCGCAGGCCCCGGCCCGATCCGCATCCACTATCCGTTCGTCCTCGAGCCGTGATCCGTGCGCAGGCATTGACCTCTACCGCGCTGCGTTCGACCATCACGGGCGACGATGACGCGGGAGGAGGCGAGAGCGTGGCTGGAGGTCGCCGAGCACGTCGAGGAGGTGGAGCTCAGGCGCGCCTACCTCCGCAAAGTGAAGGCACACAAGCCGGAGCGTGATCCAGAGGGCTTCAAGCGAACGCGCGAGGCCTACGAGCTGCTTCAGCAGCCCGAGGGCGATCGGAGGGACGTCGCGCCGCGCCCGCCTGGCCGCGAGCCTTCGAGTGCCGAGCCGACACCCGAAGGCGTCGTGGCCGTACCGATCGTGGCCATCGAGGCGACCCTGCGTGAGGCGCTCGCGCAGCTCCGCACGATGGAGGCGGCCGCCGAGCGGCTCACCCACCTGCGAGCTCTGATGGCGGAGCATCCGAGCTCGATCCCCGTCGTGTGCGAGCTGGAGCTCGAGCTCTGTGCCGGCGATCGGTACGAGGAAGCGGCCGACGTGCTGCGCGCGGCGATCGATCGAGGGCTCGTGGCGCTCGAGCGCATTCTGTTCTTGCGTCACGCCCCGCGGCTGACCGACGAAGAGCTCGCGCGCCTCGAGCAGTCGGCGATCCGCGATCGGGATCTGCTCGTCACGCTCGCGCTCATCGCACGCCGGCGATGGGCCGAGGTCGAGGCGCGCGCGCGCTCCGGTCTGGCGGCGAGCGAGACGCCGGTGCACTACCTGCCGGTGGTGCTCGAGCTCTTCTCGCACGAGCGAGCCAAGAGCGCGCGCCGCGTGCTCACGGCGCTGAAGGCACGCGTGGCGGAGCTCGGGAGCGGGATGGGTCTGCGTCCGGGGGACAAGGCGTATCTGTTGCTCGTCTCCGAGCTCGCGTCGCTGCGACTGACGCGTCCGCTGCTCGGGACGCTGGCGCGGGACGTGCGCCGCGGGACGTTCCACGAGACGCGCGCCTACTTGGTCGACGTCGAGTACCGCGAGTGTGTCATCGCTCTGAACCTCATCTACGAGCACGCCCCGATGATCGGCCGGTTGATCGGCCGTCTCCGACTCGCGGCCCCGCAGGCGGAGGTGTTCCCCGAGCTCATCGCGGAGGACCACGGCTTCGAGCGGCTGATCTTCAAGGGGCTCGGTGCGGCAGGGGTTGCGGTTGCGGCCCTCTTCGTGGTGATGCTGGCGTTCGGCGATGTGCACGTCCGCGTCTCGTCGTCCCTCCTGGCACCTGCGGCGACGGTGCGCCTCGTCGATGGCGAGCCGGAGGTGGGGTGCGAGGGCGACGGGGGTTGCGCGGCTGCGCTGGAGATCTCGCGCGCCCTCGACGCGAACGACTGCGCCCGCGCTCTCGCGCGTCTCGAGACCTTCGAGCGCCTGCACACCGAGCGGATGGAGCGCTTCGTCGTCGCCCTGCGCGCCCGCGCCTTTACTCGATGCCCCGAGTGAGCGGGTGATCAGCGAAGGCGCGCGAGCGCCCGCTCGATCACGTCGGGCGCGACCGAAGGGATCGCGTGACCGACGTCGGGCAGGAGCTCGAAGTGCGCACGCAGCGCGCGCGCCAGCGCCTCGCTCGCTCGGGGCGGCACCAGCTGATCTTCGGCGCCCGCCACGACGACCGCGGGGATGTCGAGCGCGCGCAGCCGCCTCGCGGTCGAGTGCAGCACGATCGCGCCGAGCTGCAGCGCGAACGTGCGCGGACGCAGCGGGTGCGCGGCGAAGGCCGGCGCCCAGGGCTCGAGCAGCGCCTTGGCGCGCGGCATGTCGCGCGCGGAGAGCAGCAGCGACGCGGCCGTCTTTCCGCCGTCTCGGCGGAGCGGCAGGCTCAAGAGGCGCCGGATCGAGCGCGGCGACGGCAGCCTTCCGTCTGGCATGCCGGGCGTGGTCGCCAACAGCACGAGGCCCTTCACGCGATGCGGATGCCGGATCGCGACGTGCTGCGCGATCATCCCGCCCATCGAGATCCCCACGACGAACGCGCGCTCGATGCCGAGCGCATCGAGCACCGACGCGACGTCGTCGGCGTACATCCCCAAGCGGAACGGGCCGCGCAGCGGATCGCTCTCGCCCGTGCCCCGGTTGTCGAGGGTGATCGCGCGGTAGCCCAGGGCAGCGAGGCGCGCGGGCTGGTGAAACCAGAAGCGGCCCGAGAGCCCCAGCCCCTGGATGAGGATCACCTGCTCGCCGTTCGGCGTCTCCGGCTCCCAAACGCGAAAACGGACACGCGAGCCCTCGGGGCCTGCGTGTCCGTTCTGGTTGGGCTCACTCACTCGAGTGCTCACGCCATCGAGTACCGAGTGATCGCGCGAAGCGCTCAGAGCTTCGGGCCGCGATCGCCGCCGCCGCCACCGGGGCCGCGCTCGGGACCCATGTTGCCGCCGCCCAGGGGGCCGCCCATCGCGGGGACGACCTTGTCCCGCTTGCGACGACGACGCGCCGCCTCGGACTCCTTCTTACGGCGCTTCACCGACGGCTTCATGTAGTGCCGGCGGCGCTTGAGCTCCCGAAGGATGCCCTCCGCGGCCATCTTCCGCTTGAGGTGCTTGATGGCGCGCTCGACGCCGCGGTCGCCCACGACGACCTCGACGGGCTTGCACTGAATCGCGTCGGGCGGGTTTCCAGAGTTGGGAGTAGCGGGAACGGTCACGCAGCGAGCTCCACGAAAGGAGTTGGGTCGAAAAGGGCGCCGAGAATAGCGGGGCGCGTCCGGGATGCAAGCAAAGAGGTGCCAGGGGTGATCCGCGGCCTTTTCGTAGCGCCCGCGGGCCTGGAGAAAGAGGTATCGGGCTACTGCGCGGTCCAGCCGCCGTCCATCGCCCAGGCGACGCCGCGCACCTGCCTCGCGCCCTCGCCCACCAAGTAGAGCGCGAGCTCGCCGAGCTCCTCGAGCGTGACGAACGCGCCGGAGGGCTGCTTCTCGGACAGGAGCGCGTCCGTCGCCTCGTCGATCGAGCAGCCTCGCTGCGCGGCACGCGCCGCGATCTGCTTCTCGACGAGCGGCGTCTTCACCCACCCGGGGCAGATCGCGTTGCAGGTGATGTTGGTGCGCGCCGTCTCGAGCGCGGTGACCTTCGTCAGGCCGATCAGCCCGTGCTTGGCCGCGACGTACGCCGACTTGTCGACCGACGCGACGAGCCCGTGGACCGAGGCGACGTTCACGATGCGGCCCCAGTTCCGCGCACGCATGTGCGGCAGCACGAGACGCGTCGTGTGGAACGCGGCGCTGAGGTTGATCGCGATGACCGCGTTCCAGCGCTCCGGCGAGAAGCCCTCGATCGGGCTCACGTGCTGGATGCCTGCGTTGTTGACCAGGATGTCGATCCCGCCGAGCGCCTCGACCGCGGCCGCGTGCATCGCCTCGATCTGCGCTGGGTCGCTCAGGTCTGCGCCGTGGTGGATCACCTTGGCCTTGTGGGGCTTGCCGATCGCGGCGATCTCCGCCTCGGCACCCGCCGCGTCGCCGAAGCCGTTCAGCACGATGTGCGCGCCCTGCGAGGCGAGCGCCCGCGCGATGCCCAGGCCGATCCCGCTCGTCGAGCCCGTCACCAGCGCCGTCTTGCCCGCGAGCGGCGCGCTCTTGCGCTTGCCCTTGCTGCCGCGCGGCTCGGACGGGTGGGTGTCGAACACCGCGCTCCTCAGCACGACGCCTCCTCGCCGCTCGGCAGCGCCTGACGCGAATGCTGCGCCGCAACGAACGCGAGCAGCGCGGGCGCGATCACCTCACGGAACTTGCTGCCCGAGAAGATCCCGTAGTGACCGCAGCCCGCTGCGGTCAGCTGACGCTTCATCGCTTCGGGAAGCCCGGCGCAGAGATCGAGCGCCGCGTGGCACTGACCCGCGCCGGTGATGTCGTCGTCCGCGCCCTCGACGGTGAGCAGCGCGGTCGAGGTGATGGCGCTCGGCCGCACCTGCTCGCCCCGCACCCGCCACGTGCCGCGCGGCAGCGCGTGCTCCTGGAACACGGTGCGCACCGTGTCGAGGTAGTAGTCCGCGTCCATGTCGAGGACGGCGTTGTACTCGTCGTAGAAGCGCTCGTGCTTCTCCGAGGGCTCGGGGCGATTGCGCACCCGATCGAGCCAGTACGTGCCGTAGGCCTTCATGTGGCTCTTGGGGTTCATCGAGACGAACGCGCTGAGCTGGAGAAAGCCTGGGTACACCCTGCGACCGACCCCCGCGTGCCCCGGAGGAACGGGGTGGCAGAGCTGGTCCTCGAAGAAGCGCAGCGGGTGGCGCTGCGCGAAGCGGTTCACCTCGGTCGGCGAGCGGCGACCGTCGATCGGGCCGCCCATCAGCACCAGCGAGCGCGGCGTAGGCGCGCCGCGCGAGGCGAGCAGCGACACGGCCGCGAGCGCAGCCGCCGCGGGCTGGCAGACGGCGACGACGCTCAGATCGCGCGCGCCCAGCTCGGTGATGAACGCGATCAGGTGATCGACGTAGTCGTCGAGGCGGAAGGGCCCGGCGGAGAGCGGGATCTCTTTGGCGTCGATCCAGTCCGTCACGTACACGTCGTGGTGCGGCGCGAGCGCGCGCACGGTGTCGCGCAAGAGCGTCGCGAAGTGGCCCGAGAGCGGCGCGCAGAGCAGGAGCTTCGGCTGCGCGTCGAGCGTCGGCTGCAGCGGGCCACCCTCGCGCGCGAAGCGGAGCAGGCGGCAGAACGGCGTGCCCGCGACGACCTCTTCCCGGATCCGCACGGTGCGTCCGTCGATCGTCACGTCGTCGATCCCGAACGTCGGCCGCGGGTACTCCTTGGTCAGCCGATGGACCAGCTCCCAGCCTGCCGCCGCGATGCCCGCCCCGGGCACGGGGGTGTGGCGCAGCACCTGCGCCGAGAGCTGGGACACGGTCGCCCAAGGACGGAGCGCGCGACGCGAGAGGCGGTGCAGTTCGTAGAGCATCGGCGGGACTATGTCCGCGATCGTGTTGCGGTGCAACATCGACTGCAGCGCCGCATTCTGCAGGATATCAGCCTGTGTATCCGCGCCCGGATGGCGCAGCGCACCAAGCGCGTCAGGCGGCCGGCGGCGGCGTCGGCGTCGGCGTGAACATCGGGCCGCTGGTGGGGAACACGGCCCGCCCCGCGGCCGGGTTCACCAAGAGCGCGAACGAGATGTAGAGGGCGATCGCCATCAAGAGGAGCGTGGCGATGGCCACGCCGATCCCCAGCGTCGGGTACATCGCGTGACCGTGGCCCAAGACGTGGCGCAGGATGCGCAAGAGATAGAGCGCGTCGATGTCGACCAGGAAGAAGAAGAGCAGCTTGCTGTAGAAACCGAACGCGTAGGTGAGGACGACGAAGATCACGATGAACGTGAGGTCGACCGCGAAGCCCACGCTCGGATCCGTCAGCCGCCCCTGCGATGCCTCCGAGAGCGCGTACCAGTTCATCACCCAGTTGAACGAGAAGGTCGTGAGCAGGGTGCCGCCCAGCGTGTTCTTGTTCGCGAGCGACATGATGCCCGCCAAGAACTGACAGCCGGCGCCGAAGAGCAGACAGAACCACGCGGCGGTGCCGAACATCGCCGCGGCGGCAGCGGGCTCGCTCGGGACCATGCCGAACGCGATCGGCAGGAGCGCGCCGCACCCGATCGCGAGACCGAGGAGGCCGAGCGGGGTCGGCTCGCCGAAGGGAAGGGCGGGCGTGGAGGCTGTGGTGGCTTGTTGCATTCGGGTCGCTCGAGAAGAGGAGAGAGAGTCAGGTGACGGAGTCGCGCGCCGCCCAGAAGGCGCGCATGCGGGGCCAGAGCTTCTTGGCGGCGGAGCTGCTCACCATCGCGCCGACGTGACCGCCCGGCAGGTGGATGTGCTCCTTGTCGTCGCTGGCGATCCGCTCGAGCGCGATGCTCGCGCTCCGGTGCGGGACGATGTCGTCGTGCTCGAAGGTGACGCACAGGACCGGACAGCGGATCGCCGACAGCAGCACCGAGCGCCCCTCGAGCCGCAGGTTGTCCTGGATGAGCGCGTCCTTGCGGTAGAGCTCTTCGACGTAGGTGCGCCAGCACGCGCCCGGGAAGCTGACGTTGTCGTTGCCCCACGTCTCCAGCGCGAAGAAGCCATCGAGGAACTGATCGTCCCAGGCCTTCTGCGCGAGCGACATCGCCTTCACCAATGGGAGCGTGGGACGCAGGAGCTGAAACGCGCCCTGCATCAGCTGCCACGGGACGTTGCCTGCGCCGTCGACCATCGCGCTCGGATCCATCGTGCGGGTGTTCGTCCAGCGCGAGAGCAGTCCCCCGTCCCGGAACGCGACCGGCGCCGCGACCAGCGTGAGCGACGCGATGCGCGCGGGCTCGAGCGCGGCGTGCAGCGCGGCGAGGGTCCCACCGAGGCAGTAGCCGAGGACGTGGGCCTTGTCGCTGCCCGCGACGCGCGTGGTGACGCGGAGCGCCCGCCCGATCGCGCGGATCACGACGTCTTCGAACGTGGTGTAGCGGTCCTCGTCCTCGGGCGTGCCCCAGTCGATCACGAACACGTCGTGGCCCTCGGCGACCAAGCTCTCCGCGAAGCTCTTGCCGGGCATCAGGTCGAGCACGTAGTGCCGGTTGATCAGCGAAGGGATCAGGAGCACGGGCGTCGCGAGCGACGGGCCTTCCGCGCGCGGCACGTAGCGCAAGAGGCGCCACTGACCCTCGGCGTGCACCACGTCCGAAGGGGTCTGTCCCACCTTGGGCTGCGGACGGCCGAACGCGGCCGCGAGCGTACCGACGAGGCCCACCTCAGCGCGCTCCGTCCTGGGGACGCGCGGCGTAGAGCGCCTCGAACTGCTCGGCGAACGCGGCGTACACGGCCTTGCGCTTCACCTTCAGCGTCGGCGTCAAATGCCCACCCTCGACGCTGAGCGCGGGCTCCATGACCGCGAAGCGCTTGAGGCTCTCGTAGCTCGCGAGCTGGGCGTTCACCTTCGCGAAGCGCGCCTCGACGAGCTTCTCGACCGCCTCGGGGGCCGCGCCGGTCCCCAGCTCGGCGATCACCCCGGCCGGGTTCAACCACACCCCCGCGACGAGGTACTTCTTGCCGTCGCCGAACGCGACCACGTGGGAGAAGAGCGGGTCGTCCGCGAAGCGCTGCTCGAGGTTCGCGGGCGCGACGTTCTTGCCGCCGGCCGTGACCAAGATGTCCTTCTTGCGATCGACGATCCGCAGAAAGCCGTCCTCGGTCCACACGCCGACGTCGCCCGTCTTGAGCCAGCCGTCCTCGGTGAACGCCTCGGCGCTTGCGGCGGGGTCCTTGTGGTAGCCGCGGAAGATGCTCTCCGCCTTCGCGAGGATCTCGCCGTCCTCGGCGAGCTTCAGCTCGACGCTGGGGAAGGGCTTGCCCACCGAGTCGAAGCGGTAGCTCGTGGGCTGGTTCATCGTGAGCGTCGGCGAGGCCTCGGTCAGGCCATAGCCCTCGATGATCAAATGACCGCAGCGCAAGAAGAGCTCCTTCACCTCGCGCTTGAGGCCCGCGCCGCCGGAGAGGCAGAAGCGGAGGTTGCCGCCGGTCACCGCGTCGAGCGCCTTCTTCTGCTCGGCGGGATCCTCCGAGCCCATCGCGGCCTGCGCGAGCTTCTCCCAGATCACCGGCACGCTCATGAACACCGAGGGCTTCACCTCGGGCAGCTTCTTCAGCACCGTCGCGGGATCGGCCAGCGTGCTGGTCCACGCGAGTGAGTTGCCGATGCAGGCCTCGCCGAAGCCGAAGACGTGGCTCATCGGGAGCCACAAGAGATCGGTCATGCGCTCCTCGAGGAGCGGCGCGAGCACCTCGATCCAGTCGCGGCCGTTCACGCCGACGTTGCGATGCGTCAGCGGCACGCCCTTGGGCGGTCCGCTGGTGCCGCTCGTGTAGAGCATGATGCCGTTGGCATCGAGCGAGATGGCCTCGAGCATGCGCCCGAGCGCGTCGGGCTCGGCCGCGTGCATCGCGGCGCCGCGGGCGCACGCCTCGGTCCAGCCGATCACCTTCGCCGTCAGATCCGCCTCGCTCGGAACGGGGACGTTCATCGCGGCCGCGGTTCGCTTGGCATCGAGCGCCGCGTCCATGAGCACCACGCAGTTCAGCGCGGGCAGGTCCGGCATCGCGGCGAGCACCCGCTGCAGCAGCGCTTCCCCATCGACGAAGAGCACGACCGCGTCCGAGTGCGAGAGCACATAGCTCGCCTGCTCGGTGGTGCTCGACGCGTAGATGGGCACCATGCAGCCGCCGGCGGTCTGGATGCCGAGCGCGGCGCTCATCCACTCGACGCGGTTGTTCGCGAAGATCGCCGCGCGGTCACCGGGCTGCAGACCTTCGCTCTTCAGGAAGAGCGCGATGTCGCGGATCTGATCGGCGACCTCTCCGAACGTGACGTCGCGGTAGGTCTCACCCTGAGGCACGCGGTAGCGCACGAGATCGCGGCGGGTCTCGAGGCTGCCGAAGACGGCGAACGGGGCGGGGCGAAGTTCGAGGTAGGGGGTGGCATCCATGGTCGTTCTCTCGGAGATCAGCGCTTGGTGGCGCGAGCGCGCTGCGGCGCCGCGAAGGTGGGCTGCGGGGTCCCCTCGCCGAGCGCGGGGGCGGACGCGGTCTCGCCCGAGCGGGCGAGCAGGTCGCTCTGGTCCTCGAGCTTCTCCTCGAGGTCGATGATGCGGCGCTCCATCACGCTCAAGAGGCGCAAGGTGCGCTCCTGATCGCGTCGGTTCGGCAGCCCGATCGTGCTCCACACCCCCGACAGCGTGCGATCGATCCGCGCTTTGCCGCGCATCACCACCGTGAGCGCCACGCCCATCGGCTCGAGGACACGCGGGCTCTCGAGCACCTCGCTCGAGACCTTGGCGGCCTGGCCTTCCCACACGTCGAACGCCTTCTTGAACCGGTCGAATCGCTTGCCCATCGCGCTGCCTCTCAGAGCCCGAAGCGCCGCATCTCGGCGGCGACGGTGAAGTCCTCGGTGTCGTCGCCGTCGGCGGAGATCACGCTCGCGACCTGGCCGAAGCACTCGAACACGAACGTGCTCTGGCGCCGCACGACCGGCGCGCCCGCGCTCGGCGACACGGTGACGCGGGTGGCGACGCGCATCGCGAGTGTGAAGGTCACGTCCGGCAGGATGAGCTCGCCCATCGCGGGCACCCGGCTCTCGTAGGTGTCGCGACCCGCGTAGGGCAGGCCGCGCAGCGTCCCGGACGACTCCGCGGTGCTGATCCAGTCGAGGCCGGGCGTGAGCGGTAGCGCGAAGAGCAGGATCGGCGTCGCGTACGGAAGGAGCGTCTGTCCCTCGGGCGGGCTCTCCTCGTGGCTGGCGAGCCCGAGCAGATAGAAGCCGTCTTCTTCGAGCTGGTAGAGCGCGTCGACGGCGCCGCTGGGATCGGTGGGCACCGCGACGTCGGCGGTGGGGAAGGTGCTCGCGTACCACTGCGCGGCGGGATCGAGGGCGACGGTGCTCGCGACCCGATCGCTCGCGTAGTCGGTGCCGAGATCCCAGCGACGCTCGCCCCCGCCGATGTCGGCGCCCACGAGATCCACGTCGCGCAGCTCACCGATCGGCGAGACGAGGAACGAGACCGGCGTGCCGATCGACGGCGTGAGCTCGCGCGCCTCGATGCGCCCGTCGAGATCGGGGACGCAGCCGAGCGGCGGGATGGCCGCGTCCGCGTCCCACGGCATGCGGCGCGGCGGGGTGCGGTTGGGCCCGCAGCCAGCGGCGAGCGCCAGACAACGAGAGCAGGATCACGCGTCGCATGGGCATCCTCAGTACAGCATCTGCAGGCGGAGGCGGAGGAGCTGCGCCGGGCTGGCGCCCAGCCCCATCGCGGTGTTCTCGAAGGCGGCGAGAGGGAACAAGGCAGCGTACTCCAGCGCTGCGACGAACCCCTCGCGGGTCTCGTAGGTGATCGCGGGATCGACCTCGATCCCCAGCGGGCTCTGACCGCTCGGCGTGGAGGAGGGCTCCACCGCGAACGACGCGACGCCGTACAGCGTCACGCTCAGCGCGCCGATCGGCTCGTCGAAGACCCGCCAGCGCAGGTGCGGCCGGACGTAGAACGCGTCGGTCACCCGCCCGATGATCTCGCGGAACAAGATCCGATCGATCCGGTAGTCGGACGAGAAGCGGAAGTTGTCGACCGTGGTGTCGTAGGGGAGGGTCGCCTGCGGACCGTCGAGGTCACCCGGCTGCGGGCTGTCCTGAAGCGCGCGGGGATACGCGCCGAAGCCCGGCGCCGAGTCGCCCGACGCGATGCCCGCATCGAGCCCGAACGAGAGCGCCTCGCGAGGAAGGAACTCCGTCTCGAGCGCCGCGCCGAGCTGGGTCGCCGTGATCGGATCACGCAGCAGCGCGCCGGGGATCAGGGTGGTCTGCGCGATGTTCGAGTAGAGCAGCGCCGCCTCGAGCTCGATGCGGAACTCGCGGGTCTCGAGCCGAAGCCAGATGTCGGCTGCGACCGCCGTGAGACCGCGGGGCACGTACTGCGAAGGGCCCGCGTTCACCGGCACGCTCGCGGGCAGGTACGACGATGGCGCGTCGTTCTCTTGCCACCGGTACGAGAGGTACGCGCCGTACTCGAACGTCGCGCGCCCCGCGTCGTGGCGGCGCCGCCTCGCGTCGTCGGTGTGCCAGTTCATCCACGCGAACGTGATGGTGCGGACGTCGTCCGTCGGCGAGAGATCGACGGGTCGAAAGCCCGCGGCGCGGGTGCTCTGCGGGCCGGTCGCGGAGATGTCGAACGCGAGCGCCCAGAGGTGCCCTGCGAGCGGGGTGAGGAACGCGATGCGGTCGGCGACGTCACCGCCGTCGCAGTCGTTGCAGTCGCCGCCGTTGGCGAGCATCCCGAGGCCCCAGGTGTTCGCCTGTCGCCCGATGGTCAAGAGACCGAAGGGCGTCAGCACCTCGGCCCACGCGCGACGGATGTGGATCGCGCTGTCGAGCACCGCCTGGCTGGTCGTCGCCGTGGGGATGTCGTTGGGGGTGCTGCCCACGCTCAGGTTGTCGAGCACGTCGATGCGGGTGTGGATCGCGACCGAGCCGCCGGGCGCATAGACCGACAGGTCCGCCCGCAGGCGCATGTCCGCTTCGTAGAGGTTCTGTCCCTCGGGATCGTCGAGCGGGACCGGGAAGAGCGGATCGCCCGAGGGCGTCAGGCCGCGATCGAGATCGAGGTTCGACAAGATCTCGCCGCGGCCGCGGAACGCTTCAAAGCGCTCTCCGCGCGCTTCCCCGGCCAGGCGGGTCTCGTGCACGGACGCCTCAAGCCGGCGGAGAAGGATGCCGTCATGGCCGACTTCAAGGACGGCCGCATCGCCGTACTGGTGTCGACGACGGTGGTCGAGGTCGGCGTGGACGTTCCCGAGGCGACCGTGATGGTCATCGAGAAC
>CAYZQM010000003.1:70448-73466 GCA_964480175.1 uncultured Sandaracinaceae bacterium
GGCGCCGGTGTGCAGCTCGACGGAGAAGTCGTCGGGATCGAGGTGCGCGCGGATCCCCTCGCCCACGTCGTGGAAGCCCTGGGCGCTCGCGATCGACGGGAGTGTCGCGAGAAGAACGCCGAGAAGAAGAGCGGGCGAAGACCTCACGGGCTCGCTCCTTCCGCGCCGCCGTTCCACCACGGCCGCGCTGCTTCGGGCTCGGCGGGCGCATCGCTCGGTGCATCGCCCACTGGCTCGCTCGGTGCAGCGCTCCCTTCGGGCGCAGCGACCTCGCCGCCGCTCGTGACGGGCGCGCTCACGGCGACGGGCGCGTCCTCGACCGACAGAAAGCGCACGAGCTCCGCGGTCGACTGCGCCGCGTGCTCGATCATCGGGAAGTGCCCGCATCCGGGATAGACCACGAGGCGCGCGCCGGGCAGCTGCCGCGAGAGCAGCTCGCCGATCTCGAGCGGGGTGACCCGATCCTCGCGCCCCCACAGCAAGAGCGTCGGCTGGGTGAGGGTGCCGTACGTGTCTTCGACCTCCTCGTAGTGCATGCCACGCACGGCCGCGAGCGCCGCCGCGTACGTGCCGGGGCGGCGCAGCGACGCATCCACCGCGTCGATCAGCTCCATCGTGACGAAGCGCTGATCGAAGAACGCCAGCGCCATGCGGTCCTCGGCGCGCTCGCCGTACCACGCGGCGAACATCGCCTCGCCGATGCCGTCCGCCCGCGCGACGTGAAAGAACGCCGGCAGCTGCCCGCTGTAGGCCCACGCATCGTAGAGCGCGATGCGCTCGACCCGCTCGGGAGCGAGCAGCGCCAGCCGCAGCACGACGCCCGCGCCGTAGCTGTGCCCGACGAACGCGGCGCGCTCGACGCCCAGCTGATCGAGCAGCCCCAAGATCAGGTTCGCTTGCGCCGTGCTCGAGTAGTCGCCCGGCGGCCGATCGGTCCAGCCGAAGCCGCGCAGGTCCATCGCGATGACGCGATGCCCGCTCGCGAGCAGCGCGGGTCGCACGGGCGTCCACGTCTCGAGCGACGACGCGAAGCCGTGCACCAGCACCACGGCCGGTCCGCTCCCCTCGTCGACGTAGCGCATGCGGACGCCGTCGATCGTCGCGAACGTCGCGTCCTCCGGCTCGCCGGGCATCGCGCCGGTGTGGAACGCGACGCATCCGGACAAGCACGCGAGCAGCGGCAGGAGAGAAAGGCGCATCGACGGCTCAGGGCGCGAGGCGCCGGATCTCGGCGGCGTCGGTGAACTCCACGTCGCTCTCGAACGCGCCGGAGGTGATCACGGCGGCGATGCCGAAGCACTCGCCGACGAAGGTGAACTGTCGCTGCGACGTCAGCGTCGCGAGGCCGCTGGTGCGGGTCATCTCGGTGCGCACCCGGAGCGCCTCGACGTCACCGAACGGGGTGCGAAGCGTGCCGGCCGCGTCGACCACCGAGCTGTACTCCTCGGTGTAGAAGACCGCGACGCCTGCGGCCTGCCCGCTGACCGTCGAGGTGGTGCTGAACGTGTCGCCGCTCTCGAGGGGGAACGCGAGCACCGTGACCGGAGGGTCGTAGGTCAAGAGCGTCTGGGTGAACGTGCCCGGCGTGGGCGAGGCGACGCCGAGCAAGAGCAGCGCGTCGTCGGTGATCTGGAAGATTCCGAGGTTGGTCGAGGACTGCGCCAGGCGCGCGGCGTGGGTCGCGGTGGGGAACTCGGCCGCCCACCAGTTCGCGCCCGGCGCCTGCAACTCGACCAGCACGTCTTCATCCCCTGGGTAGCTCCCGGTGTAGTCCCAGGTCCGATCGCTCCCGCTGCCCGTCCCCGCCGTGGACACGGTCGCATCCGTCGCGATGCGGAACGTCGCGCGCAGCCCCGCGCGCAGCGGCACCTCGGCGCGGCTCACGATGCCATCGCCGTTTCCGTCGCACACCCGGGCGCCCGCGTCCGTCGTGCCCACGTCGCTCATCTCCACCGGGGCGTCCTCGGTCTCCGTCGGCGCATCGCTGGCTTCGACCGGCGCATCGGGGACGCCCGCGTCGCGCGGGTTCGAGCACGTTCCGTCCGAGCGGCACACCCCGCTGGGGCAATCGGCGCCCACGCGGCACATGCTCCGACCGTCGGGGCACCCGGCGAGGGCGAGCGCGGCGAGCGCGGTGGTGAGCAAGCGGGACAGGGGACGCGGCATCGACGGCTCCGGGGCGCGAGACGACATCGGCGCATCATGCCAGTCGTCGGGCCGTCCCGATCGACGGTTCTTTGCTGCGCTGCACAAAGTCACGGCCGCCTTCTGGCCCGAGGCGAAAACAGTGTCAAGGTCCCGCGTGTTGCGTCGCACCATTTCCAACGCGCCGGAGCCCACCGCGCCGGGCCCCAGCGGGCCCGAGGATCCTGCGCCGCTGGTCGCTCCCGCTGTGGAGCAGGCCTCCGTCCTGCGCTCGTTGCGCCGTCCGCGTGTGCCGCGCACCATGCGCGGCCGCATGCGTCTGCGTCCTTCCAGCGAGCCGATTCTCATCAAGAAGTACGGCAACCGCAGGCTCTACGACACCCGGGCGAGCCGCTACATCACGCTCGAAGAGCTCGAGGGCATCATCCGGGGCGGCGACGACGTCCGGGTGATCGACGCCAAGTCGAGCGAGGATCTCACCCAGGCCACCCTGGCCCAGATCATCCTCGAGGGCCGCCGCGCGGGGCGGCTCTTGCCCGTGCCCCTGCTCTTTCAGCTCATCCGCATGGGCGACGAGGCGCTCGCCGAGTTCATGGGCCGCTACCTGTCGAGCACGCTCGAGATGTACCTCGAGGCCAAGCGCGGCGCGCAGACGCTCTCGCCGTACCTGCCCGTCGCGACGATGCCGTTCCAGGCTGCGAATGCGCTCGCGCGCATGTGGCTCGGCGCGGGGCAGATGGTCGCGCCCGACGCGACCTACGTCCCGCCGCCGCCCGGTCCCGCGCTCCCGCCCCCGGACAAGGAGGGCGACGCGAGCGATCAGATCGCGGCGATGCGGCGGGAGCTCGACGAGCTCAAGGCCTCGCTGAAGGC
>CAYZQM010000004.1:0-15265 GCA_964480175.1 uncultured Sandaracinaceae bacterium
GACGCTGGCGACGCGACGCGCGCTGCGCGATCGGGTGGCCCGCTGTCAGGTCGCCAAGGGCCGTCCACCCGTGAGCGGACGGAGCGCGCCGCTGCCCGTCGACGGCAAGCCCGCCGCGCTGATCGAGCCCGCCTCGACGCGCGCAGTGAAGGCGCACAAGCCGCCGAAGCCGTCGCTCACCGAGGTGATGTCACCGACGGCGATCGATCAGTGTCTCGCCGACGAGCTCGCTGCGCGCGATCCAGATCTGGCGATCGAGGTCGAGGTGATGTCGCCGCGCGGCGCGTCGTACGGGTCGCTGAGCAGCCATGCGGCCGAGCGGGACGCGGAGCGCGAGGTGATCGCGCAGCAGACGATCGAGGTCACCGAGCGCGACGTGCGACGTCGACGTCGCGCGGCGCCGAACGTGGAGATCAGCCGCGGCGCGATGATCGCGATCGCGATCGTGTGGATCACCCTCTCATCGATCGTCGGAGGGATCGCCGCCCAGCTCCTGCCGAGCATCGGCGTCGCCCGCGCGCTCCCCACCACGATCGCGAGCCCCTGATCGCACCGGCGATCGAAGCGACAGGCACGCAGGGCGCAGGATGGAAGGGCAAGTGGGGCTGGGGCCCCACGCGCAGCGGAACGCAGGGCGCAGCCCGCTCGCGTTCCGGCCGGGCCTGGGGCGGATGTCGATCGCGAGCGTGCGATCGTGTGGCAAGTGGGGCTGGGGCCCCACGCGCAGCGGAACGCAGGGCGCAGCCCGCTCGCGTTCCGGCCGGGTCTGGGGCGGAGCCCCAGAGAGAACTAGCGCGCGACTTCGATCGCGGACGCCTCGCCCGAGCGGACCTCGAGGCGGTAGCGGCTGTTCGCGGTCTGCACGTAGAACACGTCCTTGCCGCACATGCGGAGCACGCGACGGACCGGCGTGGTGACGTACTCGTGCAAGCCATCGGGGAACTCGATGACCAAGACGGCTCCCTTGCGCGGTGGACGGAGCAGGCGGCCGATGACGGCGCGACCGGGCTTCCGACCCATTTTGCGCAGGACCACGTCCACGAAGAGCGAAGCTAGCATGATCCCCGGAGGGCGAAAAGAAGCGCGATGCAGGAAATCCCCTGCCGCATCGCGTCAGCGCGGGACGTGGGGTCAGTCGATCATCCCCTGGAGGAACCAGTGGCTGGTGCTCTGGTCGCGGAAGAGCCAGAGGATCGCGCCGTCTTCGCGCTCGGCGTAGAAGTAGTCGCGCAGGAGCAGCCCCTCGGACCACCAGCCGGACTGCACCCGGTAAGGCCCGACCAGGCGGAGGAGGGCGCCGCCGATCTTGGGCAGGCCGCGCCCATCGGAGGGCAGGGCCCAGGGGACGGGGAGCACCCGCCGCATCAGCCGCGGCTCGGAGCGCGACGGAGCGAGCTCGACGCTGGGGCGCGGCTCCATCGAGCGATCGAAGGCGGGATCGTGTGGGCGGATGGGCTCCCAGCGAAAGGTCGCCTCCGGCGCCCAGCTGCTCTCGAGGCTCGCGCGGGTGACCGCGTCGTCGCCGAAGACCGCGCGCAGTCGAGAGAGCCCTCGGGCCAGCGCCGATGGATCGCGCCGCCGCGCGCTCTCGGTGAGCAGGAGCTGGGTGCCCGAGAGCGGGGTGGGCTCGGCCTCGAGCTTCAACCGGGTGACCCGCGCCGGCAGCTCGAGGGTCTCGAGCTTCAGGCGCATCAGCTCGGTGAGCTGGGTGACGTCACGGCTCGCGACGGCGGGCTCGAGCGCGAACGTGATCGGTGGGCGAGGCACCAGGTTCACCGCGTGCTCGAGCGAGAGGGTGAGACGCAGCGCGCCCAGCGCCATGCGCCGCTCGACGAGCGCGGCCATCAGCGCGTGCAGCGCGCCCTTGGTGCAGAACAAGAGTCGCGCCCGATCGTCGTCGGGCGGATCGATCTCCGCTTCGATCTCGATGGGATCGGCGTGCGCTGCGGGGTGGAGCGGCGGCTCACCGTCTCCGGGGTCGCCCTTGCGCGCGACGAACGATCGATGAAAGCGCGCCGCCTCCGGACCGAGGCGCACCGAGACCTCGCCGTTCGGCAGCGCGAGCAGCTCGCCCAGCGTGCGGATGCCGAGCAAGCGCAACGCTTCGGCGAGCGTCGCGGGGATCTCGAAGCGATCGAGGTGCGTCGCGGCCGCGCGCCTTCTCTCTTCGTCGATCGAGCCGAGCACCACGATGCCGTTCTCGGCGGCGCCGCGCCTCGGCGCGCCGCGCGCCACGGCGAGCGCAGGCATGCGCCGAAAGCCGACCACCACCGTGCCGAGTAGATCGAGCGCATCGAGCGCGCTCTGCGCTTCTTCGGCCCAGCGCTGGTAGCTGGAGAAGAGCGCGAGCATCCCCTTGGGATCCACCCAGATCACCGAGGACACCGACGCGTCGGGCTCGACCCGCGGCGAGAGGCGATGGAGCGCGCCGACGAGCTCGGATCGCACGTCCGCGATGCGCTCTGGCGCGATGGGCGCGGCGCGGAGCTCGCGGGTGATCGCCAGCGCGGCGGCGTAGCGCATCCCTGGGCGCACCCCGAGCTCGCGCGCGCTGCGAGAGACCGACAGCACGCTGGCTTGCGGACGATCCTCCGCGATCACGGCCAGCGGGAAGGGCGCCCACGCGGGGTGATCCCGGCGCAGGATCTGAAGAGGGAGCGCGGGGATGTCGATGCAGACGATGCGCGCGCTCATCATCGCACCCGCCGCAGGCGCACGATCGCCGCGCCGCGCCGGACCTCGGCGTTCGCAGAGCGAGGAAAGCGGCTCCCCGCGGGTCCGCGGTGCGGCTCGGTGGGGAGCGAGCGATGCGTGAGCGTGCCGCTCTTGTCCTTCAGCACCCGGGTGCGCACCACCAGCTGCCCATCCGGCTGCCGCTCGCGGTAGAGACCGAGGCGCACGGAGACCAGCGGACCCATCGACGGGCCCATCTCGTCCGCGCGCACGGCGTCGTCGCTCGGCAGCTCCGGGTGACTCAGCAAGATCAGGCGCGCGTCGTGGGTGCGGAGGATCCCCGACAGACGGCCTTGCCACGCGGTGCTCCGCTGGCTCGTCGAAGGCGCGAGCTCGTAGCTGTCGAGCACCACTGCGCCGAACGCGCCGGTGCGCAGCAAGAGCTCGGCGGCCTGGGGCCCGCGGTGCAGGGTGCGCGCGTCCAGCTGCACGATCACCAGCGTCGACAGATCGATCCCCACCTGCACCAGGTCGGGCGGGTAGAGACCCGCATTGCGCGTCGTCACCCACGCGACCGGATCGCCCGCGGCCTGCACCTGCGCGAGGAGACGCGCCGCGAGGGTGGTGCGCGCGCGTCCCGAGAGCTCGAGGATCCTTCCGGGCGGCGCGAGCGCGAGCAGCTCCTTCGTCGAGCCCGCCGTCTCGCTCGATGAGAGCGACGCCTCGGATGACAGCGACGCCTCGGATGACAGCGACCCCGATGAAGACTCATCGAGCTCGAGCGAAGGCAGCGCGTGCAAGGGCGGCATGAGGACTGGATCGAGTGACTGAACACTCGAGCAGTGTCAAGACGCGGGGCCTCGCGCCCGACTGACACGCCTACGTGCCCGTGACGTCTGCCTTTTTCTGTGGCTCATCGGGAACGATCGCCGGGGTGCCGGGCTTGGGCGGGGCGATCGAGAGCAGCGGCGCGGAGAGCGAGCCGCTCGAGCTCTTGGCTTTCTTGTCGTCGGGTGGCGGCCAGCCCCACTCGATCCGCTTGGCCTCGGACCACTCGTTGGAGGCGAGGAGCACGGCGATCCACCGGGTCTCGGGCGCGAGCTCGAAGAGCGAGATCAAGAGCAGCGTGAGCGGCACCGCGAAGAGCGCGCCGAGCGGTCCCCAGAGCCAGCTCCAGAAGAGCATCGAGACGAAGACCATCAAGGTCGAGATCCCCAGCGCGCCGCCCATGAGGCGCGGCTCGATCACGTTGCCCACGATCAGATGGATGACGAGCTGGCCCGCGCCCACCGCGATGGCCGCGCCCGGGGAGAGCGTGAGGATCGCGATCGCGGTGCTGGGGATCGTCGCGATCGCGGGGCCGATGCTCGGGACGTAGTTGAGCAGGAACGTCGCGAGCGCCCAGAGGAACACGAAGTCGACACCCATGAAGTGCAGGAGCAGGCCGACCATCGCCGCGACCAGGAGCGAGATGCCCGTCTTCACGAAGAGGTAGCGCTGCACCATCTCGGCCGCGCGGGTGAAGCGCTCGAGGCGCGCGCTCGCGCCGAGGAGCACGGCGAGCTTGCGCTTGAAGGGCGCGACCTCGAGCAGGAGGAACACCACCAAGATCACGACGAGGAACGCGTTCGACGCCAGCGAGGTGAGCTCGCCCGCCATCTGGGTGGAGAACGCGATCAGCGACTGGGTGTCGGAGAAGAGCGTGAGATCGCCGGACTCGGCGGGGATGCCGCGGTGGTTGAGCCACGCGATCGCATCGTGGTGCAGCCCCGTCAGCGCGGACTGGTAGCGGGGGATCGCCTCGCTCAATCCGGTGAGCGAGCTCGCGACCAGCGCGGCCACGCCCACCACGATCGCGATGTCGAGCAGGCACGTCAGCCCGACCGCGAGCGCCGCGGGGACCTTCATCCGCATCAGCGCGCCCATCACCGGCGCCGAGACCGCGGCGATGAAGCCCGCCGTCAAGATCGGCAGCACCACCGGCCCGATGTTGCGCAGGCCGATCACCACGACGACGAGCGCGGCGAGCACGAGCAAGGTGCGCGAGCTCAGCTCGCCGCGGGCGCGAAGGCTCCAGCGCATCGGCTCGAACGCGGCCTTGTCGGGCGCGATCACGCCCGATCGATCGGTCTTGTCTGCGTCCGGAGGGGGAACGCTCCGCCGTGCTCTCGGGTCGTCGGTGCTCAAGGGGACTGTCGCTCGGCAAGGGCTCGCACAGGAATAGCCTGATGGGATCGGCGAGGCGTGTTCGTCGCAGGCAAGGCGTCGCGACGACGCAACCCGGGAGGTTTCGGAGGAGCGACAACACCGCCTGCGGCGAAGAGGCCCGGCGAAGCCGGCAGGCTAATCATGTGCGGGCCCGGAGCATCGTGTCGATCCAGGATGCCGCGCTCTCGGCCCGAGGGCTCGCGCGATGATCGGGATAGAAGCCCAAGGGGTCCACGAGCACCGCGGCGACGTTCGCCGCGTGCGCCCCCACCACGTCGATTCCGGGGATGTCGCCCAAGTACACGCACCGCTCGGGCACGAGCGACATGCGCGAGAGCGCGCGCCGGAAGAGCTCGGGATCGGGCTTGGCGACCTTCTCGTGGTGGGAGTCGATCACCGCCTCGATGTGCGGCGCCAGACCCACCCGGGCGAAGAGCTCGGGGAGCTTGCCCTCGCTGTTGGAGATCACACCGACGCGCAGACCCGCTGCGCGGGCCCGGGCGAGCGCGTCGATCGTACCGCTCGGGACCCGGCGCCAGAGGTTGAACGCGTCGTGCGCCCGCCGCAGCGGCGCGATCATCTGGGCGGCGACGTGCTCCGGGACCCCCGCCGACGACAGCAGGGTGCGCAGATAGAGGCCCCAGCCATCCTCGTGCGACACCCCGCGCGACAGGAGCGCTTCGTAGTGACGCTTGGCCTCACCTTCCACGCGGGCGAGCGTCCGACCGTCGACGGGCGCGCCGTGGCTGGTGACCACGTCGGCGACCGCGTCGTGATCGAGGAACACGAGGGTGTTGCCCGCATCGAGCAAGACCGCGTCGAGCGCGCGAGGCGACGGAAGCGAGATCACGCGCGTCGCGACCCGAAGGCTCAGAGGAACGCGAGCAGGCGCTGGGCGCGCTCGTCGGCGGCCTTGAGGATCTCCGCCGCCTCGTCCTCGGGCACCCGCAGCTTCTTGGTGAGCTCGCTCAAGAACGCCTTCTCGTCGTCGCTCTGGTTGCCGTCGATGTACGTGAGGATCACCGCGTGCTGCAGCAGCACCCGACGATCGGCGGCGGAGAGATCGGTGATCGGGATGTCCTCGAGGGTGCGCTTGGTCTTGGCGAACTCGCGGATCTTGTCCGCGTCCTCGGAGGCCACGTCGAACGCGCTGACCAACGCCTCGATCACCTCGGTCTCCTCGGCTTCGACGCGGCCATCGGCCCACGCCACCGCCACCAGGGACTTGAGCATCGCTTCTTGGTAGTCCTGCATCCGCGCGTCCTTTCTCTTCAGAGCGGCGCGGACGATATCACGAGGGGCCGCGCAGATCTCCAGCGCGAACGCTCATCGTCGTCGCTCGAGCAGCTCGGGCGCGGGACGGATCGCCTCGAGCGCGAGGTGCTCGAGCGCGCGTCCCACCCGATCCCGCGGCTCTCGTCCGCGCACCCTGCGCTCGGCCTCGACGTAGTCGGGGAAGTAGCGCAGGCGCCGCGGCAGCGCGCGGTGCGCCAGCCGAAGCGCGGGCAGCGAGCTCCGGTAGATCGAGCGCTCGAGGGGACCGAAGGGCAGCTCGAACGGCGCGCGCAGCGAAGGCGGCATCAAGCCGGTGGTGAACGTCCGGTACCACGCGGCGAGCGGGGTGTGCACCTTGCGCGGCGGCTGGAAGAGGAACCGTCGCATCTCGAGCGCAGGGCGGCTCACGGTGATGATCCCGCTCCCGAGCATGCGCTCCATGTAGCGGGAGAAGCCGGCCCGATCGTCGGGCATCACGTCGTCGGGGATCCCGAAGAGGCGCGCGAAGCGCCGCGATTCCTGGTAGTAGCGCTCCTCTTCTTCGGCGCCGAGCGGGCCGAGCACCAGCGAGTAGATGCTCAGCGCGGTGTCCACGAGCGTCGCGTGCACCCAGAAGAGCGCGTCCTCGTCGTTGGCCTGGTAGCGATCCCCTCGCGCGAACGGACCGACGTGCTGATCGATCGCGCCCCGGATCTTCTGGTGGACCGCGTGCACCCGGCGCGCGGAGTCGATCGCGTGATCGAGATCGCCGAAGACCATCGCGAAGACGTTCTGGAACGTCCGGCGGAAGCGCCCGATGGGATCGCTCTGCGTCGCCGAGTGCTGATCGATCGCGTGCGCCACGAACGGGTGGGCGAGCTGCAGGAGCGCGGCGCGTCCCCCACCGAGCAAGATCACCGCCTCGCGGTTCACGCGCCAGCTGACCGATCCCGGTCCGTACATCCCCGCGCGCGGGTCGCTCACCTCACTGCGCAGCGCGCCGATCATCGCCTCGAGATCCTCGCGGGAGACGGTCATCGCGAGATCGTCCGCCAGCCCGGCCGCGATCGCAATGGCGCTCCGCTGAGATGGAGGCTCAGGAGGGGTCGATTCCGTCGCGGGCCGCGGCGTCGAGGAGCTGGCTCAGGAAGCTCTGCATCGTTGCGGGTCGCCCCGCGGGGTCGGGGCGCAGCGCGCGATCGATCACCTCGGCGAGCGCGGGCGGCGCGTCGGGGCAGACCTGACGGAGCGGAGGCGCGACCTCGGTGAGCACCCGGACCAGGACCAGCGGGGGCGAGCTTCCCGCGAAGGGGCGGCGCGCCGAGAGCGCTTCGAAGAGCATCACCCCGAGCGCCCAGACGTCGCTCGCCGCGCTCGCGCCAGCGCGCTCGGACTCCGCTTGCTCGGGCGCGAGGTACGAGAGCGTGCGCGCGCGACGGTCTTCGGGACCGAACGCGGCGAGACCGAAGTGCGGTGGACCTTCCGGGAG
The DNA here is from genome assembly GCA_964480175.1 of uncultured Sandaracinaceae bacterium. GTDB lineage: Bacteria > Myxococcota_A > Polyangia > Polyangiales > Sandaracinaceae > CAYZQM01. Next base: position 7,625 of record CAYZQM010000004.1, read on the forward strand.
CACGAGGAGCTCTTCGGGGCAGAGCGCGCCGTGCACTAAGCCGAGCTCGTGTGCGTCCGACAGCGCGCGCATCACCGGCGCGAAGATCGCGAGCGCCTCCTCGGGCGGCAGGCGACCGCTGCGATCGAAGTGCTCGCGCAGCGTGCTCAGCCCGCCGTCCGAACGGTGCTCGTCCCTGCGCAGCCCGGTCATCGCGCGGACCCTACCAGCCGATCCCGCCGCGTCGCCGCCGGTGAGCGGCGCTTCGACGGCGTTTCGACAGGCGGGGGTGACGTCCGGGCTTCGAATGAATCGGTGCGCTAGAAAACGGAGTCGGGGCTTCGCATGAATCCGTGCGCTAGCGGCTCGCGCGTCGCGCTTCGTCTTCGCGCGTCGCGATCTCGACCGTCACCAGCTCGAGCGCGCGCCGGAGCTGGTAGCGGTACGTACCGAAGGGCAGCCGGAGCTCCGCGGCCGCGGCCTCTTGCTTCACGATGCTGGGATCGAGGTACGTCACCTCCAGCAAGCGCGCGGACGACTCGTACGCCGGCGCGCTCGCGAGCGCGCGACAGCTCTCGTCGAGGAGCTGCGCCAGCGCTTGTTCGGGCGCCGCGCCGCCGCGCACCGAGCGCTCGATGCACGCCAGAGAGAGCATCTCGCTCTTCTTCAGCTCGTGCGGCCGATGCCGCGCCGACAGCGCGCTGCGGACCCAGGCCGCGAGCGTCGCCTCGTCCAGCGGCGGCAGCGCGAGCGGCGGCAGCGCGCGCGCCGCGCTCGGGTGAGAGGCCGGCGCCTCGGCGAGCACCGCGTCGCTCCGCAGCGGCATGCCGATCGCGTACGCGACCCGCTCGACGCCCAGCGGGCCGGTGGCGCCGCCGCTCAGCGCGCTCAGGTCGGTCACGAAGCGCTCGCTGCCCACGGCCCGCGTCGCGCCGAGCAGCGGCGCGTGCGGGATCAGCTCGGCGGGCAGAGACATCGAGAGGCTCGCCGCATCCAGCGTCTCGATCGCGAGCATCGAGAGGGCGACGTGCGCGGCCAGGTGCGCCGCGATCCGCGCCTGTTGGGTGAGCGAAGAGAAGGTCAGCGCGAGCACCCGCGGCGCGGCGCCCCCGGCGAGCTGCCGCACCGCTTCGGGCGCGCTCTCGTCGTCGAGGGGGACGAGCACGGCGATCATCGATGGCGCTGCGTCGGGACGCGCCAGCACCACCACCCGCTCCGGGTGCTGCGCCGCGACCGCGTCGAAGAGGTGCGACGACGCCGGATCCACGCTCGCGACGAGCCGCGCGCCCAGCTCGAGGTCGGCGCCGGACGCGCGCCGCAGCCGCTCTTGGCCCGCACCCTCGAGGAGGGATGCTGCGAGCCCCAGCTCGGTGCGCTGCGCGAAGAGCGCCTCGAGCACGTGGTGATGTCGCGTCGGCAGGCCTGCGCCGTCGACCCGTCGCAACAGCTCGAGCGCGGCGCTCTGTCCCAGCTCGCGCAGCCGCACCGGATCGCGCACCTCGAGCTCGCGGAGCAACGCGTCACGCACCCGCGGGTGCGGGATGAGACCGCGCACGTCGCGCACCACGAAGGTCAGCGCGCCGAGCCAGGTGTAGAGCGCGTGCACGTCGGTGCCGCTCGACTCGACGTCCGCGAGCATCGCGGCGAGCAGCGGCTCGTCGAGCGCGCAGGCCACCGCCATCGCCTCGACCGCGTGCCGATGGAGCACGCTCGGAAGATCCCTCACGATGCCGGCCGCGACCGCGTCGACGAGCTCGTGCGGCGGTCGATCGGCGAGCGGGGTCGGGCGATCGACGCGGCTGCGCTGGGCCAGCTCGGCCACCGCGCGCGGCAGACCCGCTGCGAGCGTCGCCAGCTCCGCGCGCTGGGCCGGAGGCACGCCGCGGCGCGCGAGGGCGTCGATGGTCTCCTCGTCGCTGAGCGGCCTCAGCCGGAGCTCGCGCGTGATCGCGCTGAGCGAGGAGGCCCGGTGTGCGAGCGCGGTGGGCTCGCGTGAGGTGGTCACCACCGTGATGCGCGCGCCCGCTCGGGGCAGCACGTCGTCGAAGAGCCAGCCGAGCAGCGCCGGGTCGCGCTCGAGCCCGTCGACGACGATCAGATCTGCGCGCGCGGCGCCCCCGAGCGTCTGCATCGGCGCCCCCAGCGCCCGTTCCAGCGTCGCGTCGTCGCGCGTGATCGCGCCCGCGTCGAGCCACACCACGCGGCTGCCCGAGCTGCGCGCCTCCTCGGCGAAGACCTGCAGCAGCGTCGTCTTGCCCATCCCGGCAGGACCGAGGCAGGTGACGAGGCGCGGCTCTCCCTCGCTGGTGGCCTCGCTCAGCGCGCCTTCGAGCACCTTCAGCGCCGCTGCGCGGCCGACGAACGAGCGCAGGAGCGCCCGGTGCGCCGCACCCGAGAACCCGACTTTGCCGCGCTTGTTCTTGTCGACCACTGGACCCGCTGGACCGACGCGAGGGTCGTCCAGCGGCCCGTGGCTGTAAAGGCGCGAGTGGCTCGGGCCTGCGTAAGAACGACTGCTGCATTCGGCCGCGCGGGAGCCCCGCATTCGTCGTTGCTCGTCGGTCGCTTGCGCCCGGCAAACTCCCTCCTCGCGCCTAGACTGCGGGGCTCCGGCGCGCCCTCGGTGCTGACGCAGTCGTTCTTACGCAGGCCCTCACCGGCGGGTCTCGATGGCGAGCTCCAGATCGGAGGCGAGCGCGCAGCGCGCGGAGGCTTCACCGCAGCGGCACGCGGTGAGATCGAGCGCTGCGTAGAGCGTGCCGGCGCTGGACGCCGACACCCCGTCGGTGCGCCGCAGGAACGTGAGCGGTGAGCGCGCGCCGTCGCTCGAGGTGAGCGTCGTCTCGATTGGCTGCGCCCCGTCCGTGAAGAGCGTGAGCGACACGGAGGCGTCGTCGAAGCAGCCCTCGACGATCACGTCGCCGCGCACCCACACGCTCGCGTCGGCCTCGGCGCGCATGCCCTCGCACAGGACGCCGAGCACTCCGTCGGCGGGCGCGGTCATCGAGTCGAGGGCGGCCGCGGCGCCGCGCACCGAGCAAGCTCCGCACGCGCCGCTCGCCTCGCGCACGTCGCAGAACGCGCGCTCGCAGATCGGCGCGGCTGCGCCCACCTCGATCGCGAACGCCGCGGAGGTGAAGCGCCGCTCGCGGGTCACCCGGTAGGAGCGTCCGCCGAAGACCTCGACGTCGCCCGCGCCGATGCTGCCGGAGGTGTCGCGATCGCTGAGGTAGCGCAGCGTGCCCGAGCCCACGAAGATCCGGGTCACGTAGCCGGCGCGGCAGCTGAGATCGAGGGCGCCCTCGGGATCGCAGCAGCCCGAGCTCGGATCGTAGGTCTGCTCTCCGACGAGGTAGTAGCTGTCGTAGATGCTCACGTCGTAGGAGACGTGGCTCACCTCGGCGTCGGATACCCCGCCGAAGAGATCGGTGGCCACCCCCGAGGCGACTGACATCTCGCGGACGCCGCTGTAGCGGACGAGATCGAGCGAGTGGGTGGAGGCGGGGATCACGAAGCGGCGGGTGGGGACCGGGACGCCGGTGCTCGGGTCGATGACCGTCTTGGGGGTTGCTCAAGATCAGGACCCGGGGCCCGAGCGCGTCGCTCAGCTCGTCCAGCTCTTCGCCGGGTTCCAGATCGAACGGGCGCTGGACGCAGCCGAGCATCGAGAGGGCCAGCAAGGCACCGAGCGCGTGACGGGCGGAGACGAGTCGGGAACGCATGGGGCCCGAGACGGGATGCGCGCCCGCTCCTTCAGCCGCCTTACACAGCCTGACGAAATCGGCCCCGCCCCCACGCATGCCTATTCGAGGACGGCTCGCCTGTGCGATGATGGCCCCCGCCGAAGGAGGCTCATGTTCGTCAAGTCGCGGTGGCGCTCGGAACGGATGGGTAAAGAAGCGACGCTCTGTCGCTGGGGCAAGTTCGGACAGCCGGTGCTGGTCTTTCCCACCGCGGGCGGTGACGCGGAGGAGATCGAGCGCTGGCAGATGCTCGACGTCCTCGATCCGCTGCTGCAGGCGGGGCGCATCAAGATCTACTCGTGCGACTCCGTCGCCGGCCAGGTCTGGTTCAGCAAGGAGGGCTCACCCGCCCACCGCATGTGGATGCAGAACCAGTTCCACCAGTACATCAAGCACGAGGTCGCGCCGGCGATCCACCGCGACTGCGGCTCGGAGCTGCCCATCTGGACGGCGGGCGCCTCGATCGGCGCGTTCCACTCCGTCGCCGTCACCTGCCGCTTCCCCAACCTCTTCACCCGCGCGATCGCGATGAGCGGCACCTTCAACCTCATGCGCTTCATCGACGCCGATCGCTTCACCGAGGACTACTTCGTCAGCTCGCCGCTGCAGTTCGTGCCGACGTTGTCCGGGCCGCACCTCGATCGCCTGCGGCAGAACTTCATCCTGTTCGCGTCGGGCGCCGGTCGCGCCGAGAACATGGGCGAGACCTGGGACATGGCGAACGTGCTGGGCAAGCAGGGCATCCCCAACCGGGTCGATCCCTGGGGCCCCGACGTGCATCACGACTGGATGACCTGGCGCGCGATGCTCCCGAAGTACCTCGGTGAGTGGACCGAGGATGGCCAAGATCCGAGGAAGGGCTGAGCGGATGGAAGACACCCGCGATCACAAGAAGGTCGAAGGCGAGCTCGAGGGCGAGGTCCGCCGTCAGTTCACCCGCGCGCTCCTCGGCGATCTCCGCGCGATGGAGCAGATGATCGACAACGGTCAGTTCGAGACCGGGGTCCCGCGCATCGGCGCCGAGCAGGAGATCTTCCTGATCGATCGGAGCTACGGCCCGACCGACGGCGCGCTCAAGGTGCTCGAGAAGGTGAACGACCCGCACTTCACCACCGAGCTCGGACAGTTCAACCTCGAGATCAACCTCGACCCCCAGCCGTTCTCCGGCAAAGGCCTCTCCAACATGGAGAGCCAGCTCCAGGGCTTGATGGAGAAGACCCGCGAGGCGTGCGGCGCGCTCGACATCGAGCCGGTGATGGTGGGGATCCTGCCCACGATCCGAAAGACGGACTTGGGCCTCGAGCACATGGTGCCTTCGCCGCGCTACATGGCGCTGAACCGCGCGATGACCGCGGCCCGCGGCGAGGCCTACGACTTCTCGATCAAGGGGATCGACGAGATCAACGTCAAGCACGACTCGGTCATGGTCGAGGCGTGCAACGCGAGCTTCCAGGTTCATCTGCAGGTCGACCCCGACAAGTTCGCGCACATGTACAACGTGGCGCAGCTCATCGCGGCGCCGGTGCTCTCGGTAGGCACCAACTCGCCGGTGCTCTTCGGCAAGCGCCTCTGGAACGAGACCCGGATCGCGCTCTTCGAGCAGGCGGTCGACACCCGCTCGCCTGGTATGCACCTGCGCGAGACCTCGGCGCGCGTCTCGTTCGGCAAGCGCTGGACCCAGAAGAGCGTGCTCGAGATCTTCAAGGAAGACGTCGCGCGCTTCCGTACGCTCGTCGGCACCGATCTCGACGAGAGCGCGATCGAGGCGCTCGCCCGCGGCACCATCCCTCAGCTCAAGGCGCTCAGGCTGCACAACGGGACCGTCTACCGGTGGAACCGCGCCTGCTACGGCATCGGCGACGGCAAGCCGCACCTGCGCATCGAGCTGCGGGTGTTGCCGAGCGGCCCGACGGTGGTCGACGAGATCGCGAACGCCGCCTTCTGGCTCGGCCTGATGAGCGAGCTCGGCGCGACCGCGGGCGACGTGAGCCAGCGCCTCGAGTTCGCCCACGCGCAGGCCAACCTCTACGCGGCCGCGCGAGAAGGTCTCGGCGCGCGCTTCACCTGGCTCGACGACGAGGAAGTGCTCGCGCAGCCCTTCGTGCTCGACAAGCTCCTGCCGCTGGCCGAGGCCGGTCTCTCTCGCGCGGGGATCGACGCGGTCGACTCGGCCAAGTACCTCGGGATCATCGAGCAGCGGGTGCGCAGCATGCGGACCGGCGCGCGCTGGATGCTCCAGTCGCTCAACGAGATGAAGGAGCGCGCCAGTCCTGGCGAGAAGCTGAACGCGCTGGTGGCGGCGACGGTCGCGCGGCAGAAGACCGGACGCGCGGTGCACGAGTGGGAGCGCGCGCGCCTGGACGAGGTCGCGAGCGCCAAGACGAGCTACCACAAGGTCAGCCAGTACATGACCACGGACATCTTCACGGTGCAGCCGGACGATGCCGTCGAGCTGGTCGCCGACCTGATGGGCTGGGAGCGCATCCGTCACGTACCCGTCGAGGACGGGCGCGGGCACTTGGTGGGCCTCGTCAGCTACCGCGCGCTGCTCCGCTACTTCGCGGATCGCAGCAAGGGCGGCAAGCCCGCGGACGCGGGCGCGACGCCGGTCTCCGACATCATGCGGACCGACGTGCAGACGGTGACCCCGGACACCGCGACGCTCGAGGCGATCCGGCTGATGCGCAAGCTGCGGATCGGATGCCTGCCGGTGATCCAGGACGGCCATCTCGTCGCGATCGTCACCGAGGAAGACTTCATGGGCATCGCGAGTGAGCTGCTCGAGAAGCAGATCGGCTGACGTTGTCGGGAAAGGACCGACAGCGTGTGTCGATCCCGTAGAGGTTGAAGTGACAACCCCGCTGGGCGCTGACATTCGGCGCTGAGCTGCGGTACGCTCGAACGCGTGCAACCTCTGACCCGCTTTGCCGTTCTAGCCGTGGTCATCGCAAGCGCCGGGTGCGTGCTCAACCGCACGCCGCTCATCCCGGGACAAGACACGGGCGCGCTCGACACCGGTCGCATCGACACCGGTAGCTTCGACGGAGGCAACTTCGACGGAGGCCGCGACGCGGGGATGGACGCACCCGTGCCCGACGTGCCCGGGCTCGACACGGGCATCGACACCGGCGTCGATGCAGGCATGGACGCGGGGATGGACGCAGGCGTCGACACCGGCGTGGATGCGGGCGTGGACACCGGCGTGGACGCGGGCATGCCAGACACCGGCGTGGATGCGGGCATGCCGGACACCGGCGTGGACGCGCCGGTGACGCGCCGCACTTGCGAAGAGATCTTCGGGACCGCGGCTGCATTCGTCGACTGCACGGGACCCACCAGCACCGGAACCACCTGCGAGTTCTACACGAACCCCTCGGGAGGCGACGAGTCGTGCAACAACGTGTGCGCGTCGTTCGGAGGCACTTGCTCCGCGACCTACGCCAATGGCTCGGCGGGCTTTCGCTGCACCCGCATCGGCGGCGGGTCGTGCAGCAGCACGTACAACGACATGATCTGCGTCTGCAATCGGCCCTGATGTCTCACGCGCGGGTCAGCTCCCGCCGCTGATCTCCACGTCGCAGCGGTAGCTGGTGCTGCCGAACGGAGCGCTCAGGATCGTGTACTGCCCGCTCGCGGGGCAGAGGAAGGTCACGCTCGGGCACAGGCCGCAGCGATCGTCGACGTTGTCGATCGCCTCCTCGACCCGGCACGCGCGGGTGCGGTCGCAGATGCGCAGCACCGGATCGCCGCTGCAGCTGCCGAGACCCTCGCAGCCACAGCCGACCACCTGTCGCGTCCCGGTCCGGCAGCTCACCACGCGCTCGACGCGGAAGCCGCAGTCGCGGCGCGAGCCACCTCCCGGAGTGACGCAGGGCTCGGTCACCGAGCTGCTCGGCGCGATCCCGCCACCGTCGTGGTC
>CAYZQM010000004.1:15275-26357 GCA_964480175.1 uncultured Sandaracinaceae bacterium
CCGTGCGACGCGTAGCAGCCGCAGGTCAGCCCGAGGGCGAGCGCGATCGACGCGCGCTTCATCGCGCTTGCCTCACGTACTCGGCGGCGAGCTGCGCGGCGCGCGCCGCGCACCAGTCCATCCGCTCGGCGATCGACGCGTTCCGCATGTTCGCGGTCCGGGTCAGGTGCACGTCGATCTCGTCCGTCTCCGCGCCCGCGGTGCCGTAGACGAAGCGGGTGTCGAGCACCGAGTCCATCGAGACCATGAAGCGATAGAAGCCCATCTCGATCCTCGTGTAGCGCACCACGATCTGATGGGACTCTGCGCCCGTGGGCCGCCGCACCGCGATCCCCTCACGCGCGAGCTGCGCCGCGAGCTCCATCATGAAGTGCTCCTCCATCGAGGCCCGCACCGCCAGGTAGCTCGCCTGCTCGTCCGGCGGCTGGGTCGCGAGCCACTGCGACTCGAACATCCCGCCCATCATCAGCGCCGAGTAGTCGAACGTCACCGCGAGCGCGGTCATCCCGTGGAGCGCCGAAGGCGGTCCCGACGCGCGGATCACCCGCCAGGGCGGGCCACAGCCGACGGTCCCGAGGAGCACGAAGAGGACGAAGAGCGGAGCGATGCGTCGAGCCATGCGCGGAGGGTACACCGCCCACCGTCCATCGCTCACAGCACGCAGCCGGGCACGGTGACGCTGGTGCCGCGCGCCGCGTTCTCGAGCTGGGCGAGCTCTCGATCGTAGAAGCAGAGGCGATCGGCTTCGCGCAAATATCCGTACTGGTAGAGGCCTGCGGTCGTCACCCGGCTCCGGATCAGCGTCGCGCCGTCGCGATCGAAGAGCGCACCGTGGCGACGCCGCACGACCAGCTCGGCCTCCGCCCGCGCCGCGCGCGCCTCGCCCAGCGACGCGTCGAGCGAGCCGCCCCGCGCCGCCTCGAGCGCACCCGCCCAGATCGCGGCAGCGAACGTCGCGCGTGCGACGTCGATCTCGACTCCGTCGCGCAGCTCGACCGCGAAGGGATCGTCCCCCACGTCGGCCATGCCATCGCGCAGGGCGCGCAGCTCGTCGCGCAGCGCCGCGAGCGGCTGGACCACCTGGGCCTCGAACGCGTCCAGCTCGGCGGGCGTCATCATCAGCACGTCCTCGAATTCCGGTCGCCGCGGCTGGGTCCAGAAGTCCATCGCGAAGCCCAGCGCGAAGGTGAGGTCGGTGCTCGCGAGGTACGCCGCGAGCTCGTTCTCCATCAGCCCTCGATGAAGAATGTCCGCGAGCTCGCTCGCCACCCGCGACAGCTCCGCGCCCGCGCTCAGGGGCGCGAACATCTCGTCGAAGACGGCGTCGTCGCTCGCGGGCAGCTCGTAGCTGGTGCGCAGCACCGCGACGTCGTTCTGCCAGTAGCCCCACTCCCATCCCGACGAGAACACCACGTGGCTGTAGAGCGGACCCACGTCGGCCGCGCGGATCTGCTCGAGATCGAAGAAGCGCGAGCGCACGTACAGCGGCAGGTACATGGGCAGCGAGTTGTCGAACGCGATCCAGTAGGCGGTCTCGGGGTGGTAGTCGACGGGTCGCCCCGCGCGCATCTCGTCGAGCAAGTAATCGCGGTGCTCGAAGAAGTCCTCGTGGTTGTAGGCGCCGCCCGCGGGCTCGAAGAGCGTGTAGTACATGACCGTGTGGATCCACGGGACGATGGGCCGCTCCGCGTGGCGCACGAGGAAGTAGTAGAGCTGCTCCTCTCCCATGTAGGTCACGCGGGTGTCCTCGAACTCGCCGACGTGGATCGTCGCGGTGACCTCTGCGTCGGGCCAGCGCGCGTGGATCCCGTCGTACGCCGCCTCGACCGTGCTCACGAAGCGGTCGGGCTCGGCCCCGAAGAACTCGCCGAACGCGAGGTTGAACGAGTCGTACGGAAGGCCCTCGAGCAGGCCGAGGTGCGCCTCGATCTGCTCCGCCGGATCTCCGCTCTCTTCCGGCACGAGGACGAGCGCGCGCTGCAAGCTCGAGCGCCCGAAGAGCTGGATCCCGATGCCCATGCGCACGCCCCGCAGGTGCGCCGCCTCGAGGATCGCCGCGGTGTGCTCGCGCCACGCGGCGCGCGCCGGGTCGCTGAGCGCGATGTCGTTCAGCGCGGGGTAGGTGAGGAAGTTGCCGCGGTTGCAGACGAGCCAGTGCAGCGTGCGCTCGGCGTCGTCGAGGTTGTCCTCGCCCGGCTCCCAGAAGTCGAAGTAGCCCTCGATGGGATGCAGCGTGTGGAGCTGGAGCCCTCGCTCGGCGATCTCGGGAGCGTGCGCGCCCATCGCTGCACCATCGAGCTCCGCCAGCGTCGCCGGCACGAACGTCCGCGACGGATGGAAGAACCGGACGCCCATCGCCTCCAGCCAATGGGACAGCGCGTACTGGATCCCCAGCGGCGCGTCGCCCGATCCGATCACCCCGCCCTCGGCCGCCGCGAGCGCGTAGCACCCAGCGCACGCGGCGTCGTCGATCGTGAGCGCGATGCGTCGCTCGCCTTCGAGCGAGGTCGCCATCGCCGATGCGGGATCGCTCGCGACGCGGACGGCCGCGTCGAGCTCGGGCGGCAAGCGCGCGACGTACGCGCGGATCACCGCCTCGTGCTCGGGCGCGACGAAGACCAGCGTGTCCGCGGGCGCGGGCGTCTCGCAGCCGACGACCACCAGGAACAAGAGCAGCGAGCCAGCGAGTCCGATGCGCATCGGGAGCGGATTGTATCTCACCGGCGGCAACGCCCTTCCGCACCGGATCTGCACCAGCTACGCTCGGCGACGTGATCGTCATCGACGGCAGTGAAGGTGAAGGCGGCGGTCAGGTGCTGCGGAGCGCGCTCGCGCTCTCGATCCTCACGCGCACCCCGTTCAAGATGGAGCGCATCCGCGCGGGCCGCGATCAGCCGGGCTTGAGGCCGCAGCACCTCACGTCGGTGCAGGCCGCCAAAGAGGTCTCGAGCGCGGACGTGACGGGCGCCGAGGTGGGGAGCCGCGAGCTCACCTTCCGCCCACGCACGGTGCAGGGCGGCGATCGGACGTTCTCGGTGGGCACGGCGGGGAGCGCGACGCTCGTGCTGCAGACCGTGCTCCCCGCGTTGCTCCGCGCGCGCGAGCCCTCGACCCTCACGCTCGAAGGCGGCACCCACAACTCGGCGGCTCCGCCCTTCGAGTTCCTCGCCGAGTCGTTCTTGCCGGTGCTCCGCAAGATGGGCGCGAAGATCGACGCGACGCTGGTGCGCCCGGGGTTCTATCCCAAGGGCGGCGGCAAGCTGATCGTGAAGGTCGAGCCCGCCGAGCTCGGGCCGCTCGAGCTCGAAGAGCGCGGCGCGCTGGTCTCACGCAAGGCCATCGCCCACAGCGCCGGGCTGCCGCCTGCCGTCGCCGAGCGCGAGCTGCGGGTGTGCCGCGAGCGCCTCTCGCTGGCGCGCGACGAGCTGGTGCGGATGGACTGGGACGAGGCGTTCGGGCCGGGCAACGCGGTGAACGTGATCTGCAAGTACGCCAACGTGTCGGTGGTGTGCACCGGCTTCGGCGAGCGGCAGGCGCGCCCCGACGAGGTCGCCGAGCGCGCGATCGGACCGGTGCTGCGCTACCTCGAGACGAAGGCGGCGGTCGAAGAGCACCTCTGCGATCAGCTGCTCTTGCCGATGGCGATGGGCCGCGGCGGCGTGTTCACCACGACCGAGCCGAGCAGCCACACCACCACCCAGATCGCGACGCTCAAGCAGTTCCTCGGCGGCGAGGTCGAGGTCGACACCACCGACGAGAAGACCTGGACCTTCACGATGCGCGGCGCCTTGATCTGATTTCCCTGGGGCTCCGCCCCAGGGGAAATCGGCCGACTCAGGCGCTGAAGGAGGAACCGCAGCCGCAGGTGCTCTTGGCGTTGGGGTTCAGGAACTTGAACCCTGCCCCGTGCAGGCCCTCGACGTAGTCGATCTCCACGCCCTCGAGGTACTGGAAGCTCATCATGTCGACGTAGAGCTTGATGCCCTGCGACTCGAAGGTCTGATCGACGTCGCTCACCTCGTCCTCGAAGAAGAGGTCGTAGCTGAAGCCCGAGCAGCCGCCGCCGATCACACGCACCCGGAGACCTTGCTCGCCGAGGCCCTCGGCCTCGCGGATCTCCTTCACCTTGCCAACAGCCTTCTCGGTAAGCGTGATCATCTGTCTTCGTCCTTTTCGGGCCTTCCGCCCGAGCCGCCATCGCGATGGCGGGCCAGTATAGCCGACATGACCCGAGCGCCCACGGATCTGGAGCCCGACCCGAAGGCACGCAAGGTTGCGCTGGTGACCGGCGCGGGCAAGCGGGTCGGCGCGAGCATCGCGACCGCGCTGGGGCAGGCCGGCTGGGACGTCGCGCTGCACTTCCGCGGATCGCGAGAGGGCGCCGAAGAGGTGGCCCAGCAGATCGAAGCGCGCGGCGGTCGCGCGGCGCTGGTGCCCGGCGATCTGAGCGAGCCCGAGGCGTGCGCGGCCGTCGTCGATCAGGCGCTGGCCGCGATGGGGCACCTCGATCTCTTGGTCTCGAGCGCGGCCTCGTTCGCGCCGAGCGACTTCGACGCGCTCGAGGCGGCCGAGCTCGATCGCACGATGGCGCTCAACGTGCGCGCGCCGCTGCTGCTCGCGCAGCGCGCCCGCAACGCGCTGAAGGCGCGCGGGGGCAGCGTCGTGATCATCACCTGCACCAGCGCGACGCTCCCCTACCCGAACTTTCTCCCCTACGTCGTCAGCAAGGGCGCGGCCAAGCAGCTGATGCGCGCGCTCGCGCTCGAGCTCGCGCCTGAGGTGCGGGTGAACGCGGTCGCGCCCGGCACGGTGATGGCGCCGGAGCACTACGACGAGGCCCAGCTGCGGACGCTCGCGGACAAGACGCTGGTGAAGCGGCTCGGGCGCCCCGAAGACGTGGCGCAAGCCGTCCTCTATCTAGCGAGCGCGCCCTTCGTGACTGGGCACGAGATCTTGGTCGACGGAGGCGTGAGCCTCGCGGGCGAGCACTCGGGCGAGTGACGCGCTTCGGGGTTCAGTCGAGCTTGCTCAGCGCGACGGCGTTCATGCAGTAGCGCAGACCGCTCGGCGCCGGGCCGTCGGGGAATACGTGGCCCAGGTGGGCGTCGCACACGCTGCACAGCGTCTCGACCCGCTCCATCCCGTAGCTGCGATCGACGCGGTACGCGATCACGTTCGCCTGAACCGGCTGGGTGAACGAGGGCCAGCCCGTGCCGGACTCGAACTTCTCCGCCGCGTCGAAGAGCAGCGTGCCGCAGCACACGCACGCGTAGCGCCCCGGGTCGAACTTGCTGCACATCTCCGAGCTGAAGGCGCGCTCGGTGCCGTGCTGCCGGGTGACGTGGAAGGCCTCGGGGCTCAGCTGGGCCCGCCACTCCGCATCCGTCTTTTGGACCCGGCTCGGGGGCGTGAGGTTGCCAGTGTCGGCCTGCTTCAACACGTCGTTCCACTTCAGCATCGGCGTTCCTTCTCCTGCTTCGGGAACGGCTTGATAGAGCGGAGCGCGGGGCGCGACAAGCGAAGCTCAGCGTCGGGCGTTGCGGCCGTGGAACTGGATCGCGACCTCGCGGCCCAGGTAGTCGGCGGCGACCTCTTCGGGCGGCGCGGGGATGTTGGGCTCGCTCGCTCGGATGCGGGTCATCTGCGCCTCGACCGACGCGTCGAACTCCGGGTTGCCGCTCGAGCGGCTGATGCGGAAGCCGTTGATGCGGGTGTCGCTCGCGATGTCGACCATCACGACGCAGGTGAGCGAAGCGAGCTCGGACTCGGTGAGCGTGGTGGGCACGCTCCAGCCTCGCCGAAAGAAGGTGTAGAGGCGTCCGCGGTAGAGATCGCCGTCGGTGCCCCGGCGCTCGGTGCCCTCTTCGATGCCCTCGGGGCTGCCCTCGCGCTCGCGCTCTTCGGCGCGCTCGGCGAAGATCTGCGCGTCTTCGCTCAGGCGGCGGAGCACGTCGTCGACGGCGTCGCGGCGGCGCGGGGTCTCGCGCTCTTCGGGCGGCGGAGGATCTTCGAGATCGTGCAGTGAGGGCGCGTCGCGCGGCTCGGGGGTGTCGGTCCGCATGATCGGCACGATGCGATCGGGCAGCTCGTTGGGATCGAGCTCGCGCCCCAGCACCACGAAGCGCGCGGCGATCACGTTCTCGACCGGGGGCAGCGGCTCGGGCTCGGGCTCGGTGATCAGACCCACCGCGCCCGCGACGAAGTAGAAGAGGTAGAAGCAGAGCAGGGTGACCGGGATCCCGACGGCCAAGCCGCTGCCGCCCAGCATCTGCGCAGCGTCGAGCTCTGCGCCATCGAGGAGCGAGCGGGGACGGGCGTCGGCGGTGGAGAGCTGCATGGCGGGGATGGGACGTCCGGGACGGGCCCGGGGCTTGGGTCTCAGGGCGAGGGCGAGGCGGACGGAGAGGGCGGCGGCGCGGTGGAGCTCGCGCTCGTCGGCACCTCGACGGAACCAGCGCCCATGGGATCGGTGACGAGGTTCATCTGCTCGACGCCGGCCTCGCGCACCATCGCCAAGATCCGCACCACGAAGCCGTAGCGCACCGACGCATCGGCTTGCACGAAGATCTCGCGGTCGCGCTGCAGGCGCTCGTCGTGGGTGAGGCGATCGGCGAGCAGCTCGAGCGGGATCTCTTCGTCTCCGAGAAAGACGCGGGACTCGGCGTCGATCGAGAGCAGCACCTTGTCTTCGTCGACGCCCATGCGCGGCGCGTCGGCCTGCGGCAGGTCGACCTGCACGCCGGTGGTCATCATGGGCGCGGCGACCATGAAGATGATCAACAGCACCAGCATGACGTCGACGAGCGGCGTCACGTTGATCTCGGAGAGGGGCGCGCGGGCCCCGGAGCTACCGGAGGAGAAGGCCATCGCTGCGCCTCACGAGAGGAAATGCCTGCGGACGATGTTGAGGTAGTCCGACGCGAACGCCTCGGTCTCGCTCTCGAGCACCCGGATGCGGCGCACGAAGTAGTTGTAGGCCATGACGGCGGGGATCGCGGCGACGAGGCCGATCGCGGTCGCGATGAGCGCCTCGGCGATGCCGGGCGCGACGACGTCGAGGCTCGCGTTGGCCTGGTTTCCGATGGCCAAGAACGCGCTCATGATGCCCCACACCGTGCCGAAGAGGCCGATGAAGGGGCCGACCGATCCGGTGGTCGCGAGGAAGGGCAAGAGATCCTCGAGCGAGGTCATCTCGTTGGCCGCGGCGCGCTTGAGTGAGCGCTCGACGTTGTCGAGATCGTCCTTGTCGACCGGACGATCGCCGGACGTGATCTTCGCGAGCTCGACGTAGCCGGCGCGAAAGACCCGCGCGAGCGGCGAGGCATCGAGCGCCCCGATCTGCGCGTAGATCGCCTCGAGGCGCTTGCCGTTCCAGGTGTTGCCCTCGTCCTTGTTCCAGAAGATCCCGAGGAACTTCAGGCTCGCGGACTTCGCTTGGGCGAGGCGCACCAGCTTCATGCCGGAGATGAACCACGAGCCGACCGCCATGATCACCAAGACGATCATCACGAGCTTCACGACCGCGGTCGCGTGCCAGATGAGCGCCCAGGGATCGAGCGCGTCGGGTGCGTCGGCTTGGAGAAGGAGAGGAAGCAGGTAGACGGGCATGGTCCTGCGCGGGTGCTTACGCGCGGGCTCCCCAAGCGGTCAAGGAATCGCTCCTTTCGACTTCGTGCCTGCTCGCGACCGCGCGCGTCAGTCGCGGGTCAGGGGGATCGCGGGGTCGAGCACGTGGCCCCCCTCGACCGTCAGGAGCACGGTGCGCAGGCCCAGGTTGCGCAGGGCGGTGAGCGCGACCCGGACCCGGTTCTGACCCGCTTGGGGGAGCACCCGCTCGCCCGGCCAGCCCGCGGCCAAGAGCTCGCTCGGGCTGAGCGGCTTCGGCTCCGCGCTCAGGCGCGCCTCCGCCAGCGCATCGAGGATCCGCGCCAGCGTGGGCCTCCCCGCGAGCTCCACCCGGCTCCCCTCGCGGAGGAAGAACGCGCCGCCGGCGCCGACGGTGATCGCGTCGACCGGCAAGAGGCGCCGCAGCATCCGCGCCGCGAAGCGCGCGTCGTCGTTGTCCTTGGTCAGCTCGGCGCTGCGGTCGAGGAGCGCGGTCGCCTCGAGCAGCGCGCCACGGCTCTTGTCGCCCTGGGCTTCGCAGAGACTCACGGCGGCCCGATGCAGCTCGAGCGCGGCGAGCAGCGCGGGATCGCCCACGTCGCGCAGGCGCCGCTCGGCGGTCGCGAGATCGTTGTGCGCGTGGCCGAAGCTCCCCTTCTGCGCGTGCACCGCGGCGCGCGCCGCCGAGAAGACGCCCTCGAGGCGCAGATCGCGCACCTCGCGCAGCACCGTCAGCGCGCGGCCGTACGCGTCGCGCGCTCCGTCGAGCTGTCCTCGCTCGTGCTGCACCGCGCCGAGGTAGCCGAGCAGGTGCGCCTCGAACGGTCGATCACCGACCGCGCGCAGGCACGCGAGCGCGCGGCGCAGCTCGGTGTACGCCAGCTCGAGGTGGCCTTGCTCCTGGTGCAGGATCGCCAAGTTCCCGCGCACGACACCCTCGAGGCGCAGGTCGTCGCCGGGGCTCTTGCTCAGCGCGTCCTCGTAGTAGGCGCTCGCTCGCTCGCTCTGGCCGCGCTGCAAGCACACGTTGCCCAAGTCGCGCAGCGCGTGCGCCTCGGCGCGCGCGTCGTTCAGCGCCTGCGCGCCGTCGAGCGCGCGCAGGTAGCAGGCCTCGGCGTCGCTCAAGCGCCCGCGGCCGTGGGCGTGCAGACCCGCCGCGGCCTCGGCGCGCTGGCGGATCGCAGGGAACGCCGTGGCGCCCTCCAGCGCGCGCGCGATCGGCGCCCACGCGTCGTCGAAGCGTCCCTGCGCGAGCAAGAGCTCACCGCAGTCGACCGACATCGCGAGCGCGGCGCTCCCGGACGCATCGCTTCGGTTCACGGCGCGCTCGAGCACGGCGAGCGCGTCGTCCGGACGACCGCGATCGCGCAGCAAGCGAGCGAGCGCGCGCGCGCAGTGGGTGCGGGTCGGCTCGTCGAGCGAGGCGTCGTCGGCGAGCGTGGAGAGCGCGCGCTCGAGATCGGCCGCGACCCCGAGCCGCGTGCGGAGCGCGTCCAGGCCGAGCGCGATCGCGGCCAGGTCGCCGGCGGGGCTCGGCCCGTCGATCGAGAGCGAGAGCGCGTGCGCGAGGTGCTCGCGGAGCACCGAGAGCTGCGCGAACGCGGTGCGGCCCGACGGCCCGTCGAGTGCGTCGCCGAGCGCACGAGCGCGCGCGGCGAGCGACGTGCGGAACGCGTCGATCGCGCGGCGACGTCGGCGCTCACGCGCGGCCTCGGGATCGCCCGCTTCGCCTTCGGCGAGCTTCTCCGACGCGAACGCCCGCACGCTCTCGAGCAGCGCGAGCTGGCCGAGCGCAGGCGCAGCGAGCAGGGACTTCTCGCGGAGCGACTGCAGATCTTCGGCGACGTCCGCGCTGCCTCGATCGAGCGCTGCGGCCCCGATCTCCGCGGCGAGCGCCGGCTCGAACGGTCCGCGCAGCAGCGAGAGCGCGACCAAGAGATCGCGCTCGACGGGACCGAGCAGCGCCCACGACCAGTCGATCGCCCCGCGCAGCGTCGCTTGCCGCGCGCTCGCGTCGCGGCTGCCCCGTCCCAGCACATCCAGGCGCGCGGCGTCGTGCGCGGCGAGCTGGCGTAGGAGCTCCGAAGGGGGGAGCACGACCAACCTGCCGGCCGCGAGCTCGAGCGCGAGCGGGATCCCCTCGAGGCGTCGGGTGATCTCGGCGAGCGCCTCGCGCTCCAGCACGTCGCGCTGCACCTGTTCGTGAAGATGCGGGGCGCGCATCAGCAGCAGGCGCACCGCGTCGCTCTCGAGGAACGCGCGATCGTCGTCGGGCTCCGGCGGCAGCATGCTGTCGCGCGGCTCGGGCAGCTCGGGCGTCCCCAGCGGCATCACCTCGAACGCGTGCTCGCCCGCGACGCGGAGGCGCTCGCGGGAGGTGACCCAGATCCGCAGGCGCTCGGAGCTGGCCAAGCGCTCGCTCACCCACGCGATGGCCCCCTCGGCGCCCATGAGCTGCTCGAAGTTGTCGAGCACCAAGAGCCGGGAGGTGCGGTGCAGCGCCCGCTCGAGCACGTGGGTCGCGACCCCGCGCCCCGACGCCGGGGGCAGCTCGAGCGCCTCGAGGGTGAGCCGCGTGAGATCGTCGGTGCTCCGCGCCGACACGAGCGGCACCCAGGTGACCTGCGGCAGGCCTTTCTTCTTCGTCGCGGCGAGGGTCCGCGCGGCGTGCAGCGCCAGGCGCGTCTTGCCCGTGCCCGGCGGTCCCACCAGGGTGACGAGGCGCGCCGTCGATGCGAGCAGGTGCTCCGTCTCGCGCTGGCGCCCGACGATGTCGGAGCTCGGCGCGGGCAACGTGCGCCGCGGGCTCATCGGGCGCTTGGGAAGGCGAGACGCATCGGGAGGCCCGGAGCATAGCCGCAGGGGAAGGTTCGACGGGCATCCACGTAGCCTGCTACCGTCCCTTTTCTCGCCCTGGAGACCGCATGGACGACCCGCGCCCGAAGACGAAGACCACGACGCTCGCGCCCCACGAGATCCAGACCGACCGCAAGGACGAAGCCGTCTCGCGCCGATCGGTCCTCGGGATCCTCGGCACGCTCGCCGCAGGCGGCGCGGCCGCAGCGGTGCTTCCGGCGTGTCGTCGTCGCGTCGTGGCGAGCTACGGCGGCGGTGGCGGCTACACGACCGGAGGCGGAGGCTACGCCTCGGGCGTGACCGATCGCGACGGCGGCCCGTACGCGGATCCGGTCGGCAACGGTCGCGGCTCGCGTCGCACGGTCTACACCGGCTTCACCGACTCGGACGGCGGCCCGTACGCCGATCCCGCGGGCAGTGGCCGCGGGCGGCGTGGATACGTGAGCGGCGTGACCGATCGCGACTCGGGCCCGTACGCGGATCCCGCCGGCAACGGCCGCGGCACCGCGCGCCACGGCTACACCGGGCTGACCGACAGCGACTCCGGTCCGTACGCGGATCCGGCCGGCAGCGGTCGCGGCCGCTACTACCGCTGACGGCTCACTCGCCGCGGGTGAAGTC
>CAYZQM010000004.1:26389-39757 GCA_964480175.1 uncultured Sandaracinaceae bacterium
AAGCTCGTACTCACCCGCCCGGCGAGATCGGGACGCCCCTGCAGCGCCTGCTCGTAGCAGAACACCACCTCGTTTCGATGGCGACCGATCACGCGGCGTACGACCTCACGGCTCAACGCGCCGCGGGTGTCGGCGCAGGCCGCGGTGCACGTCCGGATGCGCGGCACCATGCAGGCCTCGTTCGGAGGACATCGGCTCGCGAGATCTCCGTCCGGTGCGTTGCTCGGTCGCCCGATCCTCGGCAGACCGAACCCCGAGGCGGTGGCCAGCCGGTTACCCGAACACCCCGGCGGCGGTCCGCCGCACGTGGCGCTACGCGACCCGGACATCGCGCGCAGATCATCCGGGATGAGGCGCAGATCGGGCGCACCCGGGAGGTTCGAGACGTCGTAGCCGCCGCTCCCGGATCCCAAGCGGTCCGCGACGCCTCCCAAGACGGCGAGCAGGTTCGGCGGTACGGGGTGCGCGACGCGATGACCCCCCGCGCGCGCTCGGCGTGTCTCGGATGGCGTACCGACGTTCGGCATCGATGGCGAGGCCGCTCCGCCCGAGCCGCTCTCTGTGTGCACCGTCGAGCTCGTGAGCACCGTCGCGACGCGCGAGGGCCGCGCGGCCGGCGGCCTCGGTAGGTCGTCGAGCGAGAGCGCATCGGTCTGCGGCGAGCTCATCCCCGCGGCGAGCAACGACGCGTGCAGCGCCATCGCGAACACGAACGCAGACGCGAGCGGCTGACCTTCACGCGGTCCGCGATCGAGCGGCGCGAGCTCGACCACCCCCATCACGACCGAGAGCGCGCCGTGCTCGACGACGTTCAGCGCGCCGTACCGCTCGCCAGCCAGCACCAGCGCGCCGCGCTCCAGCGACGCGAGCGTCGCAGCGCTGCCCTCGATCAGCGCAGCGCCCGCGACCTTCATGCCCTCCCGCAGCACGTGATGCTGCACGTCGAGCAGCGCATCTCCCCAGAACAACCTCACCTCGAGCGCGCGCGTCATGTCGGCATCGACACGCGCGAGTCCCCGAGGTTCCTGTCGATCAGGCGACGGGGAGGAGCGAGGGCAGGCCCAGGCGAGACGCTGCCCACGTGAGCGCCTCGTCGTCGGTGGCGCACACCGCGTACGCCGTCGGGATGCGGGTCACGAGCAAGAACGACGAGAGCACGAAACGCAGCGCCATGTTGTCGAAGACCATCGCGAGCCCGTGGCAGTGCGCGGTGATCGCATCGGTGTTGTCGGTCACCCAGCGCGACGATCGACCGAGCTGCGAGGTGCTCAACCGTTGGCCCCCGGTGCGGAACTTCACGACCGTGACGTGCGGCGTCTTCTGCGCGAGCACCTGGTCGAGGAAGCCGATGTACGCATCGAAGTCGGCGTCGGTCGGCGTGGCGCTGAACTCCACCCAGGCCAGCGGCATGCGTCGGGTCAGCCGGACGGTGGAGAGCCGGAGGTCGCTGCTCGTGATCACGGCGCGCGAGGATAGCGACCGCGATCCTCCCCGTCTTTGGGGTCCTCTCGGCCACGAAAACGCGCGACGCCGGAGACCTCTCGATCTCCGGCGCCGCATGTCGTGCTCGCTACGCGAGCTTCACTCGATCACTCGCCCGCGTTGAAGACGAAGGGGTAGGTGACGCCCGTGGGTCCCTCGCTCGCGGGGAAGGTCCAGCGACGCGCGGCGGTCGACACGCAGCTCGCCACGCTGCTCATCCCAGCGCCGGTCGCGCTCGAGGTGGCCACGCGGCCCGAGGCATCGACCATGAACTGCAGCGACACGCGGCCCTCGAGGCTGGGGTTGCTGCGCAGCTCGCTCTCGTAGCAGAAGCGCACCTCGTTCATGTGCTGGCGGATGGTGCGGCGGATCGTCTCGCGGCTCAGGCCGCCGGTGGTGGCCACGACCTCACCCGTCGTCGGAACACGACTCCGGCGATCGCCGCGCACGCCGATGCCCGTGCCCGGGCCGGGGCCGTCGCCGCCGCGGGTGTCGAAGCCGCCCACGCCGATGGTGCCCGCGCCGCAGACCTCACCGGGGCGGCAGGTGCCGATGCCGGTGCCGCCCATGTCGAGGCCTCCGGTGCCGGGGCCGCCGCCGCCCGCGAGCGCCGCGAACAGGCCAGGCCCGCCGGGGCCGCCGGTGAGGTGCTCGGAGCCCCACACGCCCGCCGAGTCGCCCGCGTGCTCGAAGGCCGCGGCCATCACGTTGAAGGTCCCGAGGTTGGAGACGGTGGTGGGCGTCACCAGGCCGGGCGAGCGCACCGAGCTCGCGTTGGGGCGACCGTGGCCGCCAGCGACGCGCGGCTCGGGATCCTCACCGCCCGCCGAGGTCGCAGGCGCCGGCGAGTCGCTCTCGGCTTCGCCGGTGGTCGCGCCGCCGGGGTCGCTCTGCAGGAGCTCCTCGATGCTCTGCGGCGGGGTGATGTGCGCGCTGATGTAGCGCGCGTCGCGGCTGCTCAGATCGAGGTTCAGCGCGCTCGCCGCGGGCGGAAGGAAGAAGAACGCCGCGAGCATCACCGCGTGGGCCGCCAGCACCGCGCCGACGTACCGGCTCGCGCCGCCCTCGAAGATCGGCGCAGCGGGCGCCTCTTCGGGCTGCGCGGTGGGGCGCACGAAGAACGAGAAGTCGCCGATGCGCACCTCACAGCTCACGTTCGGCTCGAGCGCGACCGAGCGTGCGCCGCTCGCGTCGATCGAGGTCTCGAGCACCTCGCCGTCCTTGCTCGCCAAGAGCTCGGCGTTGCCGGGCGCGCGGACGAAGTAGCGCACGTTGCCGGGCTCGCCCTCGCAGGCGACGAGCGCCGCGCGACCTTCGATCAGCGAGGTGGGAAGAAGGAAGCGCACCGCGCCCTCGTTGCCCACGAACACGCTGCGCGGCCGCTCGCGCACCACGAGATCGGTCTCGAGCACCGAGCCCTGCCAGCTCATCACGATCTCGATCGCATCCTGGGTCTGATTCGCTTCCATCTCGTTCTCTCCTTCCGCCGTCTCGGCGTGTTCGTCTCGAATCGCGGGCAACACGACACCGGTCGCGCGGCGCTCGGATCGGCATCGATCCTTGCTCCGCGCGCTCGGTGGCGCGCCCTCGTGCGTCTCTCTTGGCTGTCCTAGAGCAGCCGCCGTGCCAGGTGCCCGCTGTCTCGGGAAACATGGACAAGCCCGCAGAACGGAGGTTCCGAGAACTTTCGCCGAGCGCTGTTACGCCCGATGTGACGCCGAACGGATGGACGAACGTTACGCTCGCCGCCCGTAACGAGTCAGCCCGTGACAGCCCGCGTCGCCAGCACGATCAGCGCGGCGAAGAGCGAGGCCGACAGGTGCACGACCAACGGCGCCACCAGGCCGCCCGTTCGAAACGCGAGCCACGCGAGCACGGGACCGGCGATCAGGCTCAGCCACAGCTCCCCATCGGGCTTGCCGACGTGGATGGCGAAGAAGAGCGGCGCGCTGAGCAAGCAGGGCAAGACCGCCTCGCGCGGGATGGCGAGCGAGCGGAGCGCGCCCATGACGCTTGCCTTGCCGGTCGATGTTCGGCGCCCCGGCCAGCGCAGCGGCCGATCGACCTGCACGAAGCGCAGCGTTGGATGCAGCCACGCGAGCAGCACGCCGTGGAAGAAGAAGTGCTCGGCGCAGCCGCCCACGATCACCGAGAGCGCAAACCAAGGCGAGCCTGCGAGGCGCTCGTCGAGCGCGGTGCCGAACGCGGGATGCAGCGACAGACCAATCGCGATCGGCGTCAGCGCGAGCAGCGCGATGCCGAGCAGCGGCCAGAGCTCGGGCACCGGACGCCGAAGGCCCACATCGCTCAGGCGTCGCACCCCGAACGCCAGCGAGAGCGCGACCGGGATCAGCACCGCACCGATCACCGATGCCAGCGCATAGACGACGTGCTCGCGCGCCTCCGTGTCCTGCATCGTCACCGCGTCGCGCACGAGCGAAAACAGCGCGCCGGGCCACGACGCGATCGCCTCGATGCCGGTGAGCCGCGCGAGCCCCGAGAAGATCGTAGGCGCGCCGAGCCAGCTGCAGTCGAAAGCGCACGCGGTCTCCGTCATCGCGCCGCCTGCCCAGAACGAAGCGAGCAACACGTAGGCGAGCCCGAAGCGCGCCGCGACCCCGATGGAGCCCACCCACCGACCGCGCTGCGTGGACGTGCTCAGCGCGGGATCGGGAGGGTGATGGGCCCCGAGCCGAGATCGATGGTGACGCCGCGCTCGTCGATGGTGGGCTCGGGCAGCGGCGGGCGGCCAGGCGCCCAGGTGTTCGCGATCTGATGCACGATCGGCGCGCGCAGCTCCGACGGCGGATGCGTCGAGAGAAAGACGGTCGCCAGCACGGTGCGCCCCGCGATGCGGCGGAAGGTGTCGAGCGAGAGCAGCGCGCCCTCCTCGCTCCACACTCCGCCGCGTCGCTCGTGCCCCACCTCCAGCACCGTGGAGACGCCCCACGCGTCGGCCTCGACCTCGAAGGGCTGCTCGAAAGAGGTGACCGATCCCGCGAGCGAGCGCGCCAGCGCCTCGGCCTCGTCGCGGCCCGCAGCGCCGTGTCCCGCGCAGCCGGTGTGTCCTCGGTAGTGATGCGCCAGCTCGTGGCCGAGGATGAACGCGATCTGCTGATCGAAGAGGTGTCGCGCGCGCGCGATGCGATCGCGCGACGTCGCGTGGCTGCCCATCGCGTCGGGAGCGAGCCCCGTGATCGGCCGCCGCGCGCCCATCATCCCGCCCAGCGAGTCGGCGTAGTCGTCGTAGGTGTGCCCATCGGTGATCTCGTCGAGCGAGCGCGCCTCGGACGTCGCCGCGGCCACCACCAGCATCGCGCGGGTGATCATCACCATCGGCGCGCGCGATCCCGGCGAGCAGCCGGCGGCGGCGTTCGGCTCGTTCGCGTCCTCGACGACGTGGAACGGGATGCTCGCGACGCGCGCGCGGTGCTCGGCGGTCAGGCCGCCCAAGAGCTCGCGGTAGATCGCCTCCGTCTCGCTGCGGAGGAACGCGTCGGTCATCAGCCCGTGGCTGTCGGTGCTGCCCGCGGGCGCGCTCGCGAGGCTGGAGGCCGCGGGCGGATCGTCGGTCGAGAGCAGCGAGCCGCTCGGCAGCGGCGTGCCGGGGTTGAGGCCGCCGGGAAAGCCTCCGGGCGGGATCGGCAGGCCCGGTGGGATCGGCAGGCCGGACGGGATCGTCAGTCCGCCCGGTGGGATGGGCATCCCCGGTGGGATCGGCGGCATGCCTGGCGGCGGCGTGGGCGGCACCGCGACTGGGGGAGGCGGCGCGACGACCGGCGGCGCGACTGGCGCGGGCGGCGTGAGCGGGTTGTTGATCAGCCCACAAGCGCAAAGAAGAAACAGTGCGAGCGATCCGAGCGCGAGCCGCCGAGCGCGAAGGTGCATGCGCGCGAGCCTCGCACGAAACCCGATCACGGGGTGAGCGCCGCGACGCCGGGCGCTCCCCCGCGCGGGCTCACCAGTCGCAGATCGACGCGCCCCAGGTGAAGCCCGCGCCGAACGCGACCATCGCGATCTTCATCCCGGGCTTGAGGCGTCCGGTCTGCACCGCCTCGTCGAGCAAGAGCGGGATCGTGGCGGCGGTGGTGTTGCCGTACTTGTGGATGTTGTGGATCAGCTTGTTCTCGGGGATGCCGAGCTGCTGCGCCACGTACTGGTTGATCCGCATGTTCGCCTGATGGAACACGAAGAGATCGATGTCTTCGTGCGAGACGCCCTGCTCGAAGCAGACCTGCATCAGGCACATGCACATCTTCTCGACCGCGTGGCGGAAGACGACCTTGCCCTCCATCTGGGGCCAGAGGATCTCGGGCGCGATCGATCCGTTGCCGTCCTTGCCGTCCGGGACCGACACGAAGGGGCGCTTGCGGATGTCGAAGATCCGCATCCACAGCGCCTCGGCGTGACGGCCGTCCGCGCCGAGCGAGAAGCTGCGGAAGCCCCGCTTGGGATCGTCGGTGCCCGAGATGACCGCCGCGCCCGCGCCGTCGCCGAAGAGCGAGGTCACGGTCCGGCCGCGGGTGGTGAAGTCGAGCGCGGCCGAGTGGGTCTCGCTGCCGACCAAGAGCACGTGCTTGGCGGTGCCGGCCTTCACCATCGAGGCCCCGAGCTGCAGGCCGTAGACGAAGCCCGAGCACTGGTTGCGGATGTCGAGGCAGGGGACGTAGCGCGCGCCGTTCTTGTCGAAGTCCGGCCCCTCGAAGAGCTCCATGAACTTGCGCTGCATGAACACGCCGCTGCCCGGGAAGTGGTGCTCGGGCGAGAGCGTCGCGAAGATGATCATGTCCATGTCGCGGATGGACAGCTTCGCCTGCTCGAGCGCGCGCTTGGCCGCCTCGTAGCCCATGTCGGCCGAGCCGATGCCTTCTTCCGCGTAGCGTCGCTCTTCGATGCCGGTGCGCTGGTGGATCCACTCGTGGGTGGTGTCGATCCCGTAGTTCTTGGCGAGGTCGTCGTTGGTCACGACCTTGGGGGGGACGTAGCCGCCGACGCCCGAGATGTATGCGTTCTGCACGAAGGACTCCTTGCGAGGCCAGGGGCCTAGCACGAGGGGCGCGCGTCATGCACCCACCAGAATCGTCCGAGGGCACGGTCGCGTCCCGGTGCGTCATCGCGGGTTCAGGGGTCGCCGCCTCGGGCTACGATGCCGGCCGTGAGCGGACCCTGTCAGCACTACTACCGCGCGAGTCTCGGCGGCGAGAGCGCGTACTCGATCGATCCCAGCAGCGTGGTGTACGGGCGTGGCGCGCTGCGCGAGCTCGGCGATCACGCCCGGGCGCTCGGCCTCCGGCGTGTCGGCGTCTTCACCGATCCGGCCGTGCGCCGACAGCCCTTCTTCGCAGGCGCCGAGCGCTCGCTGGTGCGCGCGTCGATCGCGTTCGAGATCTTCGACGGTGTCCGCATCGAGCCGAGCGACACCTCGTTCGTCGAGGCGGGACGCTTCGCAGCGGAGGGGCGCTTCGATGGCTTCGTGTCGATCGGCGGCGGCTCGGTGATCGACACCGCCAAGGTCGCCGCGCTGCTCGCGACCTACCCGGCCGAGCTTCTCTCGTACATCAACGCGCCCGTCGGCGAAGGCCGGCCCATCCCCGGCGTCCTTCCGCCGCACATCGCGTGCCCCACCACGTCGGGCACCGGCAGCGAGTGCACGGGGATCGCGATCTGCGATCTCACGTCGCGCAAGGCCAAGACCGGCATCGCCTCGCGTCGCCTGCGACCCTCGCTCGCGATCGTCGATCCCGACGTGACCAAGAGCTTGCCCTCGAGTGTGGTCGCGGCGAGCGGCTTCGACGTGCTGTGCCACGCGATCGAGTCGTACACCGCGCGTCCGTTCACCGCGCGCAGCAGCAGCTCGCCGGCGACGAGCCGCCCGATGAGCCAGGGCGCCAACCCGTTCAGCGACATGGGCAGCCTCGAGGCGCTGCGGCTGAGCGGCGCGCACTTGGTCCGCGCGGTCACCGATCCGAGCGACGACGACGCGCGCGAGGCGATGCTGTGGTCGGCCACGCTCGCGGGGATCGCGTTCGGCAACTCGGGGGTGCACGTCCCGCACGGGATGGCGTACGCGGTCGCGGGCCTCGTGAAGGACTACCGCGCGCCGAGCTACCCGGACGATCACCCGATGGTGCCGCATGGTCTGTCGGTCGTGCTGAGCGCGCCGAGCGTGGTGAAGGTGCTGGGCAAGCTCCTGCCCGAGCGCCACCACGACGTCGCGTGTGCGCTGGGCCTGTCGGTCGATGCGGCCGAGGCCGGCGAGGCGCTCGCCGAGCACCTGCGCGGCCTGATGCGCGCGTGCTCGCTGCCCGCGACCCTGAGCGAGGTGGGCTATGGGCCGAGCGACATCGATGCGCTCGTCGACGTGACGTTGCTCCAGCGCCGCTTGCTCGAGAACGCACCGCGCCCCATCGACCGCGACGATCTGAGCGCGCTCTTTCAGGACGCGCTGTCGTGAGCCGTCCGCTGCCTTCGACGCGCGATGCGTTTGCGCCGCGGACCTTCTCCCTCACCACCCGCTGGATGGACAACGACGTCTACGGCCACGTGAACAACGTCGTCTACTACGCGTTCTTCGACACCGTGATCAACCAGGTGTTGATCGAGGGCGGCCTCGACATCCAGGGCGGCGCGGTGATCGGCCTCGCGGTGGAGACGGGCTGCCGCTTCCACCGGAGCTTCTCGTACCCCGAGCCCGTCGAGGCGAAGCTCTCGGTCGCGCACCTCGGGACCTCGAGCGTGCGCTATCAGGTCGGCCTCTTCGGTCGCGACGCGCGCGGCGCAGAAGAAGACGTCTGCCGCGCGGAAGGGCACTTCGTGCACGTCTTCGTCGACCGCGAGAGCCGCCGCCCCGTCCCCATCCCCGCGTCGCTCCGCTCCGCGCTCGAGGTCTTCGCCTCCGGTGAGGTGGGCTGATGGACGAGGCGATCCTCCTGGCGATCAATGGCCTGCGCGCGCCGTGGCTCGATCCGATCATGGGCTTGCTCGGCGACTGGGGCTTCGTCGTGTTGCCGGTGATCCTCGCGCACTGGTCCGTG
This sequence comes from uncultured Sandaracinaceae bacterium, assembly GCA_964480175.1. GTDB lineage: Bacteria > Myxococcota_A > Polyangia > Polyangiales > Sandaracinaceae > CAYZQM01. The sequence goes on from CAYZQM010000004.1 coordinate 34,906, forward strand.
CACCAGCGCACCCGGATCGCGGTCCGCGACATGCTCGACGGCTGGCTCACGCTGCTGATCGGGATCTTCTGGGTCGAGGTGATGGTGAAGCCGGTGGTGGGGCGGGTGCGTCCGTCCTCGACCGAGTCGCTCGAGGGCGCGCTGATGGTGCTCGGCCGCGCGTCGAGCTCTCCGTCGTTTCCTTCGGGCACCGCGACGGTGTGCGCCGCGGCGGTCGCGTGGGTGTTCTTGCGGCATCGCGAGCGCACCGTCGATCGGGTGATCCTCGGGATCACCGCGGCCTATGCGCTCGTCGTCTCGATCGCGCGGATGTACGCGGGCGCGCACTGGCCGAGCGACATCCTCGCGGGCTGGGTCGGCGGGATCGCGACCGCGTACGTGATCCACCGCATCACCCTGCCGGACATCACGCCGCGTTGACCGCGCGCGGCGCTGCCCTCGCGCCGCGTCGAGACTCCCCGTTGAAGCCGGACGGCGCGATCGGCTAGGGTGCCGATCGTGGGCGACATCGACATCGCCAAAGGAAGGCACACCCGCCTCAAGGGGGTGAACTTCCACGGCACCCTGGGAGCGCTGGAGCGCCGCTTCGGCAAGGACGCGGTGCAGCGGGTCAAGACGCGCATGAAGGGCGAGGGTGGCCAAGAGCTGCGCAACGGCGCGATCGTGAGCGGCGGTTGGTACCCCGCGCGGTACTACGACGCCCTGCTCGTCGCGATCGAAGAGGAGTATCCGATGGTGCGCGGCCTGGTCGCCGAGCTCTGTCGCGACGCCGTGACCCAGGACTTCCAGACGCTCTTCCGCGTGGTGTCGCTGGTGGCGACGCCCGAGTGGGCGATGAGCGGCGCGAGCCGGGTGATGACGCGCTACATCGAGAACACGCGGGTGGAGGTGAAGGAGAGCCGCGAAGGCCACGTGCACTTCCGCTTCGACGACTTCTACGGGTACACGGCGCGCATGTGGGAGGACTTCATCGCGGGGCTCGAAGCGGTCATGGATCTCATGCGGGTGCGGAGGCTGCCCACCAAGGTCGTGAGCGGCGGCGGAGACGAGCCGTTCATCGAGATCATCATCCGCTACACCCGGTTCTAGGCCGCGATGGATGACGACGCGCTGTGGGAGTCGTTCGGACGGCACGCGCTGAGCGCAGCCGAGTGGACCCACGACGCGCACCTGCGCGTCGCCTACCTGCACGTGACCCGCTACGGGCTCGACGAGGCGCACCTCAGGATGCGCGCGGGGATCATCCGAATGAACGAGCGCCACGGCCTGACCGAGTCGGTCGAGCGCGGCTACTTCGAGACGCTCACCCGGGTGTGGCTGGTGCTGGTGCTCGACGCGAGCCGGCGGTCGCGGGTGGGCGACTCGACCGCGCTGCTCAGCGCGTGCCCCGAGCTCTCGGATCGGAAGCTCCCGCTGAAGTACTACTCGGCCGAGGTGCTGCGCAGCGCGAAGGCGCGAGCGATCTTCGTCGAGCCCGATCTCCTTCCGCTCCCAGAGCGGTGACCGGCGGCCGGGAGGCAGGCAGCCGACCGACAGTGAACCAACACGTCGAAGCCGCGCTTCCGTCCGCACGCGGTGGATGTCGCTGACAGGCGTGACGAGCGGGGTCTCCAGCTCGTCAGCGATCCATCGCGCGGTGTGCGAGCTCGTCGAAGCTCTCGAGCAGAAACGGCTTCTGCAAGAAGCCGGCGAGGCCTCGGCTCTCTGCACGCCGCACCATGTCGACGTGGTTGAAGCCCGACATCAACAGCACCCGTGCGTCGGGGAGGATCGCGCGCACCTCGTCGAAGAGCTCGGGGCCGCTCATCTTCGGCATCGACACGTCGAACAGGAAGAGATCGAACTCGTCACCGCGCGCCTTCACCAGGAGCAACGCCTCCTCGCCGCTCGAGGTGGTCACCACTTGGTAGCCGCCGCGCGGCAAGAGGCGTGAGAGCGTCTTGAGCACGGTGGGATCGTCGTCGACGATCAGCACGGTGCCGCGCTTGGGGACGTCGCTCGTCGGATCGGCGCTGACCGAGGCGGCGACCACGGGGAGAAAGACCTTGAACGACGTCCCGCGTCCGGGCGACGTGTAGAACGTGATCGTCCCTCCGTGCGCTCGGATGATGCCGTGCACCGCCGCCAGACCGAGGCCGTGGCCGCCGACCTTGGTGGTGAAGAAGGGATCGAAGATGCGGTCGCGCACGTCTTCGGGGATGCCGCAGCCGGTGTCCGCCACCTCGACGCAGACGTAGGGGCCCGGGCGGGCGGCGAGGTTCGAGCTCCGCGCGATCGTCTCGACGTCGAGCTCGCGCGCGGACGTCGCGATGCTGATGAGCCCGCGCTTGCCCTCGAGCGACTCGCCCGCGTTGATCACCAGGTTCATCAGCACCTGACGCAGCTGGGTGGCGTCGCCGACGGTCTTGATGTGGGTGTTCAGATCGAGCTTGATGAGCGCGTCGCGTCCCACGCTCACCTCGAGCACCTGCGCGATCTCCTTCACCAGCTCCGAGAGATCGAGCTGCTCCTCCTGCATGCGGCTCTTGCCCGAGTACGCCAGCAGCTGCCGGCAGAGATCGGCGGCCCGGCGCGCGGCCGTCACGATGTCGGTGATCGACGCGAGCGCGTCGGGCTGATCGCGCACCTCGTCGAACGCGATCTGCGCGTTGCCGAGGATGCTCACGAGCAGGTTGTTGAAGTCGTGCGCGATGCCCCCGGCCATGAGCCCGAGGCTGTCGAGCTTCTGCGCGTCGAGCATCCGCTTCTCCAGCAAGCGCTGCTCGCTGAGGTCCTCGACGACCGCGATGCTCCGAACGATCGCGCCCGCCTCGTCGCGCTCCGCGACGGCACGCAACCGGACGGGAAAGATGGTGCCGTCCTTGCGGACCATCTGGTACTCGACCTCACAGCGGCCGGTGACGAAGAAGTCGGGGAGCACCACCTCGCGTGCGTAGCGGGCGCTCTCTTCGGTGAGGAACTCGACGGATGGTCGACCGAGGACCTCGCTCTCCTCGTATCCCAGCTTCTCGAGCCAGAGCTGGCTCACCTCCAGAAGGCGCCCCTCACGGTTGATGCTGTGCAGCATCGCCGGCGCCTTTCGGAACGATTCGCCCATGTGCGCCGACCCTATCAGTGACGAGCGTCATCCGAAAGGACGAAGGCGGGCCCTGCCGAAGCAGAACCCGCCTTCGCTCCCCACGCTCGTCCGATCAGAAGCGCGCGCCGAGCGAGAAGAGGTGGTAGGCGTGTCCACCGCCCGCGTCCAAGCGCCCGCGGTCTTCGAGCTCGAGCTCGATCTGGTAGCCGATCTGGATGAAGCCCAGCTCGATCGTCGCCATGAGCAGCGGACGCACCCGCCAGCGCTCACCGATCTCGTCGACGAACTGCGGGCCCGTGGGCGTGATCGTCAGACGACGGTCCTGATCGCGGAGCAGGTTCGCCGACGCGCCGGCCGCGAGCTCGAAGTGGAACCCGAAGCCGCCACCGAACGAGACGAGCTGGCGCCAGCCGACGTACCCGTCGATCCGGAAGCGGCGCCACTCGGTGCGCAGGATGTCGCTGCCCGAGGGCTCGGCGCCCGACATCAAGAAGTGGCCGCGCGCGCCGAGCACGAACGAGTCGAACGCCGTGAGCCCGAGCTGGAGGTAGCCGCCCATGAGCCAGTCGGGCGCGCCGCCGCCCACGTCTTCGAAGGCGCCCGAGAGGCCGAGGCCCATGAAGAGGCGCACCCGCCCGGTGCTCGCCTCGGGGTGATCCACGCGGCCGATCAGATCGGCGACCGCGCCGCTGCCGCTGCCGAAGGTGAAGTCCGCGCCGGTGAGCATCACGTGGCTGTGGCGCGCGACGCCGACCACGTCGCCGTGGCAGTCGATGATCGGCGAGCCGACGATCGCGGGGCGCGCGTCGATCTGCACGCCGCGGTCACCGATCGCGTTGAGCGCACCGGAGGTGAGGCTGAACTCGAAGTCGCGGCGCCCGTGCCGTCCGTGGCGCGTGCCGCCCATCGCGAACGACGCGACGACGACCTCGCGGCCCACGTCGAGCGCATCCCAGCTGGCGATGTCCAGCGGCTGCGCAGGCAGCGCCGCGCTGAGCTCGAGCAGCGCGAGATCGTCGTCGCCCGCCGTGACGATCACCCGCGCGCTGCGCGCGTTGCCTTCGGCGTCGACGACGCGGACCGCGTGTCCCTCGGCGACGATCGAGCGCGAGGTCACCACGTGGCTGGGATCGATCGCGACGAAGCCCGCGCCCACGGAGAGCCCCGACTCGACCCGAACGATCGACGCGCGCGCGACGTCGTGCACCGCGCCGATGCAGGTGCTCGCGCTCGAGGTCGTGCTCGTGGTCGGCGGCACCGCGGCGACGGCAGCGACCGTGGTGCGCGGCGTCGCGCGCTCGACGGTCGTCGTGGTAGTCGCGCTGGTGGTGGTGACCTCTTCGATCACCTCGGGCGGCGGATCGGCGGCGCCTGCATCCGCTGCGTCCTGGGCTGCAGCCGGTGCGCCGATGAGCATCAGCATCAGCACCAGACAAGCGTGTCGTCGTTCGAGCATCGTGACTCCTGTTCAGAGAAAGGGGGGTTCACAAGGAAAGTGCGGGGACCGCGGAGCCCCCGGGTCATGGCCACTTCGAGCACGAAGGCCGAGTCGTTCCGCGCTTCATGCTTCTTTGCGCGTCCGCTTCGCAAGTCACGCGCCAACGCATCGACGTGCGCAGTCGCCTTCGCACCGCGGCACCTGCCGCGTATGCTCGCGCGCCATGAAGGTCCTGGTCCTCAACGTCGGCTCCACGTCGGTCAAGTACAACCTCTACGAGATGGACACCGAGGCGCCGCTGGCCTCGGGGCGCGTCGAGCGCATCGGCGGCGAGG
>CAYZQM010000004.1:39767-70576 GCA_964480175.1 uncultured Sandaracinaceae bacterium
GACCTGCTCACGAGCGGTCGGGTGGAGCGGGTGGGCACGCCGAGCGGCAACCACGTGACCGCCGATGGTGAGCACCCCCTCGATGCGAGCACCGCGGAGCGCGCGCTCACCGGGATCCTGGCGCATCTCACCCGAGAGGGCGGTCCGCTTTCGGGCGATGCGCAGCTCGGCGCGGTGGGCCACCGGGTGGTGCACGGCGGCGAGCAGCTCATCGCGCCGACCCTCATCGACGATCGCGCCCTCTCGATCATCGAGGACTGCGCGCGCTACGCGCCGCTGCACAACCCGGTGAACGCCGCGGGCATCCGCGCGGCGCAGAAGGTCTTCCCCGGCGTCCCGCAGATCGCGGTCTTCGACACCGCGTTCCACGCGCAGCTCGCGCCCGAGGCCTACACCTACGCGGTCCCGCAGTCGCTCTACCTCGAGAAGGGCGTGCGCCGCTACGGCTTCCACGGACCGAGCCACCAGTTCATGGCGCTCTCGGCCGCCGAGCACCTCAAGACCGACGCCAGCCGCCTCAAGCTGGTGACGTGTCACCTCGGCGGCGGCGCGAGCGTCGCGGCGATCGACTGCGGCGTGTCGATCGACACCTCGATGGGCATGACGCCGCTCGAGGGGCTCGTCATGGGCACGCGCTCGGGCGACGTCGATCCCGCGCTGCCTCTGCTCTTGGCCAAGGACGGCATGAGCCCGGACGAGATCGACGTGCTCTTGAACAAGCAGTCGGGCCTCTTGGGACTGAGCGGCATCAGCGCGGACTTCCGCGATCTCGAGAAGGCCGCCGACGAGGGCGATCCCCGGGCGCGCCTGGCGATCGACGTGTTCATCCACCGGGTGCGCAAGTACATCGGGGCCTGCGCCGCGACCTTGGGGGGCATGGACGCGATCGTGTTCACCGGCGGCATCGGTGAGAACGCGGCGTCGGTCCGGAGCCGCATCTGCGAGGGGCTGCTCTTCATGGGCGTGGCCCTCGACGAGGAGGTCAACCGCACCCAGCAAGCCAAAGATCACGGGGGCATCGTCGAGGTCTCGCTGCGCCGCGCGCCCACCAAGGTGCTGGTGGTGCGAACCGACGAAGAGCGCATGATCGCGCGCGAGGTGGTGCGCTCGGTGGTGGGTCCGACCGCGGCGATCCGCAGCGTGCGCGCCCGTCCCATCCCGGTCGGGGTGAGCGTGCGCCACGTGCACTTGAGCCGCGAGGACTGCGACACGCTCTTCGGCGCGGGCTACGAGCTCCAGAAGCGGAGAGACGTGACCCAGCCCGGCCAGTACGTGACCCGCGAGACCGTCGATCTCGTCGGTCCCAAGGGCGAGATCCGCGGCGTCGCGATCATCAACCCGCTCCGCAAGGAGACCCAGGTCGAGGTGGCGCGCACCGACGCGTTCGCGCTCGGCGTGAAGCCCCCGCTTCGCGAGTCCGGCAAGCTGATCGACACGCCCGGCCTCACCCTGCGCGGTCCCAAGGGTCAGGTCGAGATCGCGCGCGGCGTCATCTTGGCGATGCGCCACGTGCACATGAGCCCCGATCAGGCGAAGGCCTACGGCGTCGGCGACAAGGATCTGATCCAGGTCAAGGTGGCCGGCGATCGCGAGATGGTGATGGGCGATGTGCTGGTGCGGGTGAACCCGGCGTTCACGCTCGACATGCACATCGACACCGACGAGGCGAACGCCGCGGGCCTCAACTCCGACAGCGTGGTCGCGTTCGACGGAGTCCAGAGCGCCGCGCCCAAAGGCAGCTGAGCGAAGGCTGAAGAGCGAGGACCGAGGCGCGTAGCGCAGCGCGTCGCGCGACGTGTGCGGGTCCCTCGATACGCGTGGATCGAGCGCGCGGTCGAGGCACGTGCGACGCAGCTGTGCGGGCCCGAGCGTGGCGTGATGCGCCAACGCGGGCGCATCGCCCTCGATCCGATGCCGCCTCCGCTTGGCACGCACCTCGCTGAATCGAGCGTGCCGAAAGGAGGCGCCCATGCACCGCACCCCCACCATCCTCATGCTCGCCCCGTTGATCATCCCGCTGACGGCGCTGGGCTGCAGCAAGACCGTCGAGACCCCGACCGGTCCAACCGAGATCTCTCGCCTGACGCCGGACTACACGGGGAGCGCGAACCGCGCGCTCGCGGAGCCCGCGCCGCCGGTGGCCGATCTCGAGCTCCCCACCGAGGTGACGGAAGCGCCGCCCGTGCACGAGGTGCGGCCCCGCCGCGCGAGCGCGCTGGAGCGCGCCGAGCGCGCCGAAGCCCACTACATCGAGGCCGCCGATCTGCAGGCCCTCGACCTCGAGCGCCTGGCGAACGAGCGGGATCGCGAGGCCGAAGCGCGCGAAGCCGAGCGCCGCGCAGCGCTCCGTGAGAACCCGGTCGAGTACTGAGAACGCGATCGCGTCGCCCTGTCCTGCCGCCCGGGCCCGTCGGTTTAATGCCCTTTAACTCCCGGCGACGGTGCGCGCCGCGCAGAGTCGGACCTCGACCGCGTCCATCCCTACCTCGAGGGCGCGGACAGGGGTCCCATGAGAACGAAAAGCTTCCGCCCACTCACTTGCTCGCTCTTCGTCGGCGCGATCCTCGCGCTCGCGGGCTGTCCCGATGATCCTCCGGTCGAACAGGACGCCGGAACGGACGCGCCCGTCGCCGACGTGCCCAGCGTCCCGACCGACACGCCGGTCGAGCCGACCGACACGCCGATCGGCGCGGACACGCCGATCGACGCCGGGACGCCGCCGCCCGCGCGCACGCTGCCGACCAGCGGCTCGGCGATCGCGATCAACGCGGCCGCCGACGTCGTGGTCGCGACGAACCGGCAGGCCAACACGATCACGGTCTTCTCGCTCGACGCGACCGCGTCGCCGCCGGCGCTGACCCGCACCGTCGACATCGCGGTGCCGGGCGGCGAGCCGTGGCAGGTCGTCGTCGGCAACGACGACGACAGCGCGTACGTGATCCTGCGCGCCACCCAGGAGATCGTGCGGGTCATCAACCTGCACGCCTCGCCGAGCATCGCGATCGTCCGCGGCGACACCGGCTCCGAGCCCACGGGCCTGGCGATCTCGCCGCTCGGTGATCGGCTCTACGCCGCCAACTGGGGCGAGGGCACGATCAGCGTGTTCAACGCCGCGCTCGCGCCGCTGAGCACGATCGATCTGAACGACGCCCTGGTCGACACCGGCGTGCTCGGCTCGGTCACCGCGCGCCCCGCGCTGGCGCACCCGCGCTCGCTCGCGATGACCAACGACGGCGACACGGATCAGATGGACGAGACCCTCTATGCGACCGAGTACTTCGGCCAGAGCCGCACGGACTCGGCGAGCTTGCCGAGCGATGGCTCGGAGTTCGACGTCGCGCGCATCGGCCTGGTGTACCGGGTGAGCTTCGCGGGCGCGGTCGGCGCGGCGATCGAGCTCGCGCCCGTCGCCGACACCGGCTTCCTCGACTCGCTGGGCAACACCACCGGTTGCTTCCCCAACCAGCTCCAGACCGCGACGATCAACTCGGGGCGTCTCTACGTGAGCGGGGTGTGCGCCTCGCCGCGCGGCCCGACGGGGCCGTCGGCGGCCGCGGAGAACTTCAAGACCGAGATCCACTCGACCATCTGGGCGATCGACACCGCGACGAACGCGGAGCTGCCTGCGCAGCGCGTGGTCCTCACCCGCGCGTTCGTCGATCGCTACGAGGCCGCGAGCGTGCCGGACGACGCGAGCCGTCGCATGCCGCTCATCCCGACCGATCTGCAGTTCGTGCCCGCGAGCACCATCGCGTACCTCACTGGGTACGGCAGCGACGCGGTCTTCCGCATTCGCTACGAGGCCGACGGCTCGCTGAACGAGGTCGGCGCCACCGCCGCGCACTTCATCAACCTCGCGCCGAGCGGGATGCCCGCGGGTCGGCTGCCGACGGGCTTGGCGATCTCCGCCGGCGGCGCCGCGTTCACCGTGAACGAGGCGACCCGCAACGTCTCGATCATCACGCTCGGCACCCAGGCGGTCGCTGGCGCCGTCGAGGCGACGCCGATGCCCGCCGCGGGCTCGCCCGAGTCCGACGTGCTCGTCGGTCGCCGCTTCTTCGTCACCGGTCTCGGCCGCTGGTCGCTGCGCGGTCAGGCGTGGAACTCGTGCGAGGGCTGCCACGGCGACGGACTCACCGACAACGTCACCTGGTTCTTCGCGCGGGGTCCGCGCCAGACGACCTCGCTCGACGGATCGTACGGACCGACGGGTGAGCGCCGCCTCTTCAACTGGACCGCGCTCTTCGACGAGACGCACGACTTCGAGCTGAACACCCGGGGCAACTCGGGCGGCGTCGGCGCGATCGTGCACACCACCGGCAGCCCGGTCTCGAACGCCGATCGGATCCACTTCGACGGAACGACGCCGGTGCCCACGGGCAACATGGCGACGGCGGCGCCGCAGGCGGGGCTCACCGGATCGACCGCGGCGATGATGCCCGGCGGCGCCGTGACCCCGAGCTCGACGCTGCGCGACTGGGACGAGATCGACGCGTACGTCGCGACCATCCGCGCGCCCCGCGCGCCGACCAACCTCGTGGCGGCAGACGTGACCGCGGGCCGCGCGCTCTTCGAGGCCAACGGCTGCGCCGGCTGCCACGGCACGGACATGTGGACCACCTCGCGCGTGTTCTACGAGCCCGGCGCGGCGGCGACGGGCGTGACCGGCTCGATCCGCACCGTCACCTACAGCCGTCCCACCGGCTTCCCCGCGGCGCTGAATCCGCCGAGCGCAGCCGGCGCGACGACGATCCGGGGCACCACCGGCGGCGAGCAGATCAACTGCATCCTCAGCGCCGTCGGCACGTTCCCCGCGAGCGGCGTCACCCCGATCCTGCCCACCGGCAGCACGGTCCTTCTGCGCGAGCTGCGCGCCGACATGACCTCCACCGCGCAGGGCGCGACGGGCTTCAACCCGCCCGCGCTCGTCGGCATGCTGACCGGCGCGCCGTACTTCCACGGCGGCAACGCGCGCACCCTCGAGGAGGTCTTCGACCCCGCGTTCGACGCGCACTACCAGGCGTTCTCGACGAACTTCCTCGACGTCGGCGACCGCGCGCTGCAGGTGCGGCAGCTCGTCGCGTTCCTCCTGTCGATCGACGACGACGCTGCGCCCGCCGCGGCGCCCTCGCTCGGCTTCGATCCGACGCTCTGCCCCGACTCGCTCTGAGCCGGGACATGGAGGCGTAGGCGCGGCTCTCCGCGCGAGACACCGCGACGCCACGGCGTGCCCACGAGGACGCCGTGGCGTTCGTGCGTTCGGATCCGGCAGACTCCCTCCCCATGCACCGCTTCGTTCTCCTCGCGAGCCTCTCCTCGCTCTGCTTCGCCTGCGACCCCGTCCCGGAGGGGTCGGACGGGGGACGCGTGGACGGAGGCGATCCGCGGATCGACGCGCCGGGTGCGATCGACGGAGGCAGCGACGCGGGCGCAGTGGACGCGCCGATCGAGGGCGACGCGCCAGGTCGAACGCGCGGCTACACCCGGAGCGACGCGCTCTTCACCAACCCCGAGCGCGGCTTCTACCGCGCGGTGGATCTGTTGGCGGAGTCGGAGCTGAGCTGGCTGCGCGACGAGCACCCGAACGACTCGCTGATCTACAGCTACGTGCGGCTCGACGGCTTTCGCGATCGACCGATCGATGCCGCGACGCTGACTGCGATGACCGACGCGCTGGACGTCGCGCGCGACGACGGCTTCGAGGTGATCCTGCGCTTCGCCTACAACGAGGGACCCTATCCCGACAGCGAGCCCGACGCGCCGCTGAGCCGCATCGAAGGGCACATCGCGCAGGTGGCGCCGATCTTGGCGGCGAACACCGACGTGCTCGCGCTCGTGCAGGCTGGCTTCATCGGGGCGTGGGGCGAGTGGCACACCTCGACGAACGATCTCGACGGCGATCCCGCGGCGCGCCGCGCCGTGGTCGAGGCGCTGCTCGACGCGCTGCCCAGCACCCGATCGACCCAAGTGCGCTACCCGCCGTACATCGCCGATCTGATCGGCGGCGAGCCGCTCGATCCTTCGCGCGCGTGGGACGGATCGTTCGCGTCCCGCATCGGCTTTCACAACGACTGCTTCGTCTCGAGCAACACCGACGTGGGCACGTACCCCAGCGACGCGATCGAGACCTGGCGCACGTTCGCGAGCGAGCACACCGCGTTCGCGCCCAGCGGCGGTGAGACGTGCGCGCCGTTCCCCGCGCGCTCGGCGTGCGCGCCCGCGATCGCCGAGATGGAGGCGATGCACTTCTCGTTCGTGAACCGCGACTATCATTTGGCGATCGTCTCGGGCTGGGAGGACGGGGGCTGCATCGAGGAGATCGAGCGACGCCTCGGCTACCGCCTGGTGCTCACCGAGGGGACGCTGCCCGATGCGGTGCGCCCCGGCGGATCGTTCACCGTCTCGCTCGCGCTCACCAACGAGGGCTTCGCCGCACCCTTCAATCCGCGCCCGCTGAGGATCGTGATCGAAGGCCCCGGTGGGCGCTTCGAGGTGACCCTGCCGGACGACGTCCGGCGCTGGCTGCCCGGCGATCACACGCTCGTCGCGCGCCTCGGGCTGCCCGCGCTCGATCCGGGCGAGTACACCGTCTCGCTCTGGCTCCCCTCGAGCGAGGCCAGCGTCGCGAGCGATGCCGCGTTCTCGATCCGCCTGGCCAACGAGGCCGTGTGGAACCCGAGCACGGGGAGCAACACGCTCGGGACCTTCACCGTCGATGCGAGCGCTCCGGGCACCGGCGATCCGAGCGCGACCACGCTGCGCCTCTTGCCGCGCTGAGTCTCTTGCCGCTGAGTCTCTCGCCGCGCTTGCCGCGCTGGGCCCGCCCGCTACATCCCGGCCATGCTGATCGTTCACGTCCAGGTCGTGGTGAAGGAAGAGAACGTCCCTGCGTTCGTCGAGGCGACGCGCGCGAACGCGGAAGCCAGCCGTCGGGAGCCGGGCGTGGTCCGCTTCGATCTGGTGCAGGAAGAGGGCGCTTCGAACCGCTTCCTCTTGATCGAGATCTACCGAGACGACGACGCGCCCGCGGCGCACAAGGCGACCGCCCACTACGCGACGTGGCGCGACGCGGTCGCGCCGTGGATGGCCGAGCCGCGCAGCAGCGCCAAGTACCGCGCGATCGACGTCGCCTGAGGGGCCGAGCCTGAGCGGCTACTCGGGCTCGCCCGCGAGCTGGGCGATGCGCGCGACGCGCGACAGATCCGAGGTGATGCGTCGCGCAGGGGTCGCGCGCATCGTGCCGGCGTTCACCTCGGTGCGGTACCAGGTCAGGTAGCTCTCGACCAAGCCGCGCACGTCGGGCAGCGCCACCATGTCGAGCTCACCGAGCCGATCGAGCACCTCGTCGGAGAGCAGCTGCGGCTGGCGGCGGTGCAGCGTCAGCGCCCAGCTCACCCACTCGGAGCTGCCGACGAGCTTGGCGAGCCGCACCGCGAACGCCGCGATCATGCTGACGTGCTCGGCCTCGAGCCGCTCGCCGCTCGCGATGCGCTCGTCGACCTCCTTGGCCGCGCGTCGCATGAGCCGCTCGGCCTCGACCGCCTTGCCGCTCGAGAGCGCGCGCTCGATCACCTCGCCGAGCAGCTGGAACGTCCAGCCGCGCTTGGGCTCGTTGATCTGCCCGGTCATCGTGTCTTCGTCGGCGAGCGACGGCGCGCCGCAGTGCGGGCAGCTCGGTGACCCCTCGGGGAAGGGCGTCCCGCACGCGTGGCACACCCGCATGTAGCCGGTGGGCCGGGGCGGTCGATCGACCCGCGCGACGACCGAGAAGACGAGCTCTTGGGTGCCCAAGCGGATGCGATCTCCGTCGTTGAGCAGCTGCTCGCCCTTCACCAAGCGCCCGTTCACCCGCACCCCGTTGCGGCTGCCCAGATCCATCACGTACGCGCTCTGATCCCGGAGGATCACCTGCGCGTGTCGCCGCGAGATCAGCGGGTCCTCGATCGTGATCTGGCAGTCGGAGCTGCGGCCGATCACCACCTCGGTGCCTCCGATGTCGAACTCCTGCAGCAGAAATCGGAGACGGAACCGCGTCACGCGCGCCAGTGTAGAAGAAAGCGCGCGAGGGCGATCCAGCTTTTTCGTACGCGCGCGATGATCGCGGGCCCAGCCGTCGCGCGACGGGCGCGCGTGGTCCTCGATCGCGTCAGTCCGCGCAGGGGTGCGTCTCGTCGTACGCCTCGACCGACGGGTAGTAGCCGTCGTCGAAGCGGTAGAGATCGTCGCAGCCCGCCTCTTCCGCGCGGAGCACCTCGTAGCCCGTGCGCCGCCCGCAGTAGAGCCGGGTGACCGACATCGCGAAGTGCCACTGGCAGCCCGCGTCGCATGCCTCGCCCGCGATCGCTTGCTCGGCGGTGTCGTAGTGCGTCGGTCGGCTGCCGACGACCCAGTACGGAGGGCAGTCGTCCGAGGGAGGGAAGACGCCGATGTGGCTCACGAAGGTCGGCGCGTCGTCGCACTCGACGATCACCTCGTCGAGCGCGGTGTACGCGCACCCACCTGCGTCGGGCTCGGTGACCGGCGCGTCGGTCCCCGCATCCGTCGTCCCTGCGTCGGTCTCCGTCACGGGCGCATCGATCCCCGGGGACGCGTCGTCCGCGATCGGGGCATCGAGCGTCGGCGCATCGAGCGGCGCGACCGGCGCGTCGGATCGACCTGCGTCGGGATCCGAGGTGCCGCCCCCACACGCGGGCACGAGGAGGAGCGAGAGGAGGAGAGAAGAGGCAATGCGCGACGAGCAAGAAGTCATGCCGCTCGTTGCCGCACCGGCGATCGCCTGTCGAGCCGGTTATTTGGTCGTGGAGCGGTTGTCCTACATCATCCTACCCGTACTTCGGACCAGGAGCGGACGTGCTTTCACCCGTCGAGATCATCCCCAGCGCTCGTCGCACCGTGCGGCGCGGCATCGAGCTCGGCTGCGAGCTCTTCAGCGAGCTCGGCGGCAGCCGGCGTGAGCGCCTCGTCGATCTCTCGCAAGAGGGCGCGCGCCTCTCGAGCGAGGTGCCCCTCCGAACGGGAGAAGAGGTCGTGCTCTCGTTCGTGCCGCCGGGCGCGCACGACGATCGCGTCTCCACGCTGTGCGAGGTGGTGCACATCGACAGCCGACGTCTCGTCGGGGTGCGCTTCGTCGATCTCGACAAGCACGAGCGACGCGCGATGGCGCGCAGGCTCCGCGGCGTGCCGCCTCCGCTGCCCAAGCAGCGCCTCAGCGGCGAGATGGTGTGGGTCGATGCGCTGGTGACGTGGGAAGAAGATCTCGGCGACCAGCTCAACACCTTCGAGGTGTCCGATCGGCTGCTCGCGCTCGAGGATCGCGAGATCGTTCCGAGCTCGATCGGCTCGCTGTTGAGCGGCGGCGCGCCGTACCGCTTCCGCGCGTGAAGGCGCCCATCGTCTCCGCGGCGCTCGCCGTGGTGCGCGTGCGCGAACAGATCCACGAAGTGCTCCTCGTGCATCCGGGCGGTCCCTTCTGGTCGAAGAAGGACGCGGGCGCGTGGTCGCTACCCAAGGGGCTGATCGATGCGGGCGAGTCTCCGCTCGAGGCCGCGCTGCGCGAGTACGTCGAGGAGACGGGCTTCCCTGCGCCTGCGCCGCCGCACCACCCGATCGGCGAGGTGCGCCTCAAGAGCGGCAAGCGGGTGATCGCGTTCGCGGCGCGCGGCGATGCCGACGTGAGCGCGCTCCGCTCGAACGAGATCGAGATCGACTGGCCGCCGCGGTCGGGCAAGAAGCTCCGCATCCCCGAGGTCGACCGCGCCGCGTTCTTCGATCGAGAGGCCGCGCTCGTGAAGGTGAACGAAGCCCAGCGCCCGCTCATCGAGCAGGCGCTGGAGGTCTTCCGCTGATCGACGAATTCACTTCGTCGGGGGAAGGACTGCATCAGCGCTTTCGAGGAATGCGCGCAAGTGGGCTGGGGGCCCACGCGCAGCGCGAGCGCAGCGAGCGGAGTCGGATGGGGGGCCCCGACGAATTCACTTCGTCGGGGGGAAGGGCTGCATCAGCCCTTCAATGAAGGACATTGAACTCGATGCGCCGGTTCTGCGCTCGGTTCGCGTCGCTGTCGTTGGGCACGCGGGGGCGTGACTCGCCGTAGCCGCGGACGGTCATGCGGCCCGCGTCGATGCCGTGCGCCACCAGCCAGTCGCGGACCGAGGTCGCGCGCGCGGTCGAGAGCGCGCGGTTGGCGGCCGTCCCGCCCACGTCGTCGGTGTGACCGCTGACCTCGACGCGCACGTCGGGGTTGTCGAGCAGGATCTGCAGCGCGCGCATCAGGCGCCCCTCGGAGCTCGGCAGGATCGCGGCGCTGCCCGTCTCGAACTCGATTCCGTCGAGCACGATCTGCTCGCGGATGATGATGCAGCCGCGCGCGTCGATCTCGCTGCCCTCGGGCGTGTTGGGGCACTCGTCGATGTTCTCCGCGACGCCGTCGCGATCGGAGTCGTCGTCCGACGGATCGTTCGCGTCGCGACCGTTGTTCACCTCCCAGCCGTCCGGCACGCCGCCGCCGTCGGTGTCGGCGTTGCGGGGATCGGTCTCGCCCGGATCGCGCAGCCCGTTCGCGTTCTGCTCCTCGCGACCGTCGGGCAGACCGTCGTTGTCCATGTCGGCGTTCAGCGGGTCGTAGCCGAGCTCGACCTCGTCGCCGTCGCGGAGGCCGTCGTCGTCGCTGTCGGGATCGTCGGGATCGGTTCGGTGCACCCGCGTCTCGCGCTCGTCCGGCAAGCCATCGCCGTCGGAGTCGAGCGCCGCGACCTCACCCGCCAGCTCGATCGACGCCTCGATGCCGAGGGTCAGCATGATGTCCACGAGATCGGTGTCCGGTCCGGGGAGCATCACGGTCGCGCGGACGAACGCGCCGAGCTGCAGCGGGTGCAGCACGGAGAACTCGTAGCCGATCGCCGCGTCGATCCCGAAGCGCGATCCGCTCGAGCCCACGATCGCGTCCCCGGGCCCGAAGAAGTGGTAGCCGATGTGCGCGGCGATCCAGGCGTTGCCCAGGTAGTCGCCGCCCGACTCGTCGAGGTAGCCCTCCATGTTGTCGATGAGGCGATAGCGAACGCCGGCCGCGCCCGCGAAGTAGCCCCAGGGCGGGCCCGGCAGCGCGTAGGTGGATCCGAGGATCCCGCCGCCGACCATCAGCTCGAGCGCGAGCGGCTGAAAGAGCTGCCAATCGACCGAGACCATCCCCGTCAGCCCACCGACGAAGCTGCCGCGACCATCCTGATCGGGCCGCTGGGTGCCGAGCAGGACCAGCGAGGGACCTACGTCGATGTGCAGGTTCCACTCGCTCGACTCGGCTCGCGCGGTGCGCGCGGCGAACGAAGAAGAGAGGACGGAGAGCGCGAGCAGCGCTGGGACCAAGGGAAGACGAGTGCGGATCACGGATCCTCGAGCGCGCGCCACCCCGGCGACGGGCGTGAGCTAGCAGTCGCGATCGAGCCCGGCAATCACGCCGACGTCGTTCGCGTGACCGAGGAGGTCTCTAGCGATGCTGAACGATCTACGACGCGCTCAGCGCCGGCGGGTCTCGACGCGGACCGAACCCCACGGCGTGATCAGCACCCGCCCGGTGCTCGGCGCTGCGGCCGGTGGCGGGGCCGCGCCCACGCTCGTCGTGCAGGTCGGTCCGTAGCCGGGCGGCGAGCCGGTGACCGAGAGATCGGGGCTGACCGGGCCGCTCACCCCGGGGCGCACCGGGTAGTAGTACCAGCGACCGCCGCGCGCGTCGGCGGCGCAGATCCAGTAGCCGCTCACGCCGGGCGCCGGCGGAGGGACGCGCACCACGCCGCTGGGATCGGGCGGCACGACGATCGCGGTGCCGCCGCCCGCGACCGGGACCCGCGCGGCCTCGACCGGCGCGGCAACAGGCGGCGCAGGCTCGGCGGGTGCAGGCGCCGTAGGCACGGGCGCGTCGACGGCGATCACGCTGCCGCCCTCGGTCGGCGGTGCCGCGGCGACGGGCGGCGCGGGGGGCGCGTCGATGTGACCGAAGATCTGGGTCACGTAGATCCCACTGCCCGCCGAGATCGCCGCGAGCCCCACGTGCGTCGCGCGCGCGCCGAGCATGTTGGTGAGGTGCGCCGCGCTCCCCTCGAGCGACGCCTGCGCCTCCTCGATCGTGTGGTGCATCGCGACGTTCTCCGCGATGTCGCTCGCCTCGATCCCCGCTGCGCGCGCGCGATCGATCGGGGTCCCCGTGGTCTCCGAGACGTGCATCAGCTCGCCCCGCATCGCCATCTCCTCCGTGTGCACCCGCGCCGCCGCGTCGAGCCGCGGATCGCGCACCAGCGGCGAGAGCCCTTGCTGGGTGCGGAGCACGTTGATGCGCTCGAGCATGCTCGACTCGGGGCTGGTCCCCTGGGCCTCCGCGACGCCTCCCAGCGAGGTCAGCAGGAGGACGGATAGAAAGGTGAGGGACCAGAGACGAGTCGGATAGCGCATGAAGACCTCGGCGGGGCGCGTGCCAGCAAGAGGTGGACCACCGTTGATCCCGTGGATTCTGGGGTGCAATCCCCGGCGGCACAACCTCGGAGGGCTCCACCTGTGACCGAAGGTTCACGCGGGCGAGAGACGAAAGGGGCCAGCGTCGGCCGTGAACGTGGTCGTGGTCGTGAACGTGAACGTGAACGTGAACGAATCTGCCGATATCGCCCGCTGATCAATCCCCCGTGAGCCTAGTCGTAGGTGGCCGTCGTCGAACCTGCCGATCACGCCACTGATCGAGAAGTCGTTCACGTTCACGACCACGTTCACGACCACGTTCACGTGTCGAGAACGCGCGCTGGCGCTTGCCACCACCGACCCGCGGGAGCACACCCGCACGGTGACCGACGCGATCACTTGGGTGCCGGACGAGCTGGTGGTGCAGATCGAGGGCGACGACGCGCGCACCTGGCTCAACGGGCAGACCACCAACGACCTGAAGGCGCTCGGTCCCGAGCACCCGGTCTATGGGCTCGTGCTCAACGTGAAGGGACGCATCCTCGCGGACGCGCTCGCGATCGATCACCCGGAGCACGGCGTGTCGATGGTGGTGCCCACGAGCGCTTGGCCCACGCTCGCGCCGCACCTCGAGCACTACATCATCATGGAGGACGTCACGCTGACCCCGCGTGAAGACCTCGCGCTCGTCACGGTGCAGCGCACGGCGCGGCCCGAGGGCGCGGGGTGGCTGCCGCACGCGCGGCTCGACGGCGAGGGGTTCGACAAGATCGTGCCGCGCGCCGAGCTCGAGGCCGTGCGGAGCGCGATCGCGGCTCGTCCCGTCGACGAGGCGGAGCTCGACGCGATCCGCATCGCCGCCGCGCGCCCCCGCTTCGCCCGCGACTTCGGCGAGACCACCTATCCGCAGGAGGCCGGCCTCGAGAAGGGCGCCGTGTCGTTCAACAAGGGCTGCTACCTCGGGCAAGAGGTGATCTGCATGCTCGAGAGCCGCGGCAAGCTGAGCCGGCGCTTGGTGCGCCTCGAAGGCGCGCCGATGAAGGTGGGCGACGTGCTCGTCGACGACGCGGGGCAGACGATCGGCGAGATCACCAGCGCGGTCGATCGGCAGAGCGGCGCCGCGCTCGGCTTCGTCAAGCGCGCGCACGCTACCGTCGGCGCGGCGGTGCGCGCGCCGACCGGCGAGGTGATGGTGACCGCGCTCGCGACGCTCTGACGTGCGGAGCGCGTGCGATCTGCGCCCCGGGACGGTGGCCGAGGTGCTCGCGCGGGCGCGGCACGCGCGCGCCTCGGTGCAGCGCGGCGTGGAGCGCGCGCTCGTCGCGGCGCGCATCGAAGACGAGCGCGTCGTGCTCGGTCGCTTCGCGAGCGAGCCCACCGAGCCTCTGCGCGGGCAGGGCCCGCTGCGAAGGCAGAGCGGCGGTCCGCCTTGGCACCTGCGCGCGGGGGCGACGTTCGTGCACCTCTCGCTCGCGCATCGATCCGCGCTGATGGCGACGCCGAAGGACAAGCTGCTCAACCGCAACCTGCGCCCGATGCTGCAGGCGCTGCGCAAGACCGGCGCGCTCGCGATGTACGGGGGGCGTGACTTCTTGCTCGTCGACGGCGACATCGTCGCGCTCGTCGCGTGGGCCGCTGGCGCGGCAGGCGAGGTGGTGATCGAGGCCGCGATCGCGAGCGACGCGCCGGTGATGCGGCAGGACGAGTCGCCCGCGGTGCGCGCCGCGCACCTCCACAAGCGGGCGCGGTGCGTGGGATCGTCCGGGCTGATCGACGCGCTGCGTGCGGCCTATGCGCCGGACGCCGACCCCGTCGCGCTCACCGACGCCGAGGAGCTCGCGCGCCCCGTCGCGGGCCCGCGGCGCGCCGCGATCGACGTGGCGCTCGGCACCCTCGCGCTGCACGACACGAGCGATGGGCCGCGCCTATTCGGCGATCTCTTCGCAGCCGACGCGCTCGACACGGTCGATCTCGCGCGTCTCTCGGTCCGCGAGCGCACGCACGCGCTCGCTGCGATCGAGGTCGAGGGGGTGCGCGACTTGCCCGACGTCGTCGCTGCGCTGCTCGCGCAGTGAGCGGGTTCTCAGCCGGACGGAGTGAGGGTGACGTCCGCGCGCACCCGGTAGCCGCTCTCGTCGGTGAGCAAGATCCCCGACAAGCCCATCTTGCGCAGGGTGGAGATCGCGACGCGCACCCTGTGGGCGCCCGCATCGGGTCGCATCTTCTCGCCCGGCCATCCCACGGCGAGCAGCGCGTCCCAGGCGATGCTCTCGCCCTCGTGCGCCGCGAGGTGCGCCAGCAACCGGCGCAGCGGCCGCCGCCGTGAGAGATCGATCGGCGCCGCGCCGTCGACCGAGAAGTAGCTCGCGTCCCCATCGAGCGAGAGCGCGTGGCGGGGACGCAGCGAGGCGGGCGCGGCGGCCGCGCGGGTCGCGCCCCCGCGCAGGGCCGCGAGCGGAAGAAACGATCCGGTGATCGCCTCGGTGCCGAGCGCGGCGGCGAGCGCGGGATCGCGCACCGGCCGCGCGCGCGCCGCGGCCAGATGCGCGCCGTCACTTCGATCGATCGCCTCTTCGATCTGCGCCAGCGCCCAGAGCGCGCTGGCGGCGAGCTCGGGCGACAGGAGGGGGTGCGATCGCCCCGCGTGGCGCAAGAGAGGCCGGGCTTGCCCGGCCGCGCCGCGCGAAAAGAAGTGCAGACCGAGCATGGCCGCGGCCTCCGCCTCGAGGTCGGGCTGCTCGGCGCGGTGCGCGAGCGTCGAGGCCGCCTCGAGCGGCGGCTCGGGATCCCCGCCCGAGATCGCCGCGCACACCCCGCGCAGCATCGCCGCGCGCGCTCCGAGCACCGGATCGCGCAGCCGCTCTGCGAGCTCGGTCGCCTCGTCGAGCAGCGGCGTCGCCGCCGCCGCGTTGCCCACGCCCACGCTCAGCTCGTGCAGGACGAGCTCGCCCAGGTTCAGGCAGGCGTCGGCCGTGAGCGCGAGGTCGCCATGGCGGCGTCCCTCGGCGAGCGCCTCTTCCAGCCCGAGCCGCGCCGCCCGCAGCGCTCCGTCGCGCAGATCGAGCGTCGCGATCGCGAGCACCACCCGGGGCGTCAGGACGCGATCCGCGCCTCGTTGCGCGAGCTGCGCCGCCCGCGACAAGAGCGGTCGCGCCTCGTTCGGGGCTCCTTTGGCGATCGCGATCTGCGCGGACGCGAGCAGCACCCGCGCTTCGATCGCGCGCTCGCCGCTGTGGCTCGCGAGCACCAAGGCCTCCGCGAGATCGCGCTCCCCTTCGACGACGTGCCCGCCCTGCGCGCGCAGCGTCCCGCGCAGCGAGAGCGCGCGCGCGAGCAGCCGCGGATCGGCGCCCGAGCCTTGCGCGACCTGGATCGCGGTCTCGAGGTGGCTGCGGAGCAGCGCGCCCGCGCCCTCGCGGCTCGACACGCTGCCCAGCGCCGAGAGCACCCGCAGCGCGCGATCGGCGGCGCGGGTGCTGACGGTGCCGCTCCCCAAGATCCGCTCGACGACGATCGCGAGGTTGTCGTGCTCGATCGCGAGCGCGGCGCGGGCCGCCTCGTCGCCGTGCAGCTCGACGGCGTTCGCCCACGCCTCGGCGGCGCGGACGTACGCCTGTGCGTGCGCCTCTTCGAGCTTCTGGGTGCGCGCGGGATCGAGACCCTTGGCGGCGACCATCCGCACGCTGGTCAGCATCGTGAGCCGCACCTCGCCCGTGCCGTGCTCTTCGACCCCCAAGAGCGATCGCTCGCGCAGGTGCAAGAGACCCTCGAGCACGGCGCCTCGCCCCGCGATCACGGCCTCGGCCATCTCCACGGAGAAGCCGCCGCGGAACACGGTCACGTCCTCCAGCAGGGCGCGGGCCGCGGGATCGAGGAGCTCGAGCGACCAGGAGATCGCGGCGTCGAGTGTGGCGTGCCGATCGCTGGCGCTGCCCTTCTCGAGGACGTCCCAGCGGTTCTTGAGGCGGTGGAGCAGCGCCTGCGGCGTCATCACCGCGAGGCGCGAGCTCGCGAGCTCGATGGCCAGCGGGAGCCGATCGAGGCGCTCGACGATCGCGCGCGCCGCGGCCCGATCGTCGTCGGTCCGGAGCTGCAAGCCCGAGCGGTGGAGCGCGCCGTGGTGCTCGAGCAAGCGCACGGCGTCGGCCTCGTCGAGCACGCCGAGCTCGACCACGCGCTCGCCCGCGAGCCCGCTGCGGATGCGGCCCACCGCGAGCACGGTGAGCTCTGGGCAGTTCTCCAGCCACGCCTCGATCGCCGCGGTGGCGGCCGGATCGAGGAGCACGCGATCGATCGGATCGAGCACCAAGAGCAGCGGCCCGAGGGACGCGAGGATGGACGGCAGACGCTCGCGGCCGCTCGCGTCCCCATCCGCGAGGCGGAGCGCATGCGCCGCGCCCTCGACCGCGTCGATCAGCGCGGCGGCGCCGTCGGCGTGCTCGAGGTGCACGGCGAGCGCGCGCATCTCGAGGGCCTGGGCGATCGGCTCGTAGCGCTCGCGCGCCAGGCGCGTCTTGCCGACGCCCGCTGGGCCCGTGAGGGTGACCGAGCGCGACGTCCCGAGCGCGTCGTGCAAGCGCGCACCATCCGCGTCCCGCCCCACGAGCGGCACGGCGGATCGCGCGCGCAGCGCGTCGCGACCTGCACTCGGACGATCGGAGGCCTGGACCATCGCGCGCCACGCTATCACGCGGGCGCGGCCCGCACGGCGAACCGGAGCACGCTGACGGGGGCACATTCTTCCCTCCGAATCGATCGCGCGCGGAACCTCCGGGCGACGAGAGTGTCGAACGCCGAACCTCGGTTGGCCACGTCCCGCCCTTTTTCTGGGCTCTTTCCGGCCCATACCCCCGACTTTTTCGGGACGGCTGATCACTGTTGACTCGTAGATTCGCTTCTGTATCATCGCGGGCCGCATCGCTTGTGGCCCCTACAACTGCCTACTTTCAGGCCCGAACGCTTCGGGCACAGGGCACGCAGAGTTCGGGAAGCCACTCGGATGTTCCGTAGGCTGAGATCAGCGATCGAGCTCGAGGAGGAGTAGAGAAATGGCAACGCTGGCGCACCACTTCGAAGAGGGCGGCTGGGGCATGTACCCCATCCTCTTTTGGCAAATCATCGCGATCGGAATCATCATCGAGCGCGCGATCTATCTCTACCGGAGCTCGATCAACCGCGACGTGTTCCTGGCGACCATGCAGAAGTGCATCCTCGCCGGCGACATCGGCCGCGCGATCAAGCTCTGCTCGGCGGCGAACGCGCCCCTGGCGCGCATCGTCAAGGCGGGCCTGATGAAGGTCAACCGCCCGGACCACGAGGTCCAGGCCGCGATGGACGAGGCCGCGCTCCGTGAGAACCCGAAGATCGAGCAGCGCACGGGCTACCTCGCGCTCCTCGCGAACCTCGCGATGCTCTCGGGCCTGCTCGGCACCGTGACCGGCCTCATCGCCGCCTTCGGCGCCGTCGCCAACGCGGACGCCGCCTCGCGCGCCACCATGCTCGCGGCCGGTATCTCGGAGGCCATGAACTGCACGGCCTTCGGTCTGCTGGCGGCCATCATCGCGCTGATCGGCTTCGCCGTCCTGAACGGCAAGACCCAGTCGCTGATGGACGACATCAACGGCGCGACCGTCCAGGTCATGAACCTGGTCGTCAACAACCGCTCCAAGATCAACCTGTCCGGCGTCCCCCAGGCCGCCTGATTCCCTGGCTCGCTCGAGCGATCCGAGGATCGCTCGAGCGAGACTCCTCGACGATCAAGTCCATGAGGTAGTCCATGGGTGGCGTAAGCGTTGGCGGCGGAGGTCATGGCGGCAAGAAGTCGCTCGACTCCGAGATCCCGCTGGTTCCCTTCATCGATCTACTGCTCTGCTGCGTGATGTTCTTGCTCGTCACCGCGGTGTGGAACCGCCTGGCGCGCCTCGAGGCCAACCAGCAGATCCCGGGCAACCCGAGCCCCTCGGATCCCCCGCCGGAGCCTTCGATCCAGCTCTACCTCCAGGTCACGTCGACCGGCTACGTCATCGCGTCCAGCGTCGGCGAGCGGATCGAGGTGCCGATGAACGGCGAGGACTACGACGCGGACACCCTGCGCACCCGCTTGCAGGAGCGCCGCGCCGCCGAGCCCAACCGCCACGATCTGATCGTGGCCCCCGAGGATGGCGTCATCTACGAGGACGTCATCGCCGCGATGGATCTCGCGATCGCCGAGGGTTACACCGAGGTCTCGCTCTCCGATGGAGCCGCGCTCTAAGCCATGCCGATCCACAAACCCGATCGCGTCCTGCTCCATCACATCCCGCTGAAGTTCGTCCGCTCGCGCGTGGCGGGCGGCGCGCGGAAGTCGGTCGACACCAGCATCCCGCTGGTGCCCTTCATCGACTTCTTGATCACCCTGGTGGTCTTCCTCCTCAGCTCCTTCAGCGCCTCGGGTGAGCTGCTCTCGCAGCGGCCCAACCTGGTGATGCCGAACGCGTCGCACGCGGTGGACCTGGAGCTCGCGCCCATCGTGGCGATCGACTCCCGGGTCATCACGCTCGACGGTCGCCGCATGGCGGACACCCCGACCCTCGGGGCGACCGCAGGCGTCGAGCGGATCGAGCCCCTCATCCAGGACCTCGAGACCCTCCAGCGCAACTGGAACATCCTGCATCCCCGCGAGCCCTTCCCGGGCACCGTCATCATCCAGGCCGATCGCGGGATCGACTTCCGGGTGATCAAGAAGGTGATGTTCTCGGCGGCCCAGGCCGGCTACACGAACATCAGCTTCGCGGTGAACGAGGTCGGCGAGTGACCTGAGCCGGCGCGAGCCGATTCGACGAGCACGAGCCCGTGTCCAGCGATGGACGCGGGCTCGCTGCGTTTCGGAGGGTGCTGCCTCTCCGAGGGTTCGGAGGGCGTGCGTTTCGGAAGGCGTGCTTCTGGCGTCTCGGAGTGCTCGCGCCCAGCGGCGCGCGTTCGCGCTTTCGCTATCCTGCGCGCGATGCGCACGCGGCTCCTCTGCACCCTCTCGGTTCTCCTTCTTCTCTCCGGCTGCGAGTGCAGCGCACCCACCGAAGACGATGCGGGCACGGACGGTGGGCGGGACGCGGGTGAACAGGACGGGGGCGCGATCCTCGACGCGCCCATGGACGCCGCCTCGGTCGACGACACCGGCAGCGACGCACCGCCCGATGCCCCGTCGTGTCTCGAGATGGGGCACGAGGCGGGCGATCGCTTCTCCGCGGGCGACGCCTGCAACTTCTGTGAGTGCCAGGCGGACGGCTCGGTGGTGTGCAGCGATCGCACCTGCTTCCCCGCGCTCAACGGCTGCGACTACGACGGCACGATGCACGAGTACGGCGAGCGCTTCCCCTCGACCGACGGATGCAACGAGTGCGTCTGCGCGGCGAGCGGTCTGGCGTGCACCCGACGCAGCGAGTGCGCGCCGAGCGACGAGGGCGCGATCCTGCTCGAGTCGGCGAACGAGGCCTGCGGGGACAACCCCGACTTCACGCCCGCGGGGATCCTCGCGCGCCTGCCCACCACCGACTTCACCGCGCCGTTCCTCTACGATCGCGATCGGATCCCCGAGCACTACCCCGAGGTGCTGGCCGACACGAACATCCGGGTTCGCATCGTCTTCGACGACGGCTTCATGGTCTGCCGCATCCCGTCGCCCGATCAGCCCGCGCTCGATCTGCAGATCACCGTCGAGTGGATCACCGAGGACGGCGCGTTCGACGAGGGATTCCCGGCGTACCTGCGCAAGAACGACTTCGGCTTCGTCGACGCCTACGAGATCGCGGCGTCGATCCCCCTCGGCGGCCTGGGCGGCACGTACACGCCGATCTGCGCGATCGACCCGGGGGATTACTCGTTCTCGGCGTCGGTCGAGCCCGATGGCCACGCGACGGGCGCGGCCTACCGCGTCTGCGAGACGGATCTGTCGTTCATGATCGGGAGCTTCGATCGCCCCGCCCCGTGATCTGGGACGTGGGATCGCGCCCGGCGCGCGCGGCACTCCTGCTACCATCGCGGCGTCATGGACGAGGCACGGTACTTGGAGCTCACGCGCGTGGCCTTCTCGCGGATCGAGCGAGCGATCGACACGCTGGATGCGGACGTGGTCGATCTCGACTCGGGCGGCGACGTCCTGACGCTCACCTGCAAGGACGGCGTGCGCATCGTCGTGAACACCCAGCGTCCGGTGCAGGAGATCTGGCTCGCGGGCGCGGCGCGCGCGTGGCACTTCGGCTGGGAGCCCGCGGGCGAGCGATGGATCGACGCGCGACGCGACGGCGCCGAGCTCTTCGCGACGCTCGACGCGCTCCTGTCCGAGCACGCGGGCGTTCCCTTCCCATCGGGGGTCGCGTGAGCGGCGAGGGCACGCTGCAAGAGGTGCGGTGCCTCGTCGAGGGCACACCGAACCCGGAGGTGCGGCGCAAGCTCGTGGTGTTCCGTCGGCTCGAGCCCGGCGACGTGCGCAGCCCGGGCAGCCACCTCTTGCCGCACAGCCCCTACCTCGAGGCCAAGCTCGTGGAGGTCGGCCTCAGCAAGAGCGTCCACGACGACATGGTGCGGGTGGATCAGAAGCGCCGGGCGACGCTCACGGCCGATCGCTCGCTGCTCCACACGTTCGACATCCCCGGCATGATCCTCGGCTTCGCCGGGGGCGGGATCGCCGGCACCTACCTCGGCTACATGCCGCACTTCACCCGGCCCTACCTGTGGGTGGTGTTCGGGGTCGGCGTCGCGCTCGGCCTGGTGACCCGGGTGCTGCGTCAGCGCGCCGAGGCCGAGGCGCAGGCCGCGTGGAAGGCGATGCCCGAGTTCAAGGAGTACGAGCGCCTGGCGCGCGAGCTCGCCGAGGGCTGGACCCGCTTCGGGCTGCAGGTGAAGCGCGAGCTCGACTTCCACACCGTGCTGCGGGTGGGCGAGGGCAGCACCGAGCCGCAGCGCCTCTGCTCGATCGATCCCCGCGGCTTCGAGTCGAGCCCCGCGTCGTTCGATCCCGAGGACTGGCTGCCCACCGAAGGGGGCGGCGTCCGCTACGAAGAGGTCGACGTGATGGGCGAGCTGGTGACCCGCGGCCTCGACGGGGTCGACGACGTCGCCGAGGCCCCCAAGGACGCGAGCGAATCCAAGCAGGCCGGCGAATCCAAGCAGGTGGGGTCGAAGAAGGCCCAGCCCACGGGGGACGACGGGGCGAGCGACTCCAAGCCCGCCGAATCCAAGCAGGACGCGGAGTCCGAGCAGGATGCCGATTCCAAGCAGGACGCCGAATCCAAGCAGGACGCCGAATCCAAGCAGGACGCCGAGTCCAAGCAGGTGGACGAGGCATCCGAGGAAGACACCGAGCAGGCCGAGCCGGAGCGTGAGGTCGAGCGACCCGCCTGATCCAACCTTTCGCGATCCGAGCCGTCTGAGGCGACGGCGCCTCGAAGGTCGCTCGCCGGGCCCGTGGGGCCCACTCGGAGGTCCCATGGCTCGCTTGCTCCTCGTGCTCCTCGTGCTCGCCTCGGTCGCCTGCGATCGCTCGGGCACCGGCCACCGAGGTCGCCCGCGCGGAGGTCGAGGGGGCGGCGGGGAGACCGATGACGGCACGGGCTCGGTGCTCACCAGCGTCGAGCGCCTCGAGTCTGCGCACACCATCCCCGATCGCGAGACGTGGCTCCGCCTCGCCGCGCGCCCCGCCGACTCGATCACCGCCCGCACCGAGGTGGTGAAGTTCCTCGTCGACCTCGAGAACGATCGCACGGTGTGGTTCATCGACACCGAGCGCTGGGACATCCACTACTTCTTCGCCCGCGACCGCCTCAACTCGCGCGAGCACCCGGTGGAGGATCACGGGACGTTCAACGAGCGCGAGTACCGCACCGAGGGGCGGCGCTTCGAGCTCGGCACGCTGTCGCACTACCTCGACTCCGATCTCTATACCCTCGAGCTCATCAGCGGCGACACCCTGAGCGGCGAGCGCATCGTCGCGCTCTACGAGTACCTCCGCGAGCGGGTGTACTTCGGTGAGCAGCTCCGCTTCCGACCGCTCTCGCCCGTGCACGAGGCCTCCATCGCGGGCCTCGGCGAGCGGCTGCCGCTCACCACCACCGACGAGGTCTTCGCGGGGGTGACCTATCAACCCCTCACGCTGGGCACCGCCTTCGGGACCTTGCGCGTGGTGCGCGGGCCGCTCGATCTCGCGACGGTGCGTCCCACCGAGGTGCTGGTGCTCGAGCACCTCCCGGACGAGATCCCCGTCGTGGGCGGGATCGTGTCCTCGGAGCTCCAAGCGCCGCTGGGTCACATCGCGATCCTCTCGGCCAACCGAGGCACGCCGAACATGGGCCTTCGCCACGCGATCGACGCGCCCGAGCTGACCGCGCTCGAGGGCACGCTGGTCGCGCTCACGGTGGGCGCGCAGGAGTGGTCGATCCGCCCTGCGACGCGCGAGGAGGCCGAGGAGCGCTGGGCCGCGATGCGGCCGATCCACGCGCTCGTGCCCGTGCTCGAGCCCGACGAGGCGCGCCTGAGGCAGGTGTGCGACCTGCACTTGGCCGACGCGAGCACGGTGGGCGCGAAGGCGGCGCAGCTCGGTGAGGTGTGCAGCTTGCGCGGCGACATCCGCACCCCGGGCGGCTTCACCATCCCGTTCCACCACTATCTCTCGCATCTGTCGGGCGCGGGGATCGACGCGCAGATCACGGCGCTGCTCGATGATCTTCCGACGCCCGGGCCCGAGCGCGCGGCGGCGCTCGAGGCGATCCGGTCCGCGATCGAGGCGGCGCCGGTGGACGCGGCGCTGATCCACCAAACGCAGCGCCGGGTGCGTGAGCTCGGGGCGGACGCGCGCTGGATCTTCCGCAGCTCGACCAACGCCGAGGATCTCCCGGGCTTCACCGGCGCGGGGCTGTACCGATCGATCGTCGTGAGCGCGCACGCGAGCGACGCCGAGGTCGCCGCCGCCATCCGCCAGGTGTGGGCGAGCGTGTGGCTGCAGGGCGCGTTCGAGGAGCGCGACTGGTATAGGGTCGATCACCGCCGCGTCGCGATGGGGATCTTGGCGCAGCCCTTCGTCGATGGCGCCGCGGCCAACGGCGTCGCCATCACCGCGAACCCGTTCACCGAGGTGCGCCCGGCGTACTTCGTCAACGCGCAGGTGCTCGGCGGCAGCGTGACGGGCGCCGCGGGCGAAGAGGTCCCCGAGCAGCACCTGATCTTCACGTACACCGACGTGGTCGAGAGCGAGCTGATCACGCGGAGCAGCCGCACCGACGGGCTCGTGCTGACCGAGCGCGACATCCTGAACCTCACCGCCGTGTTCGGTCGCCTGCACGCGCACTTCATCACGGATGGTCGCTGGACGGGCGAGCCCAACGCCGTCGACATCGAGTTCCTGATCGCGGGCGAAGATCGCCACGTCGTGATCCTCCAAGCCCGCCCCTACACGGTCACCTACGGCGCGGGCCGCACCTGGGACTGAGGCGCGCTACTTCGTGACGCGGGTGAGATCGGCGAGCGTGCGATCGAGCGCGCTCGACTCGTGGATGCCCTGCCGCAGGAACGCCTCGATGCCGTCGATCCGCTGAAGCGCGGCGTCGAGCTTGGGGTCGCTCCCCTTCTTGTAGGCGCCGAGCAGCACCAGATCGCGCTTGCTCTCGTAGAGCCCGAGGTGCTCGCGCAGCTTGCGCGCGCCTTCCTTGTGCGCGTCGCCGACGATGCCGTCCATCACCCGCGAGAGCGAGACCAGCGGATCGATCGCGGGGAAGCGCCCGCGCACCGCCAAGGACCGATCGAGCACGATGTGCCCGTCGAGGATGCCGCGCACCTCGTCGGCGATCGGCTCTTCCATGTCGCCGCCCTCGACGAGCACCGTGTAGAGCGCGGTGATCGATCCGTCCGGCGACGTGCCGCTGCGCTCGAGCAGACCCGGCAGCGCGGCGAGCACGCTCGGCGGATAGCCTCGGCGCGCAGGCGGCTCGCCGGCGGCCAAGCCGACCTCGCGCCCCGCGCGCGCGAAGCGGGTCACCGAGTCCATCAAGAGCAAGACGCGCTTGCCCCGATCCCGGAACGACTCCGCGATCGCCGTCGCGACGTACGCGCTCTGCAGGCGAACGAGCGCAGGCGCGTCGCTGGTCGCGCAGATCACCACGCCGCGTTTGCGCCCCTCGTCGCCGAGCGAGTCCTCGAGGAACTCGACGACTTCGCGCCCTCGCTCGCCGATCAGGCACACCACGAACACGTCGGCGCTCGCTTGCCGCGCGATCTGACCCAAGAGCGTGCTCTTGCCGACGCCGCTGCCCGCGAAGAGACCCACGCGCTGGCCCTCGCCGACGGTGAGCAAGGCGTCGATCGCGCGCACCCCGAGGGGCATCGCCGTCTTGATGCGCGGCCGCGTCAGCGGGTTCGGCGGCGGTCGCATCACCGGCACGGGCACCATCTCGGGCAGCCCCTCCAGCGCAGGCCCGCCATCGATCGGCTGGCCCAGACCGTCGAGCACTCGACCGAGCAAGCCGTCGCCCGCGAGCACCGACAGCCCGCGGTTCAGGGGGCGCACCTCGTCGTCGGGCCCCACGCCCTCGGTCGAGCCGAGCGGCATGAGCGTCGCGAGATCGAGATGAAAGCCCACCACCTGCGCGCGCAGGATCGGATCGCGCTTGCGCACGATCTCCACCATCTCGCCGACCCGCACGCCGGGGATCGCGGCGCGCACCGCGAGCCCGATGACCTCTTGCACCGTGCCCGACACCCGCACCGGGTCGAGCGCGGCGAGCTGCGACTTGAGGCGCGAGAGATCCACGGCGCGAGCCTAGCCCATCCGCCGGGTCAGCGACGTCGCAGCGTCGACGCACGGGCCGAGCCGCTGCAGCACGAGCGCCATCGCGCAGCCCGTGCTCGCGCACCTGGGCCAGGAGGGCGCTTACCGGCGCTCGCGCACCTGGCTCACCGGCTCGCTGCGCTGCGTCGCCGTGGGACGGCCCACGGGACCGTCTCACTGGGGGCGTACTTCTCGGGAAGAATCCGGGGCGGCGCCGCGGGCACGTTTCGTGATGTGCTAGCGCGCATGGTCACGATCACCCACCGCGCCGGCGGCAACACCCGGGCCACCTGGGCCCTCGCGTACTTCGCGATGCTGGCGCTCGTGGGCTGCGGGGTCTGGCTCACGATTCGGGGGGCGGTCACGCCGGCCACGCGGACCATCACCTGCGAGCGCGCCGCAGATCGATGCAGCGCCACCGGGATGGTGTACGCGAGCGAGACGGTCACCTTCGCGTTCGAGCGCCTCGCCGAGCTGAACGTCCGGCGAGAAGGATCTGACGCGTGGTTGGCCCGCGATCGGGACTACTGGTCCGTCGAGACCTCCGATCCCGCCGAGGTCGCTGCGCTCGATGCTGCGGTGGCCGAGCTCCATGCCTTTGCAGCGGGCGAGGGGGAGAACGTGACGGTCACCATCCCCAACGGGCCGCCTCGCGACATCGCGATCGGGATCGTCATCGCGCTCGCTGGGCTTCTCCAGGGGCTCTTCATGAGGCGGTTCTCCCCCCGCTCGCGCGTCGAGATCGATGACCGGGTTCGCGTCACCGTCTCCAAGGGCATCGGCCCCGCCGTGCACCGCGACGTCGCGAAGGACGCCGTTCGCGCGGTGAAGCAGTGGAAGGACCAGCGAGGCCGCTTCACGTACGTGAACGTCCAGCTCGAGATCGAGGGCGACGCGCCGGTGCTCGTGGCCTCCGAGTACTTCTCGCCCGAGGCGGAGGCAGCGACCATCGAGCTGGCCCAGCAGCTGAGGCGGGCGCTCGGGCTCGCGGCCTGACGGCGCGTCGCGCGCGCCGCGATCGGCGACTCGTCGCTCGACGAGACGCTCGTCCAATCGAACACCCGCACCCCTGCGCTGACGACTCGCAGGAGCGAGCCGCCGCGAGATGTCAGCGACGCCAGAGCATCGGACGGGCGAGCAGGAGCTGTAGGAGCGTGAGCGCGAGCCACAGCAGCGCGGGTCCAACGGGCCATCCCGTGCTCTCGGTGGCGACGTCGCTCGGCGGGACGCGCTCGTCCCACGTCGTCGCCGTCTCGCCCGAGAACAGCATCGCTTGGCCCAGCGTCGGCGCGAGCAGGTAGCGACCCGAGAGCGGGAGCGACATCCCGACCGTGTCCGCGATGCGCTCGATGCCGGCGGCCATCGCGCGATCGTTCATCAGCCGCGCGGCGCCCAAGCCGATGCCCGTCGCGGCGGTGCCCCAGCCGAAGATCACGGGGCCTGCGTCCACGTCGCTGCCTCCGTCGACGTCCTCGGGCCACTCGCGAAAGCCCCGCCAGCCGAGCCAGTCGATCCCGTGCGCTGCGCGGTAGCGTGCGTAGATGCGCGCGCCCTCCTCGGGCAAAAAACGGCTCACGTAGATCGAGAGGAACGAGAGCGCGCAGCCGCGAGGGATCGCGGCGTAGGACAGCGTGCCCGTCTCGCTGTGCGGCAGATCGTTCGTCTGGTGCGCCGCCATCCAGCGCAGCCAGCGCGCGATCGGCTCGGCGGCGAGCGCGGTGCCGTGCTCCCGATCGTAGAGATCGAGCGCGGCGAGGGTGACGGACTGATCGGCGGGCCATCGCGCCGAGCCGGGGTAGCTCCGCGCGTGCCCGCTCGGGTGCGAGAGCGACGCGGCGCGCAGCGCGCGCGCCACCCGGTCGGCGATGCGATCGTGCTCGGGGTTGGCGTCGAGATCGCCCGCGCGCACCAGGAGGTGATGCTCGATCGCGAGCGTGAGCAAGAGGTGCGAGCCGTAGAGGTTGTGATCGCCCAGGTGCCTGCCCTCGCGGAAGGATCGCGGCGCGACGTGCTCCGAGAGCGCGCGGCGCGCGACCTCGCTGCCGAGCTCCGCGAGCTCTTGGTCGCGATCGCCCGTGAGCTGGGCCACGTTCATCAGACCGCTCGCGAGGTTCGAGAGCAGGATGACGTCGAACGCAGAGACGCCGAGGTCGTCGTCGAGGCCGTAGCCCGCAAACGATCCGCGGAGGTGAACGCGGGCCCAGCGGTACTGGAGCTCGCCGCGCCGGCTGAGCGTGTCGCGATCGACGTCGCGCGGGCTGCACGTCGTCGTGCAGAGGGCGACCGTGAGCGGCAGCGTGCAGAGGAGCAGCGACGTGCGCAGGGGACGCCGAACGGTGCCGAGGCGCGGGCTCAAGCGGGCAGAACAGCGCACCCCGACGGGAAAATCCAGCCGCGCGCGGCGAGCGGACGGCTGCGCGCGCCGAGCGGTCGAGGGTTGCCCCGTGCCCGTCGGCAAGTACACCTCCGCACCGTGCGAATCGAAGCCGACACCATCGTGCCCTTCCCTCGCGACGTGGTGTTCCGCGCGTACCGCGACGAGCTGCCGAACGTGGCGGCGTTCTTGCCGAACGTGCGCTCCATCGAGGTCAAGGAGCGCACCGAAGAGGGCGACGTGGTGAAGCTCCACAACGTCTGGCACGGCGGCGGTGACATCCCCGCGGCGCTGCGCAGCATCGTCGACGAGAAGGTCATGAAGTGGGACGACTTCGCCACCTGGAACGCGGCGGAGCTCGCGGGCAGCTGGTCGATCCGTACCCACGCGTTCACCGAGGCCGTGAGCTGCTCGGGCACCACGAAGATGCTCGGGGTCGGCGACAGCAAGTGCCGCGTCGAGCTGATCGGGGAGTTCAACATCGACGCCAAGAAGCTCAGCGGGATCCCGAGCTTCATGGCGGGCTCGATCGGCAAGGCCGTGGAGAGCTTCCTCGCCAAGCAGATCACGGCGAACCTCGCGAGCACCACCGAAGGCCTCAGCAAGTACCTCGCGTCGAAGGGCTGAGCGGGCATGCACGCGGTGGGGCTCGGGTGCATGCGCCTGTCCACCGACACCTCGCGCGACGAGGGGCGGGCGCACGAGGTGCTGCGCGAGGCGCTGGCCCTCGGCATCACGCTCTTGGACACCGCGCCGAGCTACGCGCTCGGGGATCACGAGCTCGGCCACAACGAGCGCCTGATCGCGGAGGTGATCGACGGGCGCGCCGACGTGTGCGTGGTGACCAAGGCCGGCGTCACCCGGTGGGGTACGGCGTGGCGCACCGACGGACGGCGCAAGCAGATCGAGGCGTCGGCCGAGGCGAGCGCCGCGCGCCTGAAGCGCCCGCTGGATGTGCTCTTGTTGCACGCGGTGGATCCCGCAGTGCCGCTCGCGACGTCGGTGCGGGCGCTCGAGGGGCTGCGTGCGGCCGGGCTCGCGCGCGCGATCGGGATCTGCAACGTGAGCCGGGCCCAGCTGAGCGAGGCGCTCGATCACGGAGCGCTCACGCACCTTCAGGTGCCGCTCTCGCTGCACGATCGGAGCGCCGAGCGCAGCGGCGTCGTCGCGCTGGCGCGGGAGCGAGGCCTGACGGTGTTGGCGCACACCCCGCTCGGTGGTCCTTCGCGCGCCAGCAAGCTCGCGCGCGATCCGGTGCTCGCCGCGGTCGGCGACGCGCACGGCGCGAGCGCTGCGCAGGTCGCGATCGCGTCGCTGATCGCCGAGGGCGTCGTGCCGTTGGTCGGCGCGACCCGCATCGAGTCGATCCGCGAGCTCGCGCATGCACGGTCGATCGCGCTGAGCGCGCCCGAGCGGGAGCGCATCGCACAGCGGAACCAGATCGCGGTGAGCGCGCTCCGCCGACCGGTCGAGGTGGTGCTGCTCGTGGGCAGCCAAGGCTCGGGGAAGTCGAGCTCGCTCGAGGCGCTGGAGCCAGGGACGCCGGTGCTGAGCCGCGATGTGCGCGGCGGCACCCTCTCGGGGCTCGCGAAGGAGCTCGCGTCGGTGCTCTCGTCGCCGGAGCCGCCCGCGCGGATCGTGCTCGACAACACGGCGGGCACCCGGGCCCAGCGCGCGCTCTTCGTCGAGGTCGCGCGGCGCGCGGGCGCGCGGGTGATCGCGCGGGCTCACTTCGTCGATGCGCCGATCGCGCAGGCGAACGTCGCGCGCCGCATCGTCCGGACGCTCGGCGCGCTCCCCGAGCCCGAGGCGCTGAAGCGCAGCAAGGATCCCCGCATCGTCCCGCCCCAAGCGCTCTTTCGCTACGCGCGCGAGCTCGAGGCGCCGTCGCTCGACGAGGGGTTCGATGCGATCGACGAGGTGCCGTTCGTGCGCCGCCCGTCGGGGCACGCGTCGGGGACCGCGATCGCCGTGGGCGCGCTCGATCGGGTGCGCGATCTGCCGGACGGACCCTTGCTGATCTTCGGTTGGTCGCCCGATGGGGAGGCGGCGCTGCGTGCGTCGATCGCAGCGAAGCTCGATTCGGCAGATGCGGAGATCGCGCTCTGCACCCATGGCGCGGGGCCGCCGGTCTGCTGGTGTCGGCCGCCGCTGCCTGGGCTCGTCGCGTCGTGGATCGAGCGTGCGGCGATCGACGTCTCGCGCTCGCGGCTGATCGGATCGGGCCCCATCGATCGCACGATCGCCGCGGGCTGTGGCCTGCGCTACGTGGAGGCGTGAGCGTCGATCAGAGGCGCGCGACGAACTGCAGCATGCCGCCTTCGAAGGGCGGGACCTGACGGCAGACGCCGCCGCTGCAGATGAGTCCACCGGGCGTCGCGCCGATCATGCCGCGCACGAAGGTGCCGGGATCGAAGTTCCACTGCAGCTCGAGCGAGGGGTAGTGCCGCCCGAGCTCCGGTGAGATCCCGAGCCGCTGGGCGCGGACGTCGGGGCTCAAGAAGTCCGTCCAGCGCCAGGTCACCGCGGCGACGAACTGGATCCCGTAGGTGTACGTGAGCGAGACGCCGCCCACGTGGTACTCGGTGATGCCGCCGTCGAAGGCGCGCTCGGTCTCGAAGCGATCATCCGCGCTCAGCTCGAGCGCGTGATCGCCCGAGCCCAGCGCGGCGCTGATCTGTCCGTGGATCATCTCGCGGTCCACGTCGCCGAACCCCAAGCGGATGTCGCCGTAGGAGCGCTCGTGGATCAACGACTCGCGGCGGTAGCCCCCGATGAGCTCGAACGACCAGTTGGGATCCTCGTCGTACTCCTGGCGCCGCGCGATGCTCGCCCAGCCGTGGGTCACCAAGATGCCGTCCCAGGGATCGACGTTGGCGTCTTCGGCCAGCCCGAACGCGGAGCCGTTGACCGAGAACGACCACGGCCCGGGAAGGAACGCGTAGTCCATGCGGATCGAGGCGCCGCGCTGGTGACCGATCGCGCGCAGACGCTGGGGGCCGTCGAACTCGATGTTGGGCGCGGCGCTGTAGATGCGGCTCGCGTCGGCCTCGAGCAGCGTCGGTGCGACCAGGAAGTTGTCGTAGTCCTTCCACTCGACGAGCAGCGTGAGCTCGGTGAGCGAGAGCTGCGCGGAGGCGTAGACCGCGCGGCCGTAGCTGTGGGTCTCGGTGGACTCGGCGCCGCCGATCGCGGGGGGTA